>DCGW01000043.1 GCA_002315335.1 Firmicutes bacterium UBA1768 | reverse complement strand
TCGTTTTTCGTGCATAAGTGGTAAGCTTTGTTCCCAATTCTGTCACAAATAGCCTTTTCTGACACCGCTAAGGAGAACTTAACCTGAGCCTATTCAATAATTTAATTATTTTATTTATTGCAATATTCATCTCTTTTTATGATATAATTTCAGCATAATATTCTATTTGAGGGGATGAAAAAATGAAATCGGTTTCATATTGCAGAAAAGCATGGGCAACAGGGTTAATTATGTGTATATTGTTCACATTAATCACCCCGTCGTTCGTGGGAGCTGCTGAGACTAACGAAAGCATAGACCCGCAGCCGACAAAGGTTTACACTTCAGGCACCTGTGAAAATGGAGAGCTTAACTACCTGTGCTTTGGTGACTCAATGACCAACGGATTCGGTTTGCCGGGTTATGACGAGGACAACGGAACCGATCCGGAAAGTCATGCGGGTTTTAAATTCGCTATAGCGGGCGCTTATCCTGATATCGTTGCTTCGGAGATAAATGAAAAATATGGGTGTAAGGTTAATCTTTTTCAGTATTCCTTCACGGCAACCCGCCTTGATGATATTCTGGCATTTATTTCAACCGATAATGTGTCCGACCAAAACTATTTCGGCGGGGATGCTTATACAGAGCTTTACATAAAAGAGCAAAGAATTGATAAGCTGTATGATAACTCTGTTGTGCAGGGGCTTGTAGATGTGGGAAATAAAACCCAGAGAATTAATGCTAAATTCGAGTATGGTAGAAAGGATTTCGCTGCTGCTGTAAAAAAGGCCGACGTCATTTCTGTTTGCCTCGGAATGAACAATTTTATTTGCTATTTGAGGGAGCGAATTAATGCATATACCGGAGAGACTATGATTAGCGGAGAGTCGGCAGGCAGAAATGCCTATGATCTGTCTGTTGTATTATCTCCCGGGGCAAAGTCCTTGTACGACAAGCTCGACAGGACTTTAACAAAGGAATTGGAGAAACAAGCAGGAAAAGAAACAGCAGCTACAGTTAGTGATATTATTGGTGACGCACTCTATGGTGTTGCGGGGCTGGGAACGAACTATGTGAGGTTCTGCAACAGACTTTATGAACTAAACCCCGATGCGGATGTGATACTAATAGGTTTTCCTTATGGAACAAATGAAATATATCTGACTATTGATGTGCCCATAGGGAAGAAGACCAGAGAGGTTACTATCGATTTCGGCAAGATCAGTCAGGCTTTGATAGGGGTTATAAATGCTCATATTAAATATCAGGCTTTAAGCTATGAGGGGAATGCGGTTTATTCGGAATATGGTGACGTTGACCTGATTTACCAGGAAATGGCAAAGCTTGAAAGCGGTGGGTCTGTGGACTTTAACGAGGAATACGAAATCCGGATGCTAACAAGTTCACTGGGAACCTTGTTTAAAGATATTGGGAAAACGCTGGTGAAGGCAATTGCGGGAACCAGATTCAATAATAATCAAGAGTTTAACAAAGATAACATTAAGAAGGGGGTCGCGTATATTCAAGGCGAAACCGGAGGTGATGAAGCATATGCTTTGCCGGGGCAGGTCTATCTTGGAATGAGAGACGCCATTATAGATGTACTCAATTATGATGAAAAAAACAAATTCAATCATATCAATGTGGGAAAGGCCTATGATTTTCTCGTTGAAAAGGATGGTAAAACAGCCTATGACGAGCTGTTTAGCGGAGAAGTGCTGGCGGGCCTTCAAAGTGCGGCACAAACAATGACGAAGCCAGTCACGCCAGGGTCTTCGGCAAAGGACCAGTCGCTGCGTGAAGAGGTTGCAAGGGTTCTTAAGACAGAGGGCTCTGCAGATCTGATATTCGCTTTTGCCCGAGCGCTTATGGATAATAGCTATACCTCACACACCAGCCTTTCTGGACACCAGCAGGTAGCAACACGAGTCCTTACCGCTTATGACAAATTACAAAAGAAAAAGAAGGTAAAGCAGGTGCTGAAAAAAGCAGTGCCGGTAATGGTGGGTGGGGCTGCAGTTACAATGATTACGGCGTCAATTGCGAGAAATCTTGCGGCAAGAGCATGAATTGATCTGGGGCAAAATTAATAATATTTTTTGAAAATAATAACAAATACTTGTATTTATTAAACACAGACCCACAATAATATGATATACTTATTGCAAAAATATAAAATCTAAAATGGAGGAAAGGGTATGTCTAAATATTGCAGAAAAACCCTGGCAATAGTATTAACGCTATGCCTTGTATTTACATTGGCTGTACCGTCATTTGCTTATGATGGATGGGGATTGTTTTCAAAGGCGCCGGAACCGACCAAGACCTACAATGAAAAGCTTTTTGGCAGGAGCATTAACTATGTGGCGTTTGGAGATTCTCAGACAGACGGGTACTATATGCCAGATTATTTCATAAAAGATAAAAACGGTAAGTTTGTTACAAATGAAGATGGATCGTTCATGTCGACAAGAGGATTTAATACCTATGTAAGCGGGTCTTATCCTGATCTTTTTTCTCAGCACCTTGCAAAGCTAAGTGGAAAGCAGGTTAATCTTTATGCTTATGCTGCTGATGCTATGCGTTATGAAGATTTGTACAAGCTCTTTGATTCGTCTTTTGAGGCTGACGATTTCTATCGTGAATATTTTGATGATTCTGATAAAGCGGTAACTGGCGCCAGAAATTATTTGAAGGATTTCTATAGAGATGATCAAAATAAGGCTATAGGGACATATGATGTTATCTCTAAAAATGTTCGTTCTGCTGTTCAAAATGCAGATGTAATCAGTATGGCTCTTGGAACAAATTCCTTTGGCAATTTCTTCTCAATCAGAGCAACTTATGCGTTGATTGGCGGAGAAGTGTCATATGGAACAATAAATAAAACCAAGTATCTTGGACTGTCTAAGGTGCAGAAATATTTATTTGACACGACATATGAGCTTGTTATGGAAAAGGTTGAATCCATTGCTGGTGAAAAAAGTGACCTGATTGAAAAGATTGATGGGATTGTATGGGATGCTGTTTATGCTTATACAGGCTTTGCCACAGGGGTTGAGTCTTGTCTTGAAAAAATAGAGGCGGTAAACCCTGATGCAACAGTAATGCTTGTTGGCTTGTCGAACGCTGCAGACGGAATAGTAATTGACTACAAGGGCATAAAAATTGATATTGGAATAATTGCGGGAGTAATGATTAAGGCTGCAAACAGCTACCTTAAGTCGGCATGTGAAAAGACTGATTTAAATGCGATATATGTGGAACCTGGAACCTTTGACAAGATGTATAAAGATGTTGCGGCACTCGATAAAGATAGCGTTGATTTCAACTCCGTAATGGGCAATCTCATGGGAAGATATATCCAAAACACACTGGTAAAATTTGGAAAAGAGATGCTTGGAGAGAATATCTACAAAAAGATGATAACAACGAGAAAAGATGCTGAAACTGGTAAAACTGTAGAGGTATTGGATGCAGCCGCAATAGAGAATGGTGTGGTGAAGGTTCTTGGAGAAGGCAAGGTTAATAGAAACAAGACGGAAGCACAAACTGATGGTGACGTGGAAATAGGACAGATTTATCTTGGAATAAGAGATGCTATTATTGATGCCTGCAATAATACGACAAAATATGACTTTGAAACCGTGTTAAAGTGTTTCTCTAAGCCGGGAGAGGTTGCAAAAACTTTAAAAACCGCTTACGATGCAAGTGAAAAATCTGCTTTAAGAACAAAGATTCATGATGTATTGTTAGCAGAGCCTGGTGTTCAGGGATACCTGAGCCTGTGTGTAAAATTCATCGTTCACTCTGCCGGAAGTCACATTAACCTTAATGGACATGCAAGCGTTGCGAACGAAATGATTAAGGCCTACGATAAGGCTCTCTTAAAGGGAACAGCCAAAACAGTAATTAAAAACGCAGTCCCGATTATGGTTGGCGGAGCAATAGTAACATATGTTTCCAAGGATGCAGGGAAGCGAATACTTTCGGGGATTGCAGCAATTAATCTGTTAAAGAAAATTCAGGATAACTATCAAAACAAAAGCAATTGGCTGATCGGAAAAAACAGATCACTTAAATTCCTCTGATATAAATAGTGCTAATGACCCGTAGGTTCGCCTGCGGGTCAGCTGTTTTATGAACAGACCCGCATTTCAGGTAAAAAATCTTGGCTTGTACGGTTAATTCCTACGAAAGCCTCTTGTTTATAACCTAAATCTGTTGTAAAATAAAAGTTAACATTTCAGCCATCATGCTCAGTCTGGTGGTTATATTTATTAATTATTTCAATTAACATAAATGCGAAACTGCCTGTGGCGGCTTCGGGGAAGGACAGGAAATATGGCATATTATTACAAAGAACCTTCAAGAACCTTCAGCGAATATCTGCTGGTTCCGGGTTATTCTTCTGCAGCATGTATTCCGGCAAATGTAAGCCTGAAAACTCCTATAGTCAAGTACAGAAAAGGTGAAGAAGATCCGGCATTAACGCTCAATATTCCAATGGTTTCTGCTGTTATGCAGGCGGTTTCAGGAGATAGAATGGGCATAGCACTTGCAAGAGAGGGTGGTCTTTCGTTCATTTTCTGTTCTCAGTCAATAGAAAGCCAGGCAGCAATGGTCAAAAAGGTCAAGAAGTTTAAAGCGGGCTTTGTTACCTCCGACTCAAACATCAGGCCGGACCAGACTCTTAAGGAAGTCCTTGAGCTGAAGGAAAAAAGCGGTCACTCAACTGTAGCCGTTACAGATGACGGCACAAGCGATGGCAAGCTTTTAGGTCTCGTTACAAGCAGAGATTACAGAATAAGCAGAATGGGACTTGATACAAAGGTTGAAACCTTCATGACACCGTTTGAAAAGCTCGTCTGGGCCAAGGACGGCGTTACACTTAGCGAGGCAAATGATATTCTGTGGGAAAACAAGCTCAATTCCCTTCCGATTATTGATGAAAACCAGAGACTCACTCACTTCGTTTTCAGAAAAGACTATTCAGCACATAAGGACAATCCAAATGAACTCTTAGACTCAAAAAAGAGCCTGGTTGTAGGTGCTGGTATTAATACACGTGACTTTGCCACAAGAGTACCTGCCCTGGTTGAAGCAGGTGCGGATATTTTCTGCATAGACTCATCCGAGGGCTTTTCTGAATGGCAGAAACTCACTATTGAGTGGATAAGAGAAAAATACGGCGACACAGTAAAGGTTGGAGCCGGTAACGTTGTCGACAAGGAAGGCTTCAGATTCTTGGCTGAATGTGGGGCAGACTTCATTAAGGTAGGAATCGGCGGCGGTTCAATTTGTATTACAAGAGAAACTAAGGGCATAGGCAGAGGTCAGGCAACAGCACTCATCGATGTTTGTGAAGCAAGAGACGAGTATTTCAAGGAAACCGGTATTTACATTCCTGTTTGCTCAGATGGTGGTATAGTTTACGACTACCACATGACCTTGGCGCTTGCTATGGGCGCAGACTTCCTCATGCTAGGGAGATATTTCTCAAGATTTGACGAAAGCCCGACCAATAGGCTTAATATAAACGGAAACTATGTAAAAGAATACTGGGGTGAAGGCTCTAACCGTGCCAGAAACTGGCAGAGGTATGATATGGGAGGAGATTCAAAGCTTTCATTTGAAGAAGGTGTTGATTCATACGTGCCATATGCGGGAGCCCTCAAGGACAACGTTGGAATGACTCTCAGCAAAATCAGATCAACCATGTGCAACTGCGGTTCGCTGTCGCTTGAAGAGCTGAGAGCTAAAGCTAAGATTACCATGGTTTCTGCGACAAGTATTGTTGAGGGCGGTGCCCATGATGTAATTCTCAAGGACAGAGATATTTCGATGATGAACAGATAAGGAGTGTAAAATGGCAGATATCAGAACTTTTGATTCAATTGTTCCTGCTGAGTTTGTTGAAAACGCAGTAAAAGAAATTAAGGACCAGGTTGGCGATGGCAAGGTTCTTTTGGCTCTTTCGGGAGGCGTGGATTCTTCTGTATGTGCTGCGCTGATTTCCAAGGCAATAGGAAAGCAGCTCACATGCGTTTTTGTAGACCATGGTCTCTTAAGAAAGTATGAAGCAGAAGAGGTTTGTGGTGTGTTTGGTGAAAACGGACCTTATGACTTGAATTTTGTTTTTGTTGATGCAAGACAGAGGTTTTATAAAAAATTAGAGGGCGTTACAGACCCTGAAAAGAAGAGAAAGATTATCGGTGAAGAGTTTATCAGAGTGTTCGAGGAAGAAGCAAAGAAAATCGGTCACATAGACTACCTTGCTCAGGGAACTATATATCCTGATATTCTTGAGTCAAAGACCGCAGACGGCAAGGTTATCAAGTCTCACCACAACGTTGGCGGGCTTCCTGACTTCATTGACTTCAAGGGCCTTGTTGAGCCGGTTAAGTTCTTATACAAAGAAGAAGTTCGTTCGGTTGGCCGTGAGCTCGGTCTCGACGAAAAGTATGTAAGCCGTCAGCCGTTCCCGGGCCCTGGAATCGGAGTCAGAGTGGTTGGCGAAATCACTGAAGCGCGCTGCGAAATCTTAAGAGACGCAGATTGGATCTGGAGAGAAGAAATGGCTAAGGCCGGCTATGATAAGCTTTGCTCACAGTATTTCGCTGTTCTTACAAACATGAAGACCGTAGGAATAGCTGCTAACGACAGGGGCGGAGAAAGAACCTTCGACTACACAGTTGCTCTCAGAGCTATAAAGACAGAAAACTTTGTAACCGCAAAGGCTGTGGAACTCCCGTTCTCCTTCCTCAACATGGTGGCTTCAAGAATAACCAAGGAGGTTGAACACGTAAACAGAGTAATGTACGACGTTACGGATAAACCGCCTGCAACTATAGAAATGGAATAAGAACTTATGCCCTACAGACCACTATCAAGATGGTTTGTAGGGATTTTTTCATAGGAAAGCGAATGCTTATTCCTGACAATGATAATCCGGAGAAGAATAATGAAATCCTTTATTTTGAAGGGCGATATTTGCTGGAATTCAAGCCCAGACAAGCTAAATACAGAAAAAAACAGTTTCCTTATATGTGTTGAAGGCCTATCAAAAGGGGTCTTTAAAAGCATTCCCGCTGAGTTTTCGGACCTGCCAGTGATTGATTATACTGGGATGCTGATTATGCCGGGAATGGTAGACCTTCATATCCACGCACCACAGTATGCCTTCAGAGGTGTGGGAATGGACCTCGAGCTGTTAGATTGGCTAAAAACCTATGCTTTCAAGGAAGAAGCAAAGTATAGTGAGATTGGTTATGCGGAAAAAGCTTATGAAGCCTTCGTCGAAAATCTCAAGCACAGCGCGACAACAAGAGCGTCCATTTTTGCAACGATACACAGGGAAGCGACTCTGATTTTGATGGAAAAGCTCGAAGAGACAGGTTTGATAACATATGTAGGAAAAGTGAATATGGATAACGACGCTCCGGACTACATAAGGGAGGAAACGGCGGAACTGTCAATTCGAGAGACTTTGAGGTGGTCAATTGAAGCAGCAGACAGGTTCAAAAATACTCTGCCGATTCTGACCCCGAGATTTCTTCCATCCTGTTCCAGAGAATTGTTAATAGAACTGAGCAAACTCCGGAAAGAATACAATCTGCCTGTTCAATCGCATCTTTCCGAAAATCCGGAGGAAATAAAACTCGTACTAAAGCTCTTCCCTGAGGCTGAATTCTATGCGGAAGGCTATGAGGAGTTTGGACTGTTAGGCGGAGGTGCCAACGCTATAATGGCACACTGTATTTACTGTACTGATAAAGAGGTGGAACTCATCAAAGCAAGAGGGGTGTATGTGGCGCACTGCCCGGCTTCAAACATGAATTTGTCTTCGGGAATTGCACCGATAAGAAAATATCTGGAAAAAGGCTTGAAAGTTGGTTTGGGGTCAGATGTTGCCGGCGGTGAATCCGAGTCGATTTTCAGGGCGATTGCCGATGCGGTTCAGGTTTCAAAGCTGTATTGGAGGCTGGTAGACCCTGCTTGCAGACCTCTCTCCTTTGAGGAGGCCTTCTATCTGGCTACCTGCGGAGGAGGTGGATTCTTCGGAAAGGTGGGAAGCTTTGAAGAAGGCTATGAGCTTGATGCGATAGTAATTGATGACAGAAAGCTTGATGAAGGAAACAGTTTCAGCATTAAGGACAGGCTTCAGCGTGCAGTATACTTGGAGGCGGATAAAACCTCTATAGTAGGAAAATTTGTCAGAGGAAGAAGGATAATATAGAAAATGAGCCCCATGATCAGGGGCTCAAAGTATTTTTTGTATCAGATGCTCTGATCGGCATCTGTTTTAGCGTTATTGTTTCGTCGTTCCTTTAGCTCTGCACAGTATACTGTGACAATGTCGCCAAAGCTGTTTATCAGAGATAAGTATCTGCCGACGAGAGCCTCCATGAAGAAAATAAACGGAAGGCTGAGCAAAGGAATACCAAGAAACTTCAGTATCATAACCATGCCGAGGAAGAAAGAACCGGGTTGGTTAGGTGCACTGATTGACATGGCAAAAACAAGCAGGCCGAGCAGAATAATATAAAACCAATTGATGGTTATGCCTGACAGGGTGATACTTACACAGGCAAAAAATGTAAGAATGAAGCAGTTGCCGGCCAGGCTTATTTGCGCAAGAACCGGAATGTTTACCGTGAGAATATCGTTCCTGACGCCCAAAAATCTGTTGCAGAAGCGGATATTATATTGAATAGCATCGATACTTGAATTAATATTGAAATTTCTGCTGATTGCTGGGAGGCAGGTTTTAATAAACCAAATGATTTTTCCGCCGTTTAGCTTAATTACAATAAGCTTACCTAAGAAAAGCAGAGATACTCCGACAAGAATCAGCCCTAACAGCACAAGCACGAAAGTAATGATTTTAAGCCCGTAGTTGATTAGTGAACTAAGGAATGAAAAATACACAACAACCGGGAGGACTATCATAATAATACTGAGCATTCTGGAAAACAAAGCATTAAATGAATCGTTCATAGTCTTCATCTGGAAGAAGTATTTATTCATTGAAATCATTGCTATGGCAGTCAAAACCGACAAGAATATTAGCGGCAGAGGAGAGATTGACGTAAAGGCCTCCACCAAGCTTGACGGGATAATGTTGGATACATTCACTAAAAACGAATCCAATTCAAATGACTCATTTGACAGAATGCTTATATCAGAACCGACAAACACCACAACAGGTCGTACTATAGCAAAATAAATAAATGATACAATGATGGCTGTGCAGGACATTCTTCCGGTAAGAGCAATAACATTTTTTAAGTGTAATCGTTGGTCTCCGATTACGCTGATGTCGGTAATGTTGGTTACCAGAGAGAAAAACGTTACTGGAGCTGCAATCATGGTCATTGCGTTCCCAAATAAGCTTTCAATAACCGTAAGGTAATTGTTTGATATAAAGCTCATTTTTTCGGGTGTAGTGGTCAGGTTCAAAATTATATAAGTCAAAAACGCCAAACCAAATGCGGCATAGTTAAAGTAAACCGCGTTTTTGTAGTTTCTTTCTACAAGTATGCTGACGGAGTTGTTTCTTCTTCTGAAGCGTCTGCCTATCTTGTCCTGGTAACGGCTGAGTATAGCAATACTGGGGTCATCGGACGCTCTTGCCATATCAAAGTCAAGGTCTAACATATCGCCCCAGAAGCTAAGCAGAATTCGGGTTTCACCAAGCCTTTTCCTTAATGAAATCGTTATCTTTCCGTCGTCGGTAATATACCGGTCAGGATCCGACAGCCGAAGGAAAAGCTCTTCAAATATTAACGTGGTTTCGAGTATTCTGTGAGAATTTATTTTCTCGCTTTTTAGAATTTCTGCAATGAAATCCTTTGCTGCGTCAAAGTTTTCCAAAGTGGCATCTATTGTAATGGAAGAAATTCGTTGGTGTTTTGGTTTTGAAGTCATTTTTTTCTCCAAAAGAATATTTTTGCTATAATCTGATTTCCTGATAATTCAATATCATATTAATCGAAAAGTCCCTTAATAAAGTCGATGACGCCTTCAAAGAAGCCTGTAATCTTGTCGATTATTGTATCCTTATCAAAGGCGCTGAGGTCAATCCCGAAGTCGGTAAGTCTGTCGTAGATGTTTTCCGCTTGTTTTTTCAACTGGTCAGGGTCGATGTCAAGCGCCGCTATTTTCTTCATGAGGCTGAGAAGAGCCTGCTTTTCGCTGTCGGTAATAGAAATTCCGAGCTCTGCTGCTGCCTGGTCGATGTAACCTAAAATATCCTCATCTGTGAGGTCATCATTTCCAATAATTTCCTGTTTAACAAGTGCCACAAGATTTTCGGCGTCCTCACTGCCCATGGTCGAAGCAAGGTTTCCGGTGGTAACTATTTCTTCAACAGCAGCGTCCGAGTTCGCAACAGGAATAACCTTTCCTGTAATGCCCTGATAGGCCTGCATTGCACCCACAAGTCCTGCTGTACCGGAAATGCTGAAAGGGGCTGCAACTGTAACCTCAGCGTTTTCTATTCCGGCGGTAATGAGAGCGTTCTGGTACATGCCCTCGGTGCAGTAAGAAATGTTTACCGTGTTAACCTTGATTCCGCCGCTCTTTTTCTTGTCTACTCTTACGCAGGAAAGTGCTCTTGTGCCGATTACACTGGCTGGAAGGTAGGAGCCTAAGTACTGATATTCGAGGGCGTTGGTAATGGTTACTGAATCAACATTTGCCATATCTGTCTCTGATAATCCGAGATAACCAAGAACTGCTGTTCTCTGATCCTGTGAGAGGTCTGCGCCCATAGCAACGTAGGTGTCTGCAGAGTCTGCAAGTGTCGGAAGGGCTGATGAAATCACTAATGACAGTGATAAAATTACTGTCAGAATTCTGACTAAGTGTTTTCTGTTCATTTTTATTCTCCTTTTCCCCTTGAAAATTGATTTTTTTAATTAAATGGCGCTTGGCTGCGCCATTTAATTATACTATTATATATCTTTATTTTCCATAGCTTTTATTGATAAAAATCATTTGACTTGAAATTGATATTCGCATAGTTTAAAATCTATTTGAGAGTAAGAATAAAGTATTAGAGGCTTATCTGTTCAGGTAAGCGAGGAGGGTTATTATGAAAACTACAATAGAAATAATGAAAACTGCAAAGGCTGCTGCACCGCCGCTTGCAGTGGTTAATGCTGAAGAAAAAAACGCTGCGCTTGAGGCGATGGCTCAGGAGCTTATCAATTCAGAGGCAGCTATACTTGAGGCTAATGCAATTGACGTTGAAAATGCAAAGGGAAGTGTTTCAGATGTCATGATTGACAGATTAACTCTCAGTTCAGATAGAATTGCTAGTATGGCAAAGGGAATAAGAGAGGTTGCAGCACTTCCGGATCCGGTTGGGAATGTTTTGAGGAGACATACCTTGCCAAATGGACTGGTTGTGGAAAAAACCTCGGTAGCACTTGGGGTGATAGCGATTATTTATGAAAGCAGACCTAATGTCACCTCGGACGCGGCGGCGCTGGCTTTGAAGAGCGGCTCTGCATGCATCCTGAGAGGCGGCAAGGAAGCTTACAATTCCGCCTCAGCGATAGTTGCCGCTCTTCAAAGCGGCCTGCGCAAGGCAGGCCTTTCTGGTGATGTCGTGCAGCTTGTAGAGGACACCACCAGAAACAGCGCCGCCGAGCTCATGACAGGCGTAGGCTATGTTGACCTCCTCATTCCACGAGGCGGCAAGGGCCTTATTCAGTCCTGCGTAGAAAACGCTAAGGTTCCGTGCATACAGACAGGCACAGGCATTTGCCACATATATGTAGACGAATTTGCTGACCTCGAAAAAGCCATAAATATTGTAGAAAATGCAAAGACATCCAGACCTTCAGTCTGCAATGCGGCTGAGGTTTGTCTTGTTCACTCAGCAGTAGCCGACCGCTTTATGCAGCTGATGAACGATAGGCTGGTAGAAAAGAGGAAGGCTTCCGGCCAGACTCCTGTCGAGTTCAGAACCGATGAATTTTCAACGGAATTTCTCGACTATATTATGGCAATAAAAACTGTAGACTCAGTCAGGGAAGCAATAGAGCATATTGCGGCACACTCGACCGGCCACTCGGAGGCCATAATAACAGAAAATGCAGCAAACGCTGACATTTTTGTAAAAATGGTTGACAGCGCAGCAGTTTATATCAACGCATCGACCCGCTTTACCGACGGAGGAGAGTTTGGCCTTGGCTGTGAAATGGGAATTTCAACTCAGAAGCTTCATGCGAGAGGTCCTATGGGACTTGAGGAGCTGACGTCATATAAATATGTAGTAAGAGGAAACGGACAGATCAGATAATATGGAAATAATTCTTGCTTCAGCCTCCCCAAGAAGGCTGGAAATTTTTGCTGAAAATGGATATGAGGTTACCGTAATGCCAGCTCAGGTTGAAGAAGCCTTGCCGGAAAACATCGCTCCGCAAGACGCGGTTTTATTCCTCTCGCTGAAAAAAGCGCTTCACATTGAGGAAAAGCTTAAAGCCGAGGGGCGTCGGGAGCCTGCCAGAATAATCGCAGCGGATACTATAGTGTATAAGGATGGTATACTCGGAAAACCTGAGGACGAGGCTGATGCCTTCAGAATGCTCAGCCTTCTCAATGGGGAAACCCACTGTGTATATTCGGGAGTTTCGGTTATTGATTATATGGGTGAAACACGAACTGCCTTTTACGACTGCACAGAGGTAGAGTTTGTAAAATATTCTGAAGAGGATATTGCAAGGTACATTGCAACAGGAGAGCCGCTTGATAAGGCGGGAGCCTATGCCATTCAACAGGGCTTTGCTCCGTATGTCAGAGAGTACAGAGGCTCTTATCTTAATGTGGTAGGCTTCCCTTGGGAAAAATTTGAAAAACTGGTAAAATAATGGAAATTGTGTAGCAGAAAGCCGATCTGCTTTTATGTGATTTGCGTGATAGGAGTATAAAATGAAAAGAAGAGGAATGCTTGCGGTTATACTTGCTGTGGCTTTGATTATTACTGCGCTGCCTGCAATCGCGTTTGGTGCGGACTCATCCGCAAGACCTTTTAACGATGTTGCAAAAAATCAATGGTATTATGATGATGTGTACAATGCTTATTTCAAGGGGCTTTTCAAAGGGACATCTAATAATTCTTTTTCGCCAAAACTGCCTGTAACGAGAGGCATGTTTGTCACAGTGCTTTACAGACAAGCCGGTTCTCCGTCGGTTTCGCACTCGGCTTCTTTTACTGATGTAGCAAAAGGTTCATATTATGAGGACTCTATAGAATGGGCTTCTGAGAACAAAATCGCAGGGGGTTACCCTGACGGGAGCTTTGGCCCGAATAATGGGCTGACCCGTGAGCAGGTTGCAAATTTTTTCTATAACTACCATTCTGTGTACAATAAAAATTCGGTAAGCGGTGCAAAAAATACCATGGCCTTTGCTGACGAAAGTCTGGTATCAGCTTGGGCAAAGGAAAGCATGGAATGGGCGTGCGAAACGGGCCTGATTAACGGAAGGGAGGACAAGGGAAAGTATTATCTTGCGCCTCAGGAAATTGTGACACGCGCCGAAGCCTGCGCATTGTTCAATCGCTACAATGTAATCTTTAACGGTGAGACTATTCTGGAATATGATGATTATGTTGACTATGATGCACTTTCCGCATACGACAACACCAGAAAGGATTACTGGTTCGGAACACAGTATGATGGGCTGAACAGACCTGTCGAGCCGTTGAGGTTTCAGTCTGATGAGGGCGCAGAGTTCAATTCTCTTGCTATTGACTCGGATGCTGATCGAAAGGTGATTTATCTTACCTTTGATGAGGGCTATGAAGCTGGTTATACTGGAAAAATTCTTGATGTTCTTGCCGCAAAGGGAATTCAGGCTGTATTTTTTGTAACAGGCTATTATTATCAAAAATCTAAGGGGCTGGTTTCAAGAATGATAAATGAGGGCCATGTTGTTGGAAATCACAGCTATTCTCATCCTGAAAACGGAATGTCGTCTTTGAACCTGCAGGAGCAGTACCAGGATTTGGAGGCTCTCCAGAACTGCCTGAGAGAGGACTTTGCTTATGAAATGACTCTCTTCAGAAGTCCGGCAGGAATTTACAGTGAGCAATCAATGGCCTTAGTTGAGGCTCTTCACATGAAGTCGGTATTCTGGAGCTTTGCATACGGAGACTATGATACAAGCAACCAGCCTTCTGAGTCGGCTGCTTTGACGAAGCTTAAGTCAAGACTTCATCCGGGAGCGGTTTATCTCCTTCATGCGGTTTCAGCAACAAATGCAAATATTCTTGGACAGTTCATAGACTACGCGAGAAGCCTGGGCTACACGTTTGAACTCGTCTCAAACAATTAGTAAAGATAATAATGATTGGAATATAATACAATGCGATACAGAAGAGTAAAAGGGGCTACAGAAAAGCTTGAAAAGCTGAGTGGCTACATAACTACAAATCCACAGGATTTCAAGGGGCGATGGAAAGAGGTCTTTGGGAATGATAATGACATTTACCTTGAAATGGGCTGCGGAAAGGGACAATTTATTACCCAAATGGCGAAAAAGCATCCAGAGCGGAACTTTATCGGAGTTGAGGGTCAGGAGAGGGTCCTGCTCAGGGCGGCGCAGCTTGCATCGACGGAAGGAATAACCAACGTCACCTTTGTCTGCGAGTTTTTGCGCGAACCCTCGCTGGCCTTCGATAAGGGTGAGGTGGCTGGTCTGTTTCTGAATTTCAGCGATCCGTGGCCTAAGGCAAGACACGCAAAACGAAGACTTACCCACAGAAGGTATTTAGGCGAATACAGGAAAATCCTCGTGGATAGCGGAAACCTTCAGTTTAAAACAGACAATGACGACCTCTTCGATTTTTCTGTAGAAGAATTCACCGAAACAGGAATGAAAATTGTTGAGCTGACCTATGATTTGCACAACACTCTTTTCAATTCGAGAGAAGTAACGACAGAGTATGAGGACAAGTTCAGAAGCTGGGGCAAAACCATAAAATATGCAAAGGTGGAATATTGATTATGAAAAAAACTGCAATAATATTATGCGGAGTAATTCTTTTAATAATGCTGGCGTTTGGTGTGCTTGAGTCCCTGTTGGCTCCGATTTTTGGGAATAATGGGGTAATTGTCATGTATACCATTGCGGCTCTGATACTCATCATCTTGTATGTAAAAGCATCCAAAGATGCGAAGAAGGAGGAGGCTGAAAGAGCTGCAAAAGGGGAAGGGAAACTGGAAATTCTCCCGGAAGAAGAAACTGCCGTTGATTATAGCGAATTAATCGGAGATGAGTGGAAAAATTCCGATGAGGACTGAACTTTCGCTGTAAATATAATGTAAAAAAAGCAAAAATTTTTTATAGACTAATTGATATGATTGTAGTATAATGTCATAAACACGAAAGGAGGACGATTATATGTGTATGAGAGTTACTGACCACTGCATACTTGGTCAGGATTTAAATCCAAAGATGATCGAGATCACAGTTGATGGTCAAAAAATTCCTGCTAAAGAAGGCGAACCTATTCTCGCTGCTTTATTAGCACAGGACATCATCGTAAATCGTTATACTGTAAAGAGAAATGAACCTAGAGGGTTATTCTGTGGTATCGGACAGTGCACAGACTGTGCAATGGTCGTAGATGGAAGAGCAAATGTTAGAACATGCATCACTCCTGCTGCAGAAGGCATGATCGTTGAAACCCAGTATGGATATGGAGGTGCAGACGATGTTAAGTAAGGACTTATTAGTAGTAGGTGCTGGCCCTGCGGGTTTAGCAACAGCAATCCAGGCTGCAAAGAACGGCGTTAAGGATATCACAGTTGTTGACCTTAACATGAAACCAGGTGGACAGTTATTCAAGCAGATCCATAAGTTCTTTGGTTCACACGAACACAGAGCTGGTATCAGAGGTATGGATACTGGTGCTGCAATGCTCGAAGAAGCTCAGTCATTAGGCGTTGACATTTGGCTCAACTCAGCATGCGTTGGTTTTTATGATGACAAAGTTGCATGTATCGAACAGGGTCAGCCAGATGGTACAAAAAAGATCGTTTTCATGAAGCCTAAGACAATCGCTATCTGCACAGGCGGACAGGAAAACGTAGTAAGATTCACAGGTTGGACAACACCTGGCGTTATGGGCGCTGGTGCTGCTCAGACAATGGTTAACGTAAATAAGGTACAGCCTGGTAAGAAGATCGTTATGCTGGGAACAGGTAACGTAGGTCTTATCGTATCATATCAGCTCATGCAGTCTGGTTGTGATGTTGTATGTCTCGTTGAAGCTCTTCCTGGCATCAATGGTTATGGCGTTCACGCATCAAAGATCAGCAGAGCAGGCGTTCCTATTTATACAAAGCACACAATCAAAGAAGTTAAGGGCAATGGCCCTAACGGCAGAGTATCAGAAGTAACTATCGTTGAAATCGATCCTAAGTTCAACCATATTCCTGGTACAGAAAAGACATTCGAAGCTGACACAGTAACATTAGCTGCTGGTCTCAAGCCAGTTTCTGACCTCGTTAAGCTTCAGGACATCGACTTAGTATTTAATGGACCATTCGGCGGATGGGTTCCTGTTCATAATGAAAAGATGCAGTCAACATGCAAGGGCATTTATGTAGCTGGCGACACAACAGGTGTTGAAGAAGCTAACACAGCTCTTGAAGAAGGTAATGTTGCAGGCGTATCAATCGCAGAAGAACTCGGCTGCATTACAGCTGCTGAAGCTGATGCAAAGAGAAAAGAAATCTGGGAAAGACTTGATGGTCTCAGAATGGGTCCTTTCGGCGAAAGAAGAGCTGCAGCGAAGAAGGAAGTAATGGAACAGTTCCCTGGAGTTAGAGCATAAGAGAAAGGAGAAAATAATATGTCAATCAAAGAAGTTGGATATATTAGCAAGCAGGAATTAATCGATGCTAAGCAGGACATCTCCGATGCAAGATATGCAAAGGGAGCAGTTGCAGTAGTAGAATGCGTACAGCAGATTCCATGTAACCCATGCGAAACAGCTTGTAAGTTCGATGCTATCAATGTTGGCGATCCTATTACTAACCTGCCTAAGATTAACGAAGATAACTGCACAGGCTGTGGCGCATGCGTAGCTAAGTGCCCTGGTCTTGCTATCTTTATCGTAAACAAAGCTTACTCAGATACAGAAGCTACAGTAGCATTCCCATACGAATACAAGCCAACTCCAGAAGTTGGAGAAGAATGGGAAGCTGTAAACAGAAAAGGTGAAGTACAGTGCAAGTGCGTAATCGAAAAGGTTATGAACCCTAAGGCATATGACAGAACACCTGTTGTTACAGTAAAAATTCCTAAGGAATTTGCTGACGAAGTTAGAAGCGTAAAGAGAAAGTAGAAACTGTTAAGGAGGCGAAAAGAATGGCAAGAATCGATGACGAAATGCTGGTTTGCCGTTGCGAAGAAGTAACAGTTGGCGAAATCAGAGAAGCAATTGCTCAGGGCGCATTCGACGTTGTGGGCGTTAAAAGAAGAACAAGAGCCGGAATGGGTCTCTGTCAGGGCAGAACATGCGAAAAGATGGTTCAGCAGCTCATTTCTATGGAACTGGGTGTAGCACCGAATGAGACAGGTGTTTCAAGCACAAGACCTCCGGTTAGACCAGTTAGCTATGGCGCATTAGCAGAGGGGGTTTTTTAAGAAATGAAAACTTATGATATCATCGTAATCGGTGGAGGTATGATGGGTACATCATGTGCTTACTACCTCACTCAGGAAGGTTTAAAAGTTGCCCTCATCGAAAGAGGCGACATCGCAGGCGGCACAGTATCTCATACAGACGGATACATTGGTGCTTCAGAAAAGCAGCCGGGCGTTGACTCAATGCAGGGTGCTGAATCAATGAAGTTATTTGACGAAATGAGAAAGACATTCGACTATGACTTCGAATATGCAACAAACGAAAACGACGATCCTATCGGCTTCGTATATTTCTGTGACTCAGAATTCGAATTCGAAAAGGCTAAGGAACAGGTAGCTAAGAACCAGGCTCTCGGTATTGAACAGTACGCTGTTGACCCTTACATCTTACAGCAGTTAGAACCTAACTGTGCTAAGGACTTAACAGGTGGTATGTGGGTACCTAAGGATGGCGCTGTATGCCCATTCAGAGTAGCATTTGGTTTCGTAGAAGAAGCTAAGAAGACAGGATTACTCGATGTATTCACAAGAACAGAAGTTCTCGACATCAAACAGGATCCTAACACAAAGGCAGTTCAGGGCGTTGTAACAGATAAGGGCGAATTCGCTGCTCCTAAGGTTGTAAACGCAGCTGGTTGCTGGGCTCCATTCATTGGCGCTATGGTTGGTATGGAAGTTCCAATCGAACCAAGATTTGGTCAGTTAACAGTTTCTGAAAAGACAGGTAAAATCACTCAGAACAGACTTGCTCTTGAATATGGTTACTACCTCACAAAGTTCTTCCAGGACGGCGAAAGACCAATCGATCCATTAGTAAAGGCTTACAATGTATGTCTTAATATCACATCTGACATCACAGGTAACACAGTAGTTGGTGGTTGCCGTCTGTTCAGAGGATTCTCAATCAAATCAGAATACAGAATCATCTCAGCAGTAGCTCAGAGAGGTATCAGATATTATCCAATGCTTAAAGACTTCAACTGCATCAGATCATTCGCAGGTATCAGACCATTCTCACTTGACCATCTGCCAATCGTATCAGACGTAGAAGAAGTTCCTGGTTTCTACATGGCATGCGGTCACGAAGGTGACGGTATCACATTAGGACCTATCACAGGTAAGCTCATTTCTCAGTATGCAACAGGCAAGCCATTACAGTTTGAACTCGCTAAGGAATTAGCTTGGTCAAGATGGCAGGGCAGAGATATCGCTGCATACAAGAAGAAGGAAGAAGAAAACTCAAAGGCTCTTAAGGCAGTTGAAGAAGCTTACTTAGCATCATTAGAAAAATAATTTCTCAAAAGGATTATTATTCTGAACGTTTTCAGTCGTAGGGCTGAATGACTTCGGTCGTGAACCTTTACAACTGAATATAAAGATATATCTCGGAGGGGTCCGGTTCTTTCTGGACCCTTTCGGAGTATATAAATGAACTTCACATTGACAGGTTTTTGACGCAATTATTCTATTTTATTATTAAAGGATTCTGTATGCTTAGGCATGCGGAATATGACTTTTATAGGGGGAAAATAAAATGTCAGATCAGGCTGTTGAAAAACAACAATGGGGTAGTGCCTTCGGGTTCATTATGACCTCAGTCGGATATGCCGTAGGTCTCGGAGCTATTTGGAAGTTCCCGTACATGATTGGCCAGAACGGCGGCGGCGTATTCCTTTTAATGTGTGTTATTTTTGCTGTAATTATCGCTATTCCTCTCTGCTGGGCTGAATTAACTCTTGGTAGATATACTCAGAAATCAGCTATCGCATGTATGAGAGAATTAGGCGGTAAGGGATCAATCTGGGTTGCTGCAGGTTGGTTCGGAGCTGCTACAGTAATCATCATGATCTCATACTACATTACTATCGTATCAGACGTAATGTTCTACATCTTTAAGTTCGCTTCCGGCGGTCTTGCTAAGTTCGACATGGACGGCATTTCTGCTTATTATCAGGGCTTACAGGTAGATATGGGATACAAGTTCATCACTGTATGTATTCTCTACATCCTTACAATCGTAGTTATCATGGCTGGCGTACAGAAGGGTCTTGAAAGAGCAAACAAGGTATTAATTCCTGCTCTCTTCATCTTCCTCGTAATCTTAGCTGTAAGAGGCTTAATGCTTCCTGGTGGTACTGAAGGTGTTGTTTGGATGTTCACTCCGGACTTCTCTAAGTTAACTCCACAGGTTATGATGGCTGGTCTTAACCAGTGCTTCTTCCTTGCCGGTGTTGGTATGGCTTCTCTGTTCTCATTCGGCTCATACCTCGACAGGGAAAATTCAGATATTCCTTTCTCTGGTGTAGTAATCATCCTTTCAAATATTGTAGTAGCTATCCTTGCAGGTACAGCTATCTTCACATCACTGTTCTCATATGGAATGGATGTTTCATCAGGTTCAGGATTAACATTCATGACTATGCCTTACGTATTTAGCGATATGTCAGGCGGCAGAATTTGGGGTACATTATTCTTCTTACTCCTCTTTGCTGCAGGTTGGTCTTCAGTACTTGGTCTTTATGAAGGTGCTGCATCA
>DCGW01000058.1 GCA_002315335.1 Firmicutes bacterium UBA1768 | reverse complement strand
CTCCATGTATTAACCATGGCATCAAGAAGGGCATGAACAAGGCTCAGGAAAATATCAGAGAAGCTGTTGACTGCGGTTACTGGCACTTATACAGATATAATCCAAGTCTTAAGGAACAGGGTAAGCAGCCGTTTACACTCGATTCCAAAGAGCCTACAGAAAACTTCAGAGACTTTATTCTCGGTCAGGTTCGTTATGCTTCACTCAAGACCGAATTCCCTGATAAGGCGAACGAGATGTTCAACGAAGCAGAAAAGAATGCAAGAATGCGTTACGAAACATACGCAAAGCTCGAAGAAACTCAGTCTCTATAGTTAATATCAGAAATTAATAATAACAGTATAAACCTCCTCGGCAAGTGCTTGCAGCTTACGGGGAGGTTTTTTCATGCTTGAAAAGCAAGAGGCGACTTGTTGTTTTGAGACAGCCTATATTACATAAAAATACCGACCTCCGGTTATCAGCGTGTGTGGGCTGACTCAAGGAAGTCGGTAAAAGTCTGTATAATTGGAAACCCATTATTTGAGCTTATCAACCAGAGGATAGAGCTCAGGAATTTCCATCATTTCAATCTGACCAAGGTCTGTTGCTTTTGCGAGCTCAGGCGCAATCGGAAGCTTGCAGACAGTGTCAATTCCATATTTTTTTGCGATTTCATCGATGTGGCTATCTCCGAAAATCCTGTGCTGCCTGCCGCAGTCAGGACAGGTGAAGTAGCTCATGTTCTCAACAAGACCGATAATCGGAATGTTCATAAGACCAGCCATATTTACGGCCTTTTCCACTATCATGCCAACGAGCTCCTGAGGAGAAGCAACCACAATAATACCATCGACAGGCAGTGACTGGTAAACTGTAAGAGGAACATCTCCAGTTCCTGGAGGCATATCGACGAACATTACGTCTACATCTTCCCAGGCAGAGTCCGTCCAGAATTGCTTAACAACCTCTGCAACCATAGGGCCTCTCCAGACAACAGGGTCTGTTTCGTTGTCAACCAGCAGGTTAAGTGAAACTACCTTTATTCCGCCCTTGGTGATGGCAGGATACATCATATTTTTGTCGCCCCAGATTTTTTCCGTAAGACCAAAGGCCTTCGGAATGGATGGACCGGTAATGTCGGCATCAAGAATAGCTGTCTGCAGCCCTTCTCTTGCCATAAGAACCGACATCATTGAGGTTACCATGCTCTTCCCTACACCGCCTTTGCCGCTGACAACGGCGATCACCTTTTTTACGTCGGACATAGCGTTCATTGGCGCCTTAAAATCTTCAGGATTAAATTCTCGTTCGCTGCAGTTTTCGCCGCAGGAGGAACAATCGTGTGTACATTTTTCTGACATCTTTTTACCTCCGTGTTCGGCTTTTAGCCATAATTATAGTAAGCTTACGCTTCGTAGTATTTAATTCCGTGGGAATCCAGGAAGTCCTTGATTACTTCTGCGCTGATGCAGAGACCAAGGTGCATTTTTTCCGGTTCAGCTTCGTGGTTCATAATACGACTGCCAAACTGCATTCCGTATACATGACCCATCTCATCAAAGAGAGGTGCTCCGTTCATTCCTCTGAGGCCCGGAGTACTCATTTCTATTCCGAACTTGCCATTTTCGTCACCGAGATATCTTGTAAGCATGCCCTCGAGCGGGAATCTCGGAGAACCCGGCTTGCCCGAGTTAACCCATTCAATTGTGTCTTCCTCTTCGTTAAATCTGTAGTTTGTGAACTCAGGGAACGGGAAACCCAATCTGCAGAGGAACTTACCCTGTCTGATACCTGCCGGGAACTTTGAAAATACAGCATGGTTGGTGTATTTAAGCTCTGAGTAGTCGTTGAACCTGATGATGGCAAGGTCATATTTCGGGTGTTTATGGCAGGTATAGCCGCTCATTCTGTCTATGCAGTCTATAAACATGTTTCTTGCCTGAACTATAGACTTATCATTGTATTTATACTGCTCTTCAAGAGTTAAAAGGTTTGATTCGTAGTATTCATCTCTTGTGAGAGATGCTCTGTCTGACTTGAAGTTGCCCCAGGTTTTTTCCATCTGCCCGGAGGCAATGAGGAGGTCCGCAAAGCTTCTTGTGGTTATGGCGCAGCCCTCGTCGTTGACGAAAAACAGAGTCGCTGTAGAGGTTAAAATTTTGTTTTCTCCGTACACTCTAAGCACGCTGTGTACGGAACGTGTATACTGAGAAACCTTTTCTATTGCATCTTCAAACATTAATATCACTCCTTTTCGGATTATTTCTATATAAAAAATGTATTTTCAAGCAAAATATTTCAAGTAGCATTGTTTGTGCAACGGAAGCGATATGCACTGAGCTTATACCGCAAAACCCAAATAGTACAACAAATATTTTAACAGGTTTCGCTTTTTTCTGCAAGAGAACAATAAAAGAAACAGGCGCTCGCGCCTGTGATAAAACAATTGAAGCAAGTTAAGGCTCGAATTTTTTAGTAGCTTTTACCTGCTTTAAAGGATATAATTACCTTATTAATTGAAGAAACAAATATATGTACAGAGGTATTTTATGGATATAACTATTATCGGCGGAGGCGCTTCAGGGATGGCGGCAGCAATTGCAGCAGCAAGAGAGGGCGCAAATGTCACAATTTTTGAGAAGGAAGCCAGGGTCGGCAGGAAGCTGTTGGCGACTGGCAACGGAAAGTGTAATTACTCAAATACTAATTATGAGGGCAGAATATATAATGAAGGCAGCGAGGACTTTGTCGACAAGGTATTGAAGGCGGTAAGCCCGGAGGAAACGTTGGCGTTTTTTAAGGACTTGGGTATATATCCGAGATTTGAGTCGGAGGGGCGAGTCTATCCTGCTTCGGAGCAGGCGGCGTCAGTGGTAGATGCTTTGAGGTTTGAGCTCGACAGGCTTCCTAATATTGAGGTTATTAACAGTCACTGGATTAAGGGGATTGTGCGTCGCGAGGCAACCGGCGGATTTTTCACAGTTTCTCACCAGAACATGAGAAAACATGCGGACAGAGTTATTATAGCCTGCGGAGGTCGTGCCGGAAGTCAGTATGGCTGCGAGGGAGACGGCTTCGTCCTGGCTGAGGCGCAGGGTCATTCTCTTGTAGAGCCGAAGCCCGCGCTTGTACAGCTCACCTGCTCGGAAAAGTATTTTACCGGTCTTAAGGGAGTAAGAGCCAAGGGAGAAGTGACTCTGCTTGTAAAAGGAAAAGACGGAGAAATAGTGCCGGTCGGAAGCGAAAAGGGAGAAATTCAGTTTACCGAAACCGGAATTTCCGGAATTTGTGTTTTTGACCTGAGCGGCAGAGCAAACAGAGCAATGGAAGAAGGAAGCTGTGCGGTTGTAATAGACCTTTTCCCAGAGCTCAGCGTACATGACTTTGTTGTCATGATGAAGGACAGGCTCGAAAAATCGAAGCATAAGTCCTGTGAAAACTTCCTAAACGGATTGATAAATAAAAAACTGATACCAGTTATTCTAAAAGAAAGCGGAATAAAGAAGATTGAGGCCAGAGCTTCCGAAATAACACAGGAGCAGCTAAAAAGCATCTGCAGGATGCTGAAGCAGTGGCGAGTAGGAATAACCGGCTCAAAGTCATGGAACGATGCGCAGACTACGAGTGGCGGCATAAAGCTTGAGGAAGTAAACCCTGAAACCATGGAGTCAAAGCTTCAGAAGGGACTTTTCTTTGCGGGAGAAGTTTTGGATGTTGATGGACGCTGCGGCGGCTACAACCTTCAGTGGGCGTGGTCGAGCGGAATTCTTGCGGGTCAAAAGGCCGCAACGATGGAGAAGGAATAAATAATCGATGCGAAAAATCAATGAAATAAGGCTGGGCCTTAAGGAAGCGGAAAAGGAAATTCCGCGAAAAATTGAAAAAAAGCTGAGATTGAAGCCAGGCTCGGTTGACAGGTGGCGCATTGTCAGGGAGTCGGTTGACGCGAGAAGAAAGAACGAAATCAAGAGAGTTTTTTCTGTGGAGTTTACACTACAAGGAGAAGCCTTTGAAGAACCTGACGAAGGTCTTAAGCCTCCGTTTATGGGAGAGGCTGCAAGACCTGTGGTTGTGGGCTTTGGCCCCTGCGGAATGTTTGCAGCGCTCTATCTTGCAAGAGCCGGGATGAAGCCGGTGGTTATAGAAAGAGGTCGCAGGCTGGAGGAAAGAGTAAAGGACGTTGAAGCCTTCTGGAAGGAGGGTCGTCTTTCTCCCCTTTCCAATGTGCAGTTTGGCGAAGGCGGAGCGGGAACCTTTTCTGATGGAAAGCTGACTACGGGAATAAAAGCCTCAAAAAATACAAGGGCTGTCCTCAAGGAGCTGGTTAACCACGGCGCACCGGAGGATATACTCTATAAACAAAATCCCCATGTGGGAACCGACGTGTTGAGGCGGGTTGTTGTAAATATCAGGAAAGAAGTGGAAAAACTGGGAGGAATTGTAAAATTTGAAACCCGGTTAATCGGAATTGCAGCTCAAAACGGAAAGCTTACAGGCGTTGAGACAGAAAGTGGGGGAAGGGTTGAAACCTTGCCGGCGGACTTTGTTATCCTTGCTCCCGGCCACAGCGCAAGAGACACCTTTAAAATGCTGTACGAAAGCGGCTTTGATATGGAGCAAAAGCCTTTTTCTATCGGAGCACGAATAGAGCACCCACAACAGCTTATCAACCTAAGCCAATATGGCTCTGAAGAAGCTGCGGATATTCTGGGTGCTGCGGCTTACAAGCTTTCATATAAATGCAGCAACGGGAGGGGCGTTTACACCTTCTGCATGTGTCCCGGCGGATATGTGGTTGCATCAGCCTCGGAAGAAGGTGCTGTAGTTACTAATGGAATGAGCTGCCATGCAAGAGACGGTAAAAATGCTAATTCTGCACTGCTCGTCGGCGTTGAGCCTGAGGACTTTGGCTCAGACCACCCACTTGCAGGTGTTGAGTTTCAGAGAAGGTGGGAAAAATCCGCCTTTGCAGCAGGTGGAGAAAACTACTATGCCCCGGCTCAGAAGGTCGGAGATTTTCTCGCAGGAAAACCGAGCGAGGGCCCGGGCGAGGTGATTCCGGAATACCAGCCAGGTGTAAAATGGACTGATATTTCCCAGTGTCTGCCGGAGTTTGCTGTTGCTGCGATGAAGGAGGCACTTCCTGTACTTGGTAAAAAGCTAAACGGCTTCGATATGGACGACGCGGTGCTGACGGCTGTTGAAACAAGGTCTTCCTCCCCTGTCAGAATAATTCGTGGTGAAGGCCTGAGCACAAGGCTGCTTGAAGGAGTTTATCCTGCGGGCGAAGGAGCGGGCTATGCTGGAGGTATCATGAGTGCTGCGGTTGACGGAATAAGGGTGGCGGAGCAGGCTGCCTCAGATTTTTCGGGTAGAAAACAAGAGTAGAAAACAATCCTGACTCGTTGAAATTCCACATTTTGTAAGGGCTTTTTTAGGCAATGATTGAAGATATGGTATGCTCTTGTCAAAGCAAGATTTTTAATGGAAATATCAGGCCTTTGGCTGAGGAAAAAATGCAGCCATACCTCGATTAACCTTGACAATGATAAGCAGGAAGAGTATTATATATTTATGTAAAGGTTTTCAGAAAACCTAAAAATTTTTTTATAATAATAAGGAGATGATAGAAATGGGCGCACTTGCACAGAAGTACATCGAAATCGCTAAGCAGAGAAATGCTGATCAGAAAGAATTTCTCCAGACAGTAGAAGAAGTTCTTTCAACTATCGAACCAGTACTCGAAAAGAGACCTGACTGGGTAGAAGCTAAAATCGTAGAAAGATTAATCGAGCCTGAAAGACAGGTTATGTTCAGAGTACCTTGGGTTGATGATAACGGCGAAGTACAGGTAAACAGAGGTTTCAGAGTACAGTTCAACTCATGCCTTGGACCTTACAAAGGTGGTCTCAGATTTGACAAAACAGTTACACTTTCAGTAATCAAGTTCTTAGGATTTGAACAGATCTTCAAGAATGCTCTTACAGGTCTTCCTATCGGCGGCGGTAAGGGTGGTTCTGACTTCAACCCTGTTGGAAAGAGCGATGCTGAAGTTATGAGATTCTGCCAGAGCTTCATGAATGAGCTCTTCAGACACATCGGTGCTGACACAGACGTTCCTGCTGGTGACATGGGTGTTGGCGGAAGAGAAATCGGTTACCTCTTCGGACAGTATAAGAAGCTCGTTAACAGATATGAAGGCGTACTCACAGGTAAGGGAGTAGGCTGGGGTGGTTCTTTAGCAAGAACAGAAGCTACAGGCTTTGGTATCGTATACTTCTGCGAAGAAATGCTTAAGGACAACGGCGAAACAATCAAGGGCAAGACAGTTGCTGTTTCAGGTTTTGGTAATGTATCATGGGGTACAGTAACAAAGGCTACAGAACTCGGTGCTAAGGTTGTTACAATCTCTGGTCCAGACGGATACATCTATGACCCAGCTGGAATCACAGGCGAAAAGATCGACTACATGCTCGAACTCAGAGCAAGCGGAAAGAACGTATGCGCACCATATGCTGAAAAGTTTGCTGGCGCAGAATTCCATCCAAACGAAAAGCCATGGGGCACAAAGGTTGACGTTGTTATCCCATGCGCAACACAGAACGAAATCCACATCGAAGATGCTCAGAAGATCGTTGCTAACGGAACAAAGTTCGTTTGCGAAGGTGCTAAC
The DNA here is from genome assembly GCA_002315335.1 of Firmicutes bacterium UBA1768. Lineage (GTDB taxonomy): Bacteria > Bacillota > Clostridia > Peptostreptococcales > Anaerovoracaceae > UBA1768. Next base: position 760 of record DCGW01000058.1, on the reverse strand, counting down.
ATGCCTACAACAAATGAAGCTCTCAAGTTCTTACAGGAAAACGGCGTAATCGTAGGTCCTGCTAAGGCTGCTAACGCTGGTGGCGTTGCAACATCATGTCTCGAAATGGCTCAGAACAGCCAGAGATACTACTGGTCATTTGAAGAAGTTGACGCTAAGCTCTACACAATCATGGTTAACATCTTCAAATCATGTAAAGATGCTGCTGCTGAATACGGCATGGGCAAGAACTATGTTGCTGGCGCAAACATCGCTGGTTTCTTAAAGGTTGCAAACGCTATGATGGCACAGGGCATTGTTTAATCGACAACCCATTTCAATCTTTAAATAGCATTTTACCGGGGCTCTGTATGGGTCCCGGTTGTGTTTTTTAGGAAGGAAAACTATGTACGGAGGAGAAATAATAGGATGCTTTATCTATGGTCTGGTTGCTTTGATTATGATTGGCATCGGCATAGCAAATCTGAAGAGCAAGAAACCCGTAGGTTTTTATTCTGGAGAAAAGCCGCCGACAAAGGACGAGCTGACAGACTGGGAAGAGTGGAATAAAAAACACGGAAGAATGTGGATTATTTACGGTTGTATAATCTTTATTTCATATTTTATCGGGTTTACTATGATGGATAGTATAGCTTGTATTATTCCTATGGCAGTCGGAATGATAATTCCGATACCAGTTATGATTCATAAACACAACAAATATTTGGAAATATATAAAAAGAAGGAGGACTTTAATGTAAACGGTAAATAACCAGTGCCA
>DCGW01000010.1 GCA_002315335.1 Firmicutes bacterium UBA1768 | reverse complement strand
CTTAAAGGTCTCGGAGTAAAGACTGTAGTAACGGTGAACCCACTTGATCTGAATACTTCCATAGAAGTAGTAAAGAAGACGGCTGAAGCGGAGGGAGTTAAGGCTATAATCTTCAAGTCGCCTTGCGTGGCGGTCACAAAGCCTTCCAAACCGGTTGAAATAGAAAAAGATAAATGTATTAATTGCAAGGTCTGCATAAAAGAGCTTGGCTGCCCTGCAATAGTTATTAAGGACGGAAGCGTAACCATAGAAAAGTCGATGTGCTTCGGCTGCGGAGTCTGCATGGATGTTTGTCCTGTGGGAGCGATTGCAAAGCAGGGAGGCGAAAAATAATGAATATGAATTATCTGTTATGCGGGGTAGGTGGTCAGGGAACCGTACTCGCAGCAAAGGTTCTGGCCGCCGCTGCTATTGCGAGGGGTGAAGAGGTAAAAACTACCGAAACCATAGGAATGGCTCAGAGAGGAGGACCTGTTACTTCATATGTAAGAACGGGTCAGGCGGTTCATTCCCCTATCATTCCGCTGGGAAGCGCAGACGTAATAATAGGCTTTGAGCCGGGAGAGGTTGTAAGAAACATAGATTACCTGAAGGAAGGCGGAACAATAATAACTGCATCTAAGGAAGTAATGCCTGTTACCGCGGCGCTTATGGGAACTCAGTACGATGGCAGAGACATGGTTTCCTGGCTGAAAGAGAACTATGATAATGTGATCGTAGTGGACGGCGAAAAGCTCTGCAGGGAGTGCGGCTCAGACAAGGTTCTAAACGTTATTCTTTTAGGAGCGGCAATTTCAAGCGGCGCTCTCGGAATAAGCCTTGAGGAAGCCGAAGCTGCTTTGCTTAACAGGCTGCCCGAAAAGCTTCACGAGCTTAACCGAAAAGCTCTGAGAATGGCAATTTAAGTTAGCAGTATATTGATGGTAATTGAAGAGGTAAAAAATGAGTAATATGACGGATTTACAATTTGATATAATAAAAGAACAGATGCTGAACCTGACTGGTCGAGACTGCTTCTATAAGAAAAAGCTTGAGGGAATAGATGTTGCGGGAATAGAAAACGAAGAAGATTTCAGAACACTTCCTTTTACACAGAAGAGCGACCTGAGAGACGCATATCCGCTGGGTCTTATGGCTGTTCCGGAGGAAGAAATTGTCAGAATTCACTCTTCTTCGGGAACGACAGGCACGCCGGTTATTATTCCATATACAAAGAAGGATATTGAGGACTGGGCAATTCAGTTTGCCCGTTGCTATGCGATGGCGGGAGTAACAAATCTCGACAGAATTCATATCACTCCGGGCTATGGTCTATGGACAGCGGGAATTGGCTTCCAGAACGGAGCTGAAAGATTGGGTGCTATGACTATCCCAATGGGGCCGGGAAACACAGACAAGCAGCTGAGAATGATGCAGGATATGAAGTCAACAGTACTTTGCGCAACCTCATCATACGCACTTCTTCTTGCCGAGGAAATTGAAAAGCGTGGAATAGGCAACAGGATTTTCCTGAAAAAGGGAATAATCGGCTCGGAGCGCTGGGGCGAAAAGATGAGAAAGAGAATTGCAAATGAGCTTGGAGTACAGCTTTTTGACGTCTATGGACTTACAGAAGTATATGGCCCAGGCATTGCAATCAGCTGCGAGCATGAAGCGGGAATGCATTATTGGGACGACTACGTGTATATTGAAATAATTGACCCAAAGACAGGTAAAAACCTCCCTGACGGAGAGCTGGGCGAAATCGTAATCACCACGCTTAAGAAGGAGGGTGCGCCTCTTATCAGATACAGAACCCACGACCTGTCAAGAATAATTCCTGGCGAGTGCAAATGCGGCTCAAAATATCCGAGGATAGACACAATAATGGGAAGAACCGACGATATGGTTAAGGTTAAGGGCGTAAATATTTTCCCGAGCCAGATTGATTCGCTGCTCAAGGATGTTGAGGGTGCGTCAAGTGAATTCCAGATTATGATTGACCACATGAACGGCAAGGATATTATGACTATTTTTGTTGAAACAACTGAAGGTGCAAATAAATACGAGGTAGAAAATGAACTCGCCGCAGCGTTTAAGTCAAAAATCGGAATGACACCTATAGTAAAGCCTGTTGACCTCGGTGACCTGCCAAGAAGTGAAAAGAAGAGCACAAGAGTATTTGACAACAGATATTAATTAATACATGATCCATAATTAAGGAGACCGGACATGAAGATAATTGATGTAATTACCGGAGAAAAACCGAGCCTGTCGTTTGAGGTTTTTCCTCCAAAAAAGGTAAGTAATTTTGATAATGTAATGAAGGCTGCAGAAAGCATTGCGAAGCTTAATCCAAGCTACATGAGTGTAACCTACGGAGCTGGCGGCGGAACCTCAGACTATACAGCGGAAATTGCGGAAAGACTGTCTGCCCTGGGAGTGCCTTCCATGGCGCACCTCACCTGCATTTCTTCAACAAAGGAAAGGGTTCATTCAGAGCTTGACAAGCTCAGAAGCCGCGGAATAGAAAGCATACTCGGCCTGAGGGGAGATATTCCTGAGGGCTTTGACAAGTCAAAGATGGAGTACAGATATGCATGTGAGCTTATAGAGGAAATAAGAGACTATGGCGGCTTTTGCATAGGCGGGGCCTGTTATCCTGAAAAGCATCCCGAGAGTGAGAACATAGATAAGGACCTTGAATATCTAAAGATTAAGGCTGAGGCCGGCTGTCAGTTCTTTACAACTCAGATGTTTTTTGACAACGATATTTTTTACAACTTCCTTTACAGAATGCTCAGGAAGGGTATAGACGTGCCGGTTGTTGCGGGAATAATGCCAATAACCAACGTCAAGCAGGTTGAGGCTTCTATTGCAATGAGCGGAACAGCAATGCCTCAGAAGTTTATGAGGCTGGTTGACAAGTACGGGGATAAGCCTGAGGCAATGAAGCAGGCCGGAATTGCCTATGCTACTGCGCAGATTATTGACCTCTTTGCAAACGGAATAAACGCAGTACATGTATATTCGATGAATAAACCCGATGTTGCCGAAGCAATTAAGCAGAACTTATCGGAAATTATCAAATAATAATGAGGATAGCGGGTTGAGACAGGAGGCAGAGCTTTGAAAATTATTCAATCAGGGGTAATAGAAGCCGATGGGCTTAAAATAAATCAGCGTCAGCTGGAGCTTCGCCTTCACCTTCCGGCGGGGACGCTGAGCAAGGAGAATGAGTACGAATACAGCGATGTGTTGATAAGGTGCGAAAGGACCTTGAAGAAAGAGTGCTGTATCAGGTACGCTTTTTTGAAAGTAGAAGCGGATATTGAAGGAGATAGAAGCTGTAATCTCGAGCTTTTCTCTATTGATAGCGTCGACCTTGCAAAAAACCTCAAGGGAAGTACGGGTGCTGTGCTCATGGGAGTAACCTTGGGTGCGGAAGCGGACAGGCTGCTGAAGAGGCTGAGCATAACCTCAAAATCGGAGCACTTCATAACGGATGCCTTGGCTTCTGCGTTGGTAGATACGGCAGCTGATCGGGTGGAAGAGCTTGCAAGAAATAACCTAAATGAGGTCAAAAGCTGCAGCTTTAGACAGAGATACAGTCCGGGATACGGAGACTGCTCCATAGAAAATCAGAGGGCTTTTCTCAAGGCCATAGAGGGCGAAAAAAACCTCGGAATCAGCTTGAATGACCACTGCTTTATGAGTCCGTCAAAGTCGATAACCTCTATTATGGGATTTAGTGAATAATAAATTGCAGGTAAAAAACATGAAAAAAAGTAGATTTGAAAAGCTTATAAAAGAAAAAAGACTCTTCCTCGACGGAGGAACGGGGACCATGCTTCAGGCTATGGGGCTGAAGGCGGGAGAAGCGTCAGAATTGTGGTGCATGACGAATCCGGAAAAGATTACAGATTTGCATAAAAGGTACTATGAAGCCGGCGCAAATATTGTGCCTTCCAATACTTTTGGAATAAACTGTATAAAATATGATAACTACGAGGAAATGATAAAAAGGGCGGTTGAGTGTGTTAAAACTGCTGCAAAAGAGGCTGTTGGAGGCTCAAATCCTGAGGAGAGATTTGTTGCCATGGACATAGGTCCTACGGGAATGATGTTGGAGCCTCTCGGAAGCCTTAAATTTGAAGAGGCTGTAGAAATCTTTGCCGCTAATGTTCGCGCAGGCGTAAAAGCCGGAGCAGATATATTCTTTATAGAAACCTTTAACGATATGTATGAAACCAAGGCGGCTGTCCTGGCGTGCAGAGAAAACTCTGATCTTCCGATTATGGTGTCAAATGCCTATGACGAAAGAGGACGTCTTATGACGGGAGCTACTCCTCAGGCAATGGCAGCAATGCTTGAGGGGCTCGGGGTTTCTGCAATCGGAATGAACTGCTCCTTTGGACCAGATAAAATGCTCGAAACCATAAACGATTTTACCGACTTTGCATCAGTTCCGCTGATATTCAAGCCAAATGCAGGACTTCCTAAGGTAGTAGACGGAAAAACAGTTTTTGATGTGGGACCGGAAGAGTTTTCTCAGTATATGGTTAAGGTTGCGGAGCAGGGCGGAACGCTTTTAGGCGGCTGCTGCGGAACAACCCCTGATCACATAAAGGCTATGGTCGAAGCGGTAAAAGATATTCCGTACAAGCTTCCTGAGAAGAAAAATAAGACCATAATTGCGTCATATACACACCACGTGGAAATCGGAAATGAGCCTGTCCTCATAGGCGAGAGAATCAACCCAACGGGCAAGAAAAAGCTCAAGGAGGCTTTGATTGCCGAGGATATTGACTATATTTTGGGTGAAGCTGTTAAGCAGGAAGAAAACGGAGCTCACGTGCTCGATGTTAATGTAGGACTTCCGGAAATAGACGAGCCTGCCATGATGGAAAGGGCTGTCAGGGAAATACAGGCGGTATCAGACCTCCCGCTTCAGATAGATTCCTCGGATTCGGAGGCTCTGGAGAAGGGACTGAGGATTTACAACGGTAAGCCTTTGCTTAATTCCGTAAACGCAAAGCAGGCTGTTATGGACGAGGTATTGCCGCTGGCTGCAAAATACGGAGCTGCGGTAATCGGTCTTACTATAGGCGAGGAAGGAATTCCGGAAACGGCTCAGGGCAGGATAGAATTGGCCCATAAAATAGTCGAAGAAGCTGCCGGGTACGGCATAGAAAAGAAGGATATTATCATCGATCCGCTGGCATTGACAATTTCATCAGGCCAGAAGGGCGGTCTTGTTGCCTTAGAGGTAATAAAGCAGCTGAAAAAGGAGGGCATAAACACCATTTTAGGGGTATCCAATATCTCCTTTGGTCTGCCGAAGAGAGACCTTATTAATCAGGTGTTTTTCGCAAATGCGCTTGCTGCTGGGCTCAGTCTGGCTATAATGAATCCGGGCTCAACGCCAATGATGGATACATATCATGCCTTCAAGGCGCTTAACTGTTACGATGAGAACTGCCTCAAATACATAGAGTATGCTGAGGCGAGAGCAGAGGTCGTTGAAACCGCAAGCGTAAAGGCGGATGTTAAACAGGCGGCAGAAGCTGATAAAGCGGCTCTGTATGGAGGGGCTGACGAGCTTAAAACCTCAATAATAAAGGGCAGGACAGAGCACGCAAGAAGCCTTGCGGCGGAGCTTTTATCGGGAAGTCAGGCGAACTGTGAGCCTTTGGAAATTATTAACAGCTTCATTATTCCGGCACTTAATGAAGTGGGCGCGGACTATGAGGCAGGAAGAATATATCTTCCGCAGCTTTTGATGAGCGCTGAGTCTGCTAATGCGGCCTTTGAAAAGGTTAAGGAAAAGCTGCCTAAGAGCGAAGCTGATACAGATAAGAAGGTGATAATTGCAACGGTTAAGGGCGATGTTCACGATATAGGTAAAAACATAGTAAAGGTGCTTTTGGAAAGCTATGGCTTTGACGTCATCGACCTCGGGAAGGACACTCCTCCGGAGGTTATCAGAGATGAAGCAGTCAAAAGCGGAATAAAGCTTGTAGGGCTCAGTGCCCTTATGACAACCACGGTTCCGGCTATGGAAGAAACCATAAAGCTGCTTCACGAAACCGACCCTGAAATTAAGGTTATGGTCGGAGGTGCTGTGCTTTCTCCTGAATATGCCGAAAGAATAGGCGCAGACGCTTATTCTAAGGACGGGATGGAAGCCGTAAGAGTGGCTGAAAAGCTGATATAATTTGCTGTAATTGAACTCGGATTTTGAATCATTTCCGGGTTCTTTTTTGTTTGTTTTAACTCTGAGAAAATGATATAATTACAGTAAGCAGGCGTTTTTGCGCAAAAAAGAACGGAAATATTAAGACAAGGAGGAAGATTTATGGGTTTGTTTTCAAGAAAAAAGGAAGTAAGTCCCGAGGAATTGGCTGCAAGAGAAGAAAATAAAAAGCGTCTTGAGGAATTCACTCCCACAAAATCGTGGGGAATAAAGAAGTATCCAGATGCTATGCAGTTTATGTACGATGAAAACATGAAGGCCTTTGTTGTGGTTGAGGGCCCTGATGATACTTTTAAGGAGAGAAATCCTTTCGTCATAGACTTTGATCAGGTAAAGGATGTATGGCTTGAAGTTGACGAGTGGTGGACTGAGGGAGACAACAAATTTGATGTTACAAGGTCAGGCAAAATTCTGCTTCAGGGCGATTACTCCAAGGTTTTCTGGCGCTATGACTTCTATATTAACATAGAAACCACTCACCCGTTTGCAGGGGCTATTCGTTATAAAATGAACTATAACACAAATATTCTCAAGGTTCCGGGCACGCATCTCTTCGTTCACAGGGGACTTGAGCTTGATAAGAAAACCTACAGGAGACCGGAAATAAAGGAAGCTGTAGAAAAGCTCGAAGCGTTTGAGGAACAGATAAAGAGCGGGCTGAAAAAGGAAAAGGCTTTTGACATTCTTACTCAGCAGAGACCGGACACAATCTTAGGCAAGCTCGAGAAGGACCTCACGGATGACTGGTATGTGAGCCGTATTGAGAACGTGGTGGGGCACCTTAAGAGAGCATACAGAATTTCCAAAGTGGTGGGGGTCTGACCGGTAGGATTTGCCATTTGACAGAAATAATGGTATAATATCCTGTGGTGATTATTATGAAAAAGTTGTTAATTTTTTTCATGGTCATAGCTGTAATTGCGGCGGCGTTCCTGTGCGGCTGTTCCGATAAAAAGGAAGCTGCATCAGATGATGGAAACCAGCAGGTAGTAGAAAACCATGATAACGGCGTAGATACAGCAGCTAAGCCTGACGATGAAAATACGAATGACATTGAGAATAACGACGAGGCAACCCCTGAAGATACAGCAAAGGCAAGCTCTGATGCTGCTCAGCAGACTGATAAAAAGGGCAATGACGAGAAGCCGAAAAATCAGAAAAAGACACAGCCTAAGACGTCTGGGGATACCAAGAAGGAAGAGAGTCCTGCCATGTCCTGGCCGTCAAACGATTACACTAAGAATGTTCCGAAGCCTTCGGTTGGAACCTTACAGGATACAGGCTTTTCCGACGGTGTTTATTGCATGCTTTTCGGAGGAGTATCTATCTCTGATGCAAAGTCATATGCGGCGGGCCTCATGAGCTCAGGGTATACCAATGATGTTTCTGAAACAATTTCCGGTGGCACCTATCTTTTTGGTGGGGGAAATGCCAACGGAGTGTTTACTGTAGTAAGCTTTAAAAACGGCCAGATGATGATAGGAATTCAACTATAGCAGTCTGAGTGTTATTGAAGAAAATTGAACTGTGCTTTTGAACTGCCGATGCAGGGAGGTTTGAAATGAAAGCTTTTAGCGAAAAAGTAAGAAAACATCTTAACGTAGGACATGAAATTCTCTACCTTACAAGAGACGAAGTGAAAAGTCTCGAAGTTCCTAAGGAAGTTCTTTACGAAAAAGTAAAGCAGGCACTGACAATGTACAGCAACAAGGAAACTCAGATGCCGCCAAAATCACATATATTTCCTGATGAAAACGGTTGTTATATCAGTATGCCGGGCCTTATACCTGAAACCGGCTCTGTAGGACACAAGTGGGTGAGCGCATATAACAACAACGTGAAGGAATTTGGGCTGGCATCATTATCGGCAATGATTTTAGTTGCGGATTATGAAAGCGGTTGGCCGATTGCTTTCATGGACGGTATTCATATTATGGAAACAAGAACACCTGCTATTGCAGCAGTAATAGCAAAGGAGCTTGCAAGAAAGGACAGCGAGGTCTTCGGAATGATAGGTCTTGGCAGAGAGGGCAGAAACCATTTCCCTGTAATGCCTGATGCACTACCGAACCTCAAAAAAATCCTCGTTTGGGATATCAGCGAGGAAGCAATGGATAACGCAATAGCTGACTTTAATGATAAGGTGCCTGTACCTATGGAAAAAGCGCCTTCGTTAGAATATATTGTAAGAAACAGCGACGTGCTTTGCTCCGCAACATTTTTCAAGATTTACCCACCGAAGCCGCCTATTAAAAAAGAGTGGATTCCGAAGGGTCAGACAATAATAGTTACAGACCTCCACACTCAGTTTGAGGGAGCTATTATTAACGAAAGCGCTCTTTATGTGGTAGACAGCAAGTCTCAGCAGGAAGACCTTGTGAAGGAGCACTATTTCTACGACGAAATCAAAGAGCCTGACTGCGAGGTTGGAGATATATTTGCGGGAAGGCATCCGGGAAGAACCTCAGATGACGATATCATAGTTGCAAGCCCTCAGGGAATGGCGATTGACGACTTTGCCGTAACGCCTTCGGTTATTGAGATGGCTTTGGAAAAAGGAGTAGGAACTATTCTTCCGCTTTAAGCGAGAAGGGCAAGAGGATGAAAGCTTACAGATACGAGTATTTTGAGACCATAGGGTCTACAAACGATGTAATAAAGGAAAGAGCAGATAACGACGAGGACGAGGGTCTCGTCGTTATTTCTAATGAGCAAAGTGCGGGAAGGGGGAGAATGGGACGGACATTTTTCTCGCCGAAGGGGAGCGGGCTGTACTTTTCGATACTGCTCAGGCCGAGTTTTGGAGCGGAGGCCGCAGCCCTGACAACCCCTGCAGCCGCCGTGGCGGTCTGCAGGGGAATCGAGGCCTGCGGCGATGTCGTTCACCTTCCGCAAAAGCCTATGATTAAGTGGGTGAACGACATCTATGCGGCAGGAGGCAAGGTCTGCGGCATTCTGACTGAGGCGGCCGCAGACCCTGCCGGCGGGCTGAAGTATCTGGTGCTCGGTATAGGCATTAATATCTGCCCGCCGGCCGGCGGCTTCCCCGGGAACATAAAAGCCGCCGGCCTCCTGCCGTCCGCTCCTTCGCAGGAGCTTCTCTCCAAAATCAGGGAGCGGCTTTTGGAAGCCATACTCAGAGAGCTTCGTTTGATTTATGAAAGTATGGAAGCCGATCCTGATGACAGCTCCTTCCTTGAATACTACAGGGAGCGCAATCTTGTAATCGGAAAGAGGGTTGAGGTGGTCAGCGGAGCAGCTATTGCAGAGGGCAGAGAAGAGGACCTCACATACGCAACCGCAGTAGGAATTGATGACCGCTGCAGGCTCATGGTAAGGCTTGCTGACGGAAGCGAAAAGACCTTGGGGACAGGAGAGGTAAGAATTGAAATTTAAGGGAAAACGCTAATGCCTTGCCTGACAATTTTTTGATTTTGTGATATAATAGCATAGTTTGAAGGGGTACAGTTTTTTGTAAACGGTGATTAAAAATGAAGAAATTAATGACAATAAAAAAGAACGGAAAATTTATAGAAAAAAGGGAAGTAGAAGTTGGTGAAGAAAGTCGTATTTTGGACATTGCGGCTGACTACAACGATGGAGAGTTTCCGATTCTTATTGCGGGAACCTCTCACAAAAATGCTCCGCTTTCGGGAGAAATAAGAGAGTCCTGGGACTGTTTGGATTTTTATACGGCTGAACACATCGAGGGCTTCAGGTCACTTGAGAGGGCAATTGTTATGGTCTATCTCAGAGCGGCATATGAGATCTGCGGCGAGAAATCAAGGATTACAATAGAAAACTCTCTCGATAAGGGCGTTTATTCAAAGCTTTACCCATACGAGGGCTGGCTGGACGAAGAAAGAGTTGCGGAAATCAAGGCGCGCATGGATGAAATAATTGCTGCTGACGAGCCTTTTGTGAAATATGTAACAAGCATTGACGATGAAGATGTAGACATTCATCCTGAGTATTTCAAGAACAAGGCCGAAAGGTGGGCAAGCTCCGTAGTTAATATGTATCGTATAGGCTGGATGGCTGATTATTGTCTTGATGACCTGCCGCTTTCAACCGGTTACATCAGTGTCTTTGACCTGAAGTATGTAGACAAGGGAGTCCTTGTAAGACTTCCTTCTATCAAAAATCCGAATCAGCTTCCGGAGTTTAAGCACGACAAAATGATGTCAGATACATATGCAGAAACGGAAAGGTGGCTGAATATAATTGGTGTTCCAACGGTTTATCACCTCAATAAGGCGATAGAGCTCGGCAAATACAGGAGAATAATACAGGTTTCAGAGGGACTTCAGGAGAAGAAAATCTCACAGATTGCCAATACGATTTCAGAAACGGGAAAGCGAATAATTCTTATCGCCGGGCCGTCTTCCTCAGGGAAAACCTCCTTTGCGCAGAGACTGTCAGTTCAGCTTAATGTTAATGGCATAAAAACCTGCACGATAAGCACGGATGACTATTTTATAGACAGAGAATTTGTTAAGAAGGACGAAGAAGGAAACTATCTTTTTGAAGACCTCGAGGCTGTAGATGTTGAGCTTTTCAATAAGGACCTCAATGCGCTGCTCGCGGGCGAGAAGGTGGATATTCCTATATATGATTTCCTGTCTGGGAAGAAGGTTTTCGGAAGGAGGCCAACCGTACTTTCTCCGGATGAAACCATAATAATTGAGGGTATACATGGGTTAAATGATGCGCTTACTCCGGGAGTAAGAAGCCGAGATAAGTTCAAAATTTATATCAGCCCGTTAACTGCGCTCGCAATAAACGAGCATACGAGGATATATTCCAGCGATGCGAGACTGTTCAGAAGGTTAGTAAGAGACTGCCATACGAGGGGCAAGTCTGCCAGCGATACTATCGGTTCGTGGCCTATAGTAAGGGCTGGAGAGGAAAAGAATATTTTCCCGTTCCAGGAGGATGCTGACGAAATGTTCAACACGGCTCTTCCGTATGAGCTCTCGGCCTTAAAAAAGTATGCGAAGCCGGTGCTTGAAAGCGTAAAGCCGGATGATGAAAACTTCAGCGAAGCACTGAGGCTCTTAAAGCTTTTGGACTTTTTCTGTGAAATACCAGATGAGAGTACAATTCTCAACAATTCTCTGCTGAGAGAGTTTATAGGCGGTACCTGCCTGTTCTGATTTTGGGCAGCAACGTTGAAAAGAAGGCTATGCCATGGCCTGTACTGGTGAGGGTGCAGGGACAAATTAGTGACAACTTGATAATAGAGGCAAAAACAATGGACTATTTTAAAAATCTAAATGAAAAACAGAGGGAAGCGGTTGCAACTACGGAAGGCCCGCTGCTGATAATCGCGGGAGCCGGAAGCGGGAAAACTACTACCATGACTCGCAGAATTGCTTATCTTATCGGTGAAAAGGGTGTGAGACCGTATAACATTCTGGCTGTAACCTTTACCAATAAGGCTGCGAATGAAATGAAGGAGAGGATTGAGGCTATTGCCGGCGTGACTCCGGGGATGTGGGTTATGACCTTTCATGCGATGTGCTTAAGAATTCTGAGAGTTCACGCTGAAAAAATTGGCTACGCCAGGGATTTTACCATATACGATACTTCCGACCAAAAGACAGTTATTAAGCAGTCCCTGTCCGAGCTCGAAATCAGCGATAAGTTTTTACCGGTGAACTACGTGAGCGCAATAATCAGTGATTGCAAGAACCGTGGAATAGGACCTGATGCGTTTATTAAGTCTAAGGAAAGCGGCTTTGAGCCAAAGGCAAGACTGGCCGGAGATGTGTACAAAAAATACTCGGAAAAGCTGTTTAAGAATAATGCGATGGACTTTGATGACCTGTTAGTAAATACGGTTCGTCTTTTTAACGACTATCCGGACGTATTAAACGAGTATTCCGAACGTTTTCACTATATTATGATTGACGAGTATCAGGACACCAACGCCATACAGTATGAGCTGGTGTTCAATCTGGCAAAGGCTCATAAGAATATCTGTGCTGTCGGCGATGAGGACCAGTGCATATACCAGTGGAGAGGTGCGGATATAAGAAATATTCTGAGCTTTGAGGACGACTTCCCGGGAGCAAAGCTTATTAAGTTAGAGCAAAACTATCGCTCCAGTGGAAATATTCTTGCGGGGGCAAACTCGGTCATTGAAAACAATACCGAAAGAAAGGGTAAAAAGCTCTGGACAGACAGGGAAGACGGAGAAAAAATCAAGGTATACAGGTCGGGAACCGATAAAGACGAGGCCTTTTATATCGGAAGAGAAGTACATAAGCTTAGAGACAAGGGGTTTAAATATAAGGATATTGCTATCCTTTACAGAACTCATGCTCAGTCCAGAATTTTTGAAGAAGCCTTCACAAGGCAGGATATTAACTACAGAGTTATCGGCGGCACGAGGTTCTATGACAGAAAAGAAATCAAGGATGTTATCTCCTACCTCAGATTGGTGCAGAACCATAAGGACAACTTAGCGCTGAAGCGTGTTATCAACGAGCCTAAGAGGGGCATTGGAGACAAGAGCATAGAAAAAATAGAAAAGCTGGCAGAAATTAACAATACTTCCATTTTTGACCTTTTGGCTGAGGGCGACGGACTGGATGTTCTCGGCGGCAAGGCGGCAACCGGATGCGTGCGATTCCTTAATTTAATAAGCAATGCGGCTGCGGCAATGGGCGAAAAGAAGATTTCGGAAATATATGATATTATTCTCGACACATCGGGATATGTGGCTGAATTGGAAGCGCAAAATACTGTTGAGGCTATGAGCAGGAAAGAAAACCTCTTGGAATTCAAGTCGGTTATTTATGATTTTGAGGACCAGAATCCTGAGGGCAGTCTTGAAGAGTTCATGGAAAAGATTGCGCTTATAACAGACATAGATAATCATAATGCTGATGAGGATGCTATTGCGCTTATGACTCTTCACAGCGCTAAGGGACTGGAATTTCCTATAGTATTCATGCCGGGCATGGAGAATGAGACCTTCCCGGGCAGGGCTAAGCTGTATAATGAGTCGGAGCTTGAGGAAGAAAGAAGACTCTGCTATGTGGGCATGACCAGAGCCAAGGAAACCTTATATATGAGCTCCGCGCAGAGCCGTCTTGTGTTCGGGCATATTGAGGTAAGGTCGGAATCGATTTTTCTTAAAGAAATTGACGAAAAATACAGGGATATTTTTGATTCGGAGAACAACTTTGGGTCGAAAATTCTGCCTAATGCTGGCAAAAAATCAAGCGAGACCTTCAGGGGCGTGATGCCGGGCTCCGTACAGAAAAAGCCTGTGGCAGGTTCGAGCGGTGAGGGTGCGCAGAATTTTACCGGAGGAGAGAGAGTAAAGCACAAGAAATTCGGTGAGGGTATGGTTGTCGGTGTAAACGAGGCTGGCGTGACGGTTATCTTTGACAAGGTGGGCGCTAAGACTCTTGCACCCGAATATGCAAACCTTACTGTTATTTAGAAAAAACAGGAGCGGTATTACGTTTCAAACGCAGTGTCAGCAACCGCTGCGCCGAGGAGGTTGAGGGAATGAACCCTGAAGAGAGAATTAAAGAGCTGAGAAAAGAAATAGAATACCATAACAACCTGTACTATACAGAGGATACTCCGGAAATATCCGATTTTGAATATGACCTGAAGTCACTTGAGCTAAGGGCTCTTGAAGAATCCTATCCTCAGTTTGCCGATGTCGACTCGCCTACTAAGAAGGTGGGCGGAGAGGTTAAGCGCGGCTTCAGAAAGGTAGTGCACGACGTTCCTGTTATCAGCCTTCAGGATGTGTTTTCAAGGGGAGAGATAGAGAACTTTGTGACAAAAGCGGAGGAAGAGTTGAAGGCTTTAGGCGATGAAGCTCCTGTATTTGTTGTTGAAAAGAAAATAGACGGCCTGACAGTAGTTCTTCGCTACCACGATGGAAAGCTCACGGAGGCGGTTACCCGTGGGGACGGGAGCGTCGGAGAAAGCGTTTATGAAAACTGCCTTGAAATCAGAGGCATTCCTCATGCGCTTAAGGAAAAGCTGCCCTATGTGGAGGTCAGAGGTGAGGTCTACATGACCAAAACCAATTTTGAGAAGACCAACATGAGGCAGAGAGAGACTGGCGGGCAGATTTATCAGAATCCGCGAAATACTGCGGCAGGGAGTCTCAGACAGCTGGATCCTTCAATAGTAAAAGAGAGAGGTCTTGACATCTTCCTCTTTAATCTTGAAATCAGTGAGGGCAAGACCTTTGAAACTCATTCGGAAACCCTCGAATGGATGAAAACCCAAGGCTTTCCTATCAGCCCCGACTACAGAAAATGCATTGGAGCTGAGGCGGTCTGGAAGGCCATTGAAGATATAGCCAAAGACAGGTGGGACCTTGAATATGGAATAGACGGAGCTGTAGTAAAGGTAGACAGTCTTGAGTCAAGAAGGAAGCTTGGCATAACCTCTAAGGTTCCGAGGTGGGCAGCTGCATATAAATATGAACCGGAAAAGACGGAAACTGTTGTCAGGGAGATTGCGGTTCAGGTAGGAAGAACAGGAAGAATCACTCCGCTTGCGCTCTTTGAGCCTGTAAACATCGCGGGTTCTACGGTAAGCAAGGCAACTCTGCACAATCAGGACTATATAGACGCAAAGGATGTCAGAGTCGGAGATACAGTGGTTGTTCAGAAGGCGGGAGATATTATTCCAGAGGTTGTTTCCGTTGTGGCCGAAAAAAGACCAAAGGCGACGGTAAGATACGTGATGCCGGACAGGTGCCCGGTCTGCGGAGGTCCCGTGGTGCGCGAGGAATCAGCGGCCGAATATCGCTGTATCAGTGATGACTGCTACGGGAAACAAATTAGAAAGCTTACATATTTTGCATCTAAGGATGCGATGGATATAGAAAACTTCGGGCCGTCGGCAGCACAGAGTCTGTATGATGAAGGCTTTGTAGAAGATTTTGCCGATATTTATGAGCTCGCCAATGTGAGAGAGGCTTTGATTTCGGCCGGAACAGTCGGAAGAGAAAAGTCGGTGGACAACCTGCTTGCGGCAATAGAAAGGTCAAAGGCAAACGATGTAAGCAAGCTGATTACAGGTCTTGGAATCAGAAATATAGGCAAGCAGTCCGCAAAGGTATTGGCTTCCAGTTTTGGAAATTTATGGGAAATTGCCGAGGCTGATTTTGAAGCCTTCAGAAATCTCCCGGACTTCGGCGACATTGCTTCAAAGGACCTGGTAGAGTATTTTGTAGAAGAAAAAAACCTTGAGCTATTGAAAAAACTCGAGTCACTCGGGGTGAATATGAATAGTCTTGCTGAAGAGAACAAGAACGGCACTTCCTTTGAGGGGCTGACCTTTGTGCTGACGGGAACTCTGCCGACGATGACCAGAAACGAGGCCGGAAAAATAATTGAGGACCTTGGAGGTAAGGTTTCGTCGAGCGTTTCAAAGAAGACAGACTATGTGCTTGCCGGAGAAGAAGCCGGCTCCAAGCTTACCAAAGCTCAGAGTCTCGGAGTGAAAATTATTAACGAAGAAGAATTTTTAGGAATGATAAGATGATATTACCAATAGGAAAATTAGACAGCAGCCTTTTGGAAGAGGCTGTGTTCAAAAGCATAAAATATCAACGAGACGAGGTGCTGCAGCGCCCCGCAATAGGAGAGGACTGTGCGGTTTTAGACTTCGGAGAATACGAGTGTGTTATGTCAACTGACCCGATAACGGGTTCGGTTGAGGACATAGGAAAGCTTGCAATCAATATCACACTCAATGATATAGCTTCTAACGGAGTAGAGCCCTTTGGAATAATGCTGGCGATAATGCTGCCGTATGGGACAACCGACGACGACATTGCACAGATTATGACACAGGCGGGAAAGGAAGCGCAGGACCACGGAATAGAGATAATCGGAGGCCACACCGAGGTAACTGAGGCAGTAACAAGACCTGTAATAGTGTCTACCGCTTTGGGCAGGTGCCTGAAAGGAAAGAGCGTAAACTCTGAAAACATCAAGGCGGGAGACAGAATTCTCATAAGCAAGGAGGTTGGCCTTGAGGGAATAGGAATAGTTGCCGCGGACAGGAAAGACAAGCTCGAGGCTGTTCTTTCTAAGGAAGAACTGGCTGAGGCCAGGAGCTTTATCACTATGACCTCGGTAGTAAAGGAAGGCTTGTTGGCCGGCGAGGTAGGAGTCTCAGGCATGCATGATATTACCGAGGGAGGCATTCTGGGAGCAGTTTGGGAAATGTGCAAAACCTCGGGACTCGGGGCAGAAATCATATTTGAGAACATTCCTGTTTCAAGGGTTACTGAAAAAATCTGCAGTTTTCTGGAAGTAAATCCGCTCAGACTTATTTCCAGCGGTGCGATGCTGATAGTGGCCGAGCCGGAAAAAGCTGAAAAGCTGATTGCAATTGCAGCAAAGGAAGGAGTCAGAATTACCGATGTCGGAGTAATGAAAGCTAAGGGCGAAGGCTGCAGCCTATTAAAAAACGGCATAAAAGAAGAAATTGACCCGCCGGGAGCGGACGAGTTATATAAAGCATTGAGTTAGGAGAAAAAATGAGATACGACGGCAGAAAAAACGACGAACTAAGAAGAATATCAATCGAACCAAACTACATCATCCATCCCGCAGGCTCAGTCCTCATAACCATGGGTCAGACAAAAGTAATTTGCACCGCATCCTACGAGGACAGAACAGCCCCGCACCTTAAAGGTACCGGCCAGGGCTGGGTAACCGCAGAATACGGAATGCTTCCGGGTTCAACAGGCAGCAGAAAAGCCCGTGAAAGAAAGAAGGTTGACGGAAGAAGTCAGGAAATCCAGAGGTTGATAGGCAGGGCGCTCAGGAGCATAGTAGAAATGGAAAAAATGGGAGAAATTTCCATTTTAATAGACTGCGATGTAATTCAGGCTGACGGCGGAACAAGAACAGCATCAATAACAGGCGCTGCAGTAGCCCTCATGCTTGCTTTTAAAAAGCTTAAGGCTCAGGGAATAATAGACGAAATCCCTATGAAGGGACTCGTTTCCGCAATAAGCGTAGGAATAGTGGACGGAGAAGTCAGACTCGACCTTCCGTATCCTGAAGACTCGGTTGCGGAAGTCGATATGAACATAGTAATGAACGACAAGGGAGAATACGTCGAAATTCAGGGCACCGCAGAAGATGGGGCCTTTAATGGAGAACAGCTTGCGCAGATGCTTGCCTATGCAAAAAAAGGCTGTGAGGAACTGCTTGAAGTACAAAGGAGTGTGTTGGAACAATGTTAACAATAATTGCAGCAACCCAAAATGAACATAAGCTGAAGGAGCTCAGAGAAATAGTAGGCCAGTTCGGAATGGAGGTAATATCTCAGAAGGAAGCAGGCTTCGGTGACATAGACGTAGTCGAAGACGGGGAAACCTTTGAAGAAAATTCGTTTAAAAAAGCAAATGAAATAATGAAGCTTTCCGGAAAAATCTGTATAGCAGATGACTCGGGCCTTTCTGTTGACTACCTTAACGGAGCACCGGGAGTATATTCCGCAAGATATGCCGGCGAGCACAAGAGCGACCTCGATAATAACAATAAGCTCTTGAAGGAGCTGGAAAATGCACCGGACAGAAGTGCAAGGTTTGTATCTGTAGTTACAATGGTATATCCGGACGGCAAGGTTGTTCAGGCAAGAGGCGAATGCCCGGGCAAAATAATATTTGCTCCGAGAGGAAATGGCGGCTTCGGCTACGACCCTTTGTTCATCGCAGACGGACTCAATGAAACCTTTGCGGAAATAACTCAGGAAACAAAAAACACTGTCAGTCATAGAGCAAAGGCTCTTGCAGAGCTTGAAAAGAAGCTGAAAGATCTATAGTCTGAAAAGCATATGGGACAATAAAAAACGCTCTTGGAGGTCACCTTCACTGTGATTATCCAAGAGCGATATTTTTTCGGAAAGTATTTTTATTAATCGTCGTCCCTGTTATAAAAACGGGTTTCCCTGTTAGCGTCGTTTCTGTAGTTTCGGAATTCCTCAGGATACTCATATCGTTTGCTCTCGTTGTATTTTCTGCGGGCTTCCATATCCTGTCTTATTCTTTCATCTCTTTCTCTGATTTTTCTTTCTGTTTCCAGCTTCGCTGCCGCTTCCTGCCTTGCCTTTAATACCCTGCGTTTTCTTGCGCGGTTCTTATTGACAGTCCTTACTATAAGAAGCAGTATGATAAGAATTACAAGAATAATTGCAAGAACAATAACTATTTTTAAGAGCAGATCTAAAAAGTCAATGCCCTTCTTGTAAGGAGCATCTGCTGCGGCAACTATATCGACCGTAGTATACAGGCTGCCGTCGAGGTAAATGTTACAGCTGCCTAAAACATCTCCTTTTTTGATAGGAGCTTCGTACTTCTTTTCGAGCGTTTCCTCTGTGGTGACTTCAGGTGCGGTGCTGCCGGAAGGAAGCGTCAAAGTGACGTCTTCCCCTAAAACTGCTCCGAGCTTTTTTGTTTCACTGTGCTTAACCTTTACAGTATATGAATTTTCGACAGCTGTAGCAAGTCTTACCATGGAGTAATTGTTGTAGCCATAGTCCATTAGCTTAATCATATCGAGGTAGTGCTGCTCATATTCCGAACCGAGGGTAACCCCGATGAGTGTGTGACCGTTTCTTTCGACGCAGGAAACAAGACAGCTGCCTGCTTCGTTGGTATGGCCGGTTTTAACGCCTATTGTACCGGAATAATAATTCGGTACTAAGTCGCCGCCGTTGCCCATATCATATCTCGGCTTATTATCCCAAAGCATTCTGTTTGAATTGATAAGCTCTCTTTCTTCGCTCATATTTGTTGCCGGAATGGTGTATTCCCTGGTTGCAACAATCTCCCTGAAGCTTTCGTTGGTCATGGCAAACTTAGTAATGCATGCAAGGTCGTGTGCCGTGGTGTAGTGGTCCGGATCAGGCAGCCCGTTTGGGGTGACGAACCTGGTTCCTGTTGCTCCCATTTCAACCGCGGTATCGTTCATCAGGTCGGCAAAAGCGCTGACCGAACCTGAAACCGACTTGGCAAGAGCTACTGCCGCATCGTTTGCTGAGAACAGCATCAGTGCATACAGAAGGTTCTTAACCGTAATTATTTCGCCCTCTTTCAAATCAATTGCAGAGCCGTCTGTGCCGGCAGCTTCAGCATCTATTGTCACTTCGGAATTAATATCGAGGTTCTTAATTGTAAGATAGGCTGTCATGATTTTGGTTGTGGAGGCAGGAAACATAGCGGCATATCCGTTTTTATCAAAAAGCACCTGACCTGTATCGGCGTCGATGAGGTAAGCAGAACCGGCCGTGAGCTCAGGAAGCTCACCCCGATTTTCTATGTCTGTAACTCCGCTGATCTGACCGGAAATCTGCATCCCGTTGACAAATGTCATGGTTCCGATGCCTGCCATCGACAGAGCTAATATCACAGCCAAAACAATGATGAGAATTTTGGCCATTTTAGAATTTTTCTTGCTCGTGCCGTAGTAATCATTAGACGGTCGAGAAGTTTTGCTATTATTCTTTTTCTTGTTTTTTGCCATATTTCTACCTATCCTTTGCCCAAATTAGCCTAAAGCTGTTTAAAAGATTATAATACAAAAAAATTTTTTTGCCAACCTGCAAATTCGTTATTCCATTATTTTGATATTTCTGTTAAAATAAAGGATAGTCTTTTAATCCTGAGTAAATAAGTATGAAATCATGATGTTTGGATTGAGGATTGGGAGGCAAATTCTAAATATATATAAATGGAGGATAAAATGGAAAGAGTATTTAATTTTTCAGCGGGTCCATCAATGCTCCCACTCGAGGTACTGGAAAAGGCAGCAGCAGAAATGGTAAATTACGGCGAGGCAGGTATGTCCGTAATGGAAATGTCTCATCGATCAAAGGATTTTGATAATATAATTAAGGAAGCGGAAGCACTCTTCAGAGAACTCATGAATGTTCCTGACAACTACAAGGTGCTCTTCGTTCAGGGCGGCGGTTCAACTCAGTTTTCTATGGTTCCTTTAAACCTTTTAAGAAACTCAAAAAAGGCTGACTACATCATCACAGGTCAGTGGGCAAAAAAGGCTTTCACAGAAGCTAAGAAGTTCGGAGACGTTAAGGCAGCAGCTTCATCAGAGCCTGACGTATACACATATATTCCTAAGCTCAAGAAGGAAGACTTCAGACAGGATGCAGACTATATCTACATTACTGCAAACAACACAATTTACGGAACAAGATACCCATACTTCCCTGAAACCGGAGACATCCCTCTCGTAGCTGACATGTCCTCAAACATTCTTTCACAGGAAGTTGATATTTCCAAGTTTGGTCTCATTTTCGCGGGCGCACAGAAAAACTTCGGCCCTGCAGGTCTTGTTGTAGTATGTATCAGAGAAGACCTCATCGGTTTTGCCGCAGAAGATTGTCCTGCAATGCTCAACTACAAGACACAGGCAGATAACGACTCGCTTTACAACACACCGCCTACATATTCAATATACATTGCAAAGTTAGTATTTGAGTGGATCAAGTCAAAGGGAGGAGTTAAGGCTCTTCAGACTATCAACGAAAGAAAGGCAGCAAAGCTCTACAAGGCAATTGATGACAGTAAGCTCTTTAACTGCCCTGTTAACCCAGAAGACAGATCTCTCATGAATGTTGTTTTCGTAACAGGAAATGCAGATTTGGATAAGAAATTCGTTGCAGAAGCTAAGGCTGCAGGCCTTGTAAACCTCGGCGGACACAGAACCGTTGGAGGAATGAGAGCAAGTATATACAATGCAATGCCTGAAGAAGGCGTTGATAAGCTGATTGCTTTTATGCAGAAATTTGAAAAAGAAAATAAATAAGAAGGTGTAAAAATGTTTAAAATCGGTACACTTAACAAGATTTCGCCTAAAGGATTAGCGAAGCTTGGAAGTAATTACGAAGTAGTAGAAAATATTGATGAAGCTGAAGGTATACTCGTAAGAAGCTTCAAAATGCACGATATGCAGTTCAGCCCTGCACTCAAGGCTATCGCAAGAGCCGGCGCAGGAGTAAACAATATTCCTCTTGACAGATGTGCAGACGAAGGTATTGTTGTTTTCAATACACCGGGAGCAAATGCTAATGCGGTTAAGGAACTTGTTTTAGCAGCAATGTTTGCAGATGCAAGAAATATCATCGACGGAAACGCATGGTTAAAGGAACAGACCGCTGACGGCATTGCCGATAAGGTTGAAAAGGGCAAGTCGGCATTCGCTGGAACAGAGCTCAAGGGCAAGAAAATCGCAGTTATCGGCCTTGGTGCTATCGGTGTTGCTTTAGCAAACACAGCATCGGACCTTGGAATGGTAGTTACAGGCTACGATCCATATATGTCAGTTTATTCAGCTCTTCATCTTTATTCAATCACACAGGTTACTCACGATATGGATGAGCTGTTAAAGGATGCAGACTATGTCAGCATTCATGTGCCTGCATTAGCCGATACAAAGGGAATGATTAATAAGGATTTCTTTGCAAAGTGCAATAAGCCTATTAAGTTCCTCAACTTCTCAAGAGCTGAGCTTGTTGAAGCAGAAGCTATGGAGGAGGCTCTTGAATCAGGCAAGGTTCAGAAGTATATCACAGACTTCCCAACAGAGAAGTTCTTTGATAATCCGGCAGTCCTCAACCTCCCTCATCTTGGAGCAAGCACAGAAGAAGCAGAAGAAAACTGTGCAATGATGGCAGCAGATGAAATCGTTGACTACCTTGAAAACGGAAACATTACAAATTCTGTAAACTTCCCACAGTGCAACATGGGCGCACCGAGAACAGCAGGCAGAATTTCCGTTATTCACAAGAACGGCAACGACGGTATTACACATATCACAGCAGAATGCAACGGGCTTGGCGTAAAGATTGAAAACATGACAGCTGTAACAAGAGGCAACGTTGCATATACTCTTCTCGATATAGACAGAAGTCTCAGTGCTGACGAAGCAAAGAAAATCAGCTTTGAAGGTCTCATTTCAGTGAGAGTAGTAAAATAAAAGGCTCCAGCCAATAATATAGCGGAAAGTCAAATTTTGTATCCGGCGGTCCGAAAGGACTGCCGGTTTCAAAGTGAAGGGCTTAATGCTTTTTATCATGACTTTCGTTGTAAAAGGAGACTGAGATGTCAAAAGAACGAATAAAAAACATTGTAAAATGTGTCATAAGAGATATGTCGGACCCGTTTTACATCAATGTTGCTCCGAGTCTGGCGTATTACTTTATACTTTCCCTGGCACCGATTATCATAGCGGTCAGTTATTTTGCCAATTTTTTTCTGGTAGGGGACAATGTAGTGGTAAATACCCTGATGTCGGTTTTGCCGGAGGATCTCAGCAAGGTGATAACCCCGCTGCTTAACAGCACACCGACCACTGCGTCTTTGGTTGTGTCTGTTATTATTTTTGCGGTCACACTCTTTCTTGCTTCCAGAGGGATGTATGGGCTGATTAAGGTTGCTGACTATGCGGCAGATAATCTTGCGGCACCAACCTTTGCAGACGTTCCGAAGAATTATGTAAGAAGAAGATTAAAGGCATTTGTACTTACAATGCTGATGCTTTTGCTGATAATGATAGCCCTGGTGCTGATGGTTTTCGGCAGAACCCTGTTCAAGCTCTTCGAGGGCTCTCTGAATATAGGAAAGTGGTCAACTGTTCTTGAGATAGTGTTTAATATATTCACGGTTCCTGTAACGGTAGCCACTATTATACTCATAGTCGTTGTAATATATGCGCTCATGCCTACAAGAAGGGAACGCCTTTTGGATGTGCTGCCGGGCGTAATAGTTACCGCGGTGGGTGTGCTGTTTGCGTCGGCATTCTTCATTATTTATATTAAGTTCTTCTTCATCAGAGACCTGTTTTACGGAGCACTGACAAGTATTATTATTATAGTCCTGTGGTTCTTCTTAGTATCAAATGTTATCATAATAGGAATGGTTGTAAACAGGGCCTGGCGTCTGACCAAGCCGGGACAATTTGAGGACTTCGATATCATGCCGCTGACAAAGACGGCAGAGCATGAGGCTGAGGACGAAGCAGAGAAAAATGAAGAGGATGACAGATTATAGAAAGAGAAAAGATAAAATCTGTACTCATAAAAATAAAACAATTTGCTTCTTTTAAAGAGAACAATTCTCCTTTATCATCGAATGGTGCGCATTGACGTACATAAGTGATAAAGGAGTTTTTTATGTATAAATTAGATGAAAGGCTTGCAAAGCTAAGACCTGCTGTTGCTGCTCCAAACGAATGCAGAATAAGATTAGATGCAAACGAATCTTATAAAAACCTGCCTGACTACATGATAGAAGATATTAAGGAAATGATAGGCAAAATGGAGTTCAACCGCTATCCCGACCCGTTTGCTTACGACCTCTGCAAGGGTTTTGCGGATTATTATGGAATAGACGCTGAGCTTGTGACTGCCGGAAACGGTTCGGATGAGCTTATCAGTACAATTAATGCCAATTTCCTCAATAAAGGAGAAAAAATGGTTGTAGTCTCTCCTGATTTTGCTATGTATCAGTTTTATGGGGAGCTCAACGAGAAGGACATAGTTCAGGTTCAGAAGAGAGAAGACTTTACTATTGATATAGATGCTGTAATAAAGGCCTGCAACGATAACAATGCAAGGCTTCTGTGTTTCTCAAACCCATGCAACCCGACCTCTCTCGGAGTAGTTAAGAGCGAAGTAAGACGACTCGTCAAAAGCGTAGATGCTTTGGTTATTCTTGACGAAGCTTATATGGACTTTTGGGACAATGACCAGTCGCTTATTCAGGAGGTTGCCGATTATGACAATCTCATTGTACTGAGAACCTGCTCTAAGGCGCTTGGGCTTGCTGCGGTAAGAATAGGCTTTGCTGCTGCGAACCTTACACTGACGACTGTCCTCAAGTCTGTTAAGGCTCCGTTTAACATGAACACCCCTGCACAGCTCATAGGGACAGGGCTTTTCAAATATCCGGACCACCTGAGACAGAACACCAAGGAAATAATAGAGTCAAGAGACAGACTGGAAAAAAATCTCAGGGAAATGAATGAGACTAAGCACATATTTACGGACATCCTCCCTTCTAACAACAACTTTGTGGTTGTCAGAACCCCTGATGCGGACGAAATCTGCAGAAAATTACGAGAGAAATCCATATCTGTTGCAAACCACCACACCTTCATAAGAATTACGGTTGGGCGTGAGTGGGAAAACGAAGCAGTAGTGCAGGCTCTTAAGGAAATGTAAAAAATGACCCGCGGGTCATTTTTTTATTGACATTGCTTTTTCGGGGGATATAATTTAATTATCGACCCGTGGGTCGGCTTTAATAAACCACAAGGAGAAGACTGATGGATAACGAAAAGTTAAACAATATTGAAATAGAGGAAACCACTAAAGCTGAAGGCGAAGCACAGGGCGGAGTTGCACAGGCACAGGCAGCTCTTGCAGAGCTTCAAAAGGAAAGAGGAAAGAAGATAATAATTGCAGTGGTGATAATTGCGGTGCTTGCGCTTATCGGATGGCGAGTATATGACCACTTTTTTGCGGAAGACGAGGATACGGGTACTTCTGCGATAAGCGTAAAAACTGCCGTGGCTCAGGAAAGCGAAATCTACACGGAAGCTCCAATAACCGCGGCGATAGAGGCTGGAGAACAGGTCTACGTGGTTCCGCTTATGGCCGGAAAGGTAACCTCTGTTAATGCCAAGAACGGAGATTATGTAAAAAAAGGACAGGTTCTGTTCACTATAGACAGCCTGGCTGCAGACACTCAGGTAACTCAGGCGGCGGAAGGGGTTAAGCAGGCTAAGGCAAACCTTGACAGAATGCAGGTGCTTTATGATGCTGGAGCTATTTCGCTCGCAGAATACGAGGCTGCAAAGTCAACCTACAACAATGCGGCAAGCGGATACAAGTCGGCCTCGGCTTCAAAGGCCTATTACACGGTAACCGCTCCGATAAGCGGATATCTGTCTTCCTTCAATGTTACCGTCGGAGGCGTGGTAGGTCAATCAATGGTAGGTGCGATTTCGGACACCTCTGATTTGAGCATTAACCCTAAGGTTACGGAAAAAATGGCGCTCAAGATGAACGTTGGCGATACTGTGGAAATATATGTATCCTCACTTGACAAAACATATAAGGGAACAATCATTTCGGTTGGACAGGTTCCTGAGACCGGAGGAGCCACCTATCCTGTGGAAATCAGCATCAACAATGGCGACAGCTCGCTTAAGTCAGGTATGTTTGCTGAGGTTAAGGTAAAGACTGATAGGGTAGAGCAGGCTGTAACAGTTCCGACCCAGGCGGTATTCACTAAGAACGGGGAAAGCGTTGCGGTTGTACTCAACGGCAATATTCCTAAGATTGTGAAGGTTACTACGGGCATAGACAACGGAGAAGAGGTTGAAATTCTTTCCGGAATAAAAGCCGGAGAAACAGTAGTAATTTCCGGACAGCAGTATGTCAAGGACGGCGAAGAAGTAAAGGTATACTAAAATGAATCTATCATCAATTGCTATAAAAAGACCTGTGGCGACCATAATGCTGACGTTGATGGTTGTCGTAGTAGGAATATTCTCATTAGTGTCGATTCCGAAGGATTTAATGCCGGATATCCAGATGCCTTATGCGCTGGTAATGACTACATACGGCGGGGCATCTCCTGCAGAGGTTGAGTCCATGGTTACAGAGCCTGTTGAGCAGGCCCTCGCTTCGGTGGAAAACCTCGAAGAGATGGTTTCTTATTCGATGGAAAATTCTTCCATTGTACTCTTGGAATTCAACGTGGATACCGACATGAATTTTGCCACCCTCGATATGAGGGAGGCGGTTGGAATGATTTCTGACTACCTGCCGGACGACTGCTCGGAGCCGATGATAATGAAGCTCGATATGAACATGCTTCCGGTAATGCAGATATATGTTTCCGGTGATATGGACCTTTCGAGGCTCAACACTATAGTTCAGGATGACCTTCTTTCATATTTTGAAAGGAGCTCCGGAGTTGCAAGCGTGAGCGTGCAGGGCGGTGTTGATGAGGAGATAGCTATAGAATTTAACCAGCAGAGTCTCTCTTCATATGGTCTTAACCTGACAACCGTAGCATCTCTGTTGGCTGCGGAAAATATTAACCTGCCGAGCGGTGAGGTCGGAAAGGGAGACAACAAGCTGATAGTGCGAACCATGGGTGAGTTTGACTCCGTAGAAGATATAAAGAATGTACCGCTTATGGTCAGTGACTATTCGATAGTAAGGCTCGGCGATGTTGCAACCATAACCAGAGAATATGCTGACCAGGAGGATATTTCCAGAATTGACGGAAATACCGCCATAGGAATAATGGTTTCCAAGCAGTCTGACGCAAATACAGTTGATGTCTGCGAAAATGTGGCAGAAACCATAAAAGAGTTAGAAAAAGAATATCCCGATTTAACCTTTACGGTAGGTTACGATGGGTCAGACTATATCAACAGTTCAATATCATCGGTTGCCAAATCGGCCCTCATCGGTGCGCTTCTTGCTGTGTTTGTGGTTCTCCTCTTCCTCGGAAATGTGAGAAGCACTCTGGTAATTGCGATTTCAATTCCAACCTCCCTGCTTGCGACCTTTGCTCTTATGCAGTGGAGAGGAATGACCTTAAACCTGATAACGCTCTGCTCACTGACTCTGGTAGTCGGTATGCTTGTAGATAACTCCATTGTAGTTTTGGAAAACATATTCCGGCTGCGGCAGTCGAGAAACAGTGCAAAAGAGGCCGCAATGGATGGCTCAAAGGAAATCTTCGGTGCCATAATAGCTTCGACTCTGACCACGGTACTTGTATTCCTGCCGATTGCACTCAGCAACGGAATGGCTTCACTGATATTCAGTGATTTCTGCTTTACTATCATTATTGCGCTGTTAGCTTCTCTGGTGGTTGCACTTACGGTTGTTCCTATGTTCAGCTCCAAGCTGCTTGAGGCAAACGTTTCAAATAAGTACCTGATGGTAGGAACAAAGCGTTACAAGTACAGGTTTATTCCGAGGTTCATGGACTTTATCGAAAGGGTGAAGGAAAACTACAAGGTTTATGTTGACAAGGCGCTTCATCACAGAAAGAAATTCATTATCGGCTGCGTAATTGCGTTTCTTGCGTCCTGCCTGCTCGTGGTAATAGTCGGCTGGGAGCTTCTTCCTGAAATGGATGAAGGTTCCGTTTCGATTACGGTTAACACCCCTTATGGGACCTCTCTTGCAGACAAGGACAGAATAATGACAACAGTAGAAGAATACTGTATGGGAATAGACGAGGTTGATCATATTTCACTTACCACCGGGTCGCTCTCCGCGCTGTCAGCATCAAACGGAGCTACTATTACTGTTCTTCTCAAGGATATTGGTGACAGAGACAGGTCAACAAAGGAAGTGGCAAAGCAGATAGAAAAGTGGAGTAAAGACATTACCGGAGCGGAAATAAACGTAAGCGGAAGCTCTTCCATTGAGTCCATGTTTGCTTCGCATGACCTGAGCTATAACATAATGGGTAAGAGCGATGAAACTCTTAATGAGATAGGAAACGAACTCCTTGCAGAGGTTAGCAAGCTCGACTGTGTTGATGCTGCTTCTCTCGATGTCGAGGAGGGTAACCCTGAAATTCAGGTTGTTATAGACAGAGGCGCTGCGTCAAGGTACGGAGTAACCGCATACCAGCTTGCAACAGGTCTGTCAAATGCGCTAAGCGGCACATCGAGTACAGATGTTACTATAAATGAAGACACAATGTCTGTTAAGCTTTCACTCGATGATTCATATGCAGAGTCTGTCGAGAACATGAAGCAGATTCTTATTACCGGCAACTACGGAACCGCCGTTCCTGTCAGCGAAATTGCTACCTTTAAGTACGATAATTCGCCGTCGGTAATCAAGCATAACAACCAGGCAAACTATATCTGCCTCAACGTAGATGTTAAGGGAAGCCTGAACAAGTCAGCTGACAAGGTAAATGCTGTTGTAGAAAACTATGTTTTCCCTGAGGGCTACTATTATAATACCGAGGGCCTTGAGGAACAGATGTACGATGTATTTTCCGACATGCTGTTAGCGCTTATTGTAGCTGTTGCGTTGGTATTCCTCTTATTGGCGGCTCAGTTTGAAAGCATTACTATGCCGTTCATAGTTGTTATGGCCATACCGTTTGCCATGTCGGGGGCCTTCCTGGCGCTCTTCGTAACAAACACAGCGCTTTCCATGACTTCGTTCCTCGGCCTCATTATTCTGGTCGGGACTGTAGTAAACAACTCGATATTGCTTGTAGAGTTTATCAATCAAAATAAGAAAATTATGGGAAGAGATGAGGCGCTTGTCCAGGCTGGTGCGATGAGGCTGCGGCCTATATTGATGAGCTGCGGCACCACTGTAATAGGAATGATTCCGCTTTCGCTTGGTCTTGGAGACGGTGGAGAAATGCTGGCGCCTATGGGCATTTCCATCATCGGAGGCCTTGTCGCTTCGACTGTAGTAACTCTTTTCCTTATACCGGTAATTTATTCGATTATTGATGATAAGGAGATTGCTCGTAAGGAAAGAAGAAAGCTTATTGCAGAGAGAACTGCGGCACTCCAGCTTGAGTGGGCAAAGGAGGATGGCGAAGTTGAAAAGTGATAAACGGCTTAGGATTATGAAGGCTGCAATAGACCTGTTCAAGGAGCGGGGCTATGACGGAACCAGAATTATAGATATTGCAATGAGGGCTGGCATAGGAAAGGGAACCGTATATGAATACTTTTCCCGCAAAGAGGACCTTATGCTTGATGTTATCAAGGATATAGTGCTTGTAGATTACATGGAGTTTTACTCGGAAGCGGCTATGCTGACCGAAGAGGCCGGAATAAGAAAACGACTGGATGTGTACCTGAGCGGCTCGGAAAAAATGATTGAGAGATATGGTCTTTATGCAAAAATGTTTTTTAATCAGGTTGTGGAAAACACCGATGTGGATTCTGCAGGTGCAATGAAGGTTGTCAAGGAGATGACCGATGACCAGTGGGAAAGAATAAGGACAATAATAAGCGATGAGGCTAAAAGAAGAGAAAGGTCGGGACTGCCGCCCATGGATGAGGCGGCGGTTGAAAAAGCAACTTCAGTCACGGTGCTTCTGATTGCATCATATATGCTTAACCTTATTAACGATAAGCAGGCCGGAAGCGGAGAAGCCATTTACTCCAAGGGGCTTGCAATAGACAGGGAAATGATAGTGGACTATATTGTCAAAGGGATAGGATTCTGATATTAATTATTGACCGATAGAATGCGGATTTTCCGCGGCAAGGAGAAAACAATGAAGAGTATTAGCGGAACAAGAACCGGAAGAAAGGCGATAGCGGTTTTTCTCTCGGCAGCACTGGTGATAACCATGTCGCTCAGCGTGACAACTGTTTCTTTTGCGGGAGCTTTTTCTGATCTGAATGGTTCTCCGTACGAAACTGTGGTTGAAAAGCTTGCCGAACAATCGATAATAAGCGGTTATCCTGACGGAAGCTTTAAACCGGGGAACCCGATTTCGAGGGAAGAAATCTGTGCCGTTGTAACCAGAGCGATGGGCCCGAGTGCAGACAAGCTGAATGATGCAAAGGATTGCGGATATTCCGATGTTTCCGAAGACTCATGGGCTTATGAGAGTATCAATTATGCAAGTGCAATGGGTGTTATTACCGGATATGAGGATAAAACCTTCAAACCATCTGCAAATGTAACCTATAACGAGCTTTCTGCAATGCTGGTAAGAGGCTGCGGCTTTGATGAGGACGACCTCGCAGGCAGCTGGCCGGACAACTACCGGATTATGGCCGAAAAGCTTGGAATATACACGGAAGTATTAAACGTGCTTGAAGAAAACGGTGATGCGGACCTGAACTACAATGCTCCGGCAACCAGAGGAGATGCTGCGCTGATGGTTTCAGCTGTTCTTGAAAGGCTGCAGGAAGAAGGAAAGAAGGCTTTGCCTGCGTCGTCAACCAAAGCGCATATTTATAACGATGGAAGATACGAGTGGATTGACGGTGACGGAGTTTCGCTTTCCCTGATAAAAGCTGTTTCGCTGATGCAGACTGAGGGGGTTCTTGCGGATACCGCCAATGCAAATAAGGCGGCAGATGAGGCAAAGCTTGCCAAATATAAAGAGAACATTGCCGATGTTGATGACGGCATTCAGCAGCTGAAGGATAAAAAGGCAGAGCTTCAGGAAACGCTGCAAACTATTAACGAGACTCTGGCAAAGAAGAAGCTGCTTTTAGTTGCAGCATTTTTCACCGGAAAGTACAGCGATACAAAGTCCCAGTTTGAAGAAGCCGAGGAAAGCATACCGACAATTCAGGACGGGATCGCCGAAATCGAAAAACAGATTCCGGAGCTTGAATTCAGCAGAGGGCTTGCGGTCAGGCAGAGAGACTTCTGTGAGGCTAACATTGACAACAACAATAAGGCGGAGCTTAATGCTATTGAGAGCCAGGCTGTTTCCCTTTACTACGGAGTTCTTCAGGCAAGAGAAAATCTAAAGGTAAATGAGGATAACCTTGAGGTTCAGAACGATTTAATGGATATTATTAACCTCAAGTATGAGGTGGGAACTGTCGCAAAAATAGAAGTAAAGGCTCAGGAGGCCGCGGTTATACAGGCAGAGCAGACTGTCAAGGAGGCTAAGGCAGCCCTTGAAAAGGCAATTATGAGCTTCAACATCCTCTTAGGGAATGATGTTCAGACCAACATCTCGCTCACAGACAGTCTGGCTGCGGTAAAATTCCCTTCAAAGTCTGTTGAGGAATACATCGGTGCTGCAAAGGCAAATCGTCTTACCGTGCTTGCTGTTGACTACGGCTGCGAAATGGCAGCGCTTAATCTAAATCACCTTGATGGCAAGGAAGACACCGACAAGTCGGGTTCGGATTATCTGACAGCTCAGAACACGGTAAAAACTCTTGAGAATTCAAAGGATGCCCTCCTTAAAAACCTTGAGATAGAGGTCAGAAGCGCATATATTGATATGCTTAATAAGTATGATGCGGTTGAGTCTGCAAACAAGACAGCAGAGCTTGCACAGGATGGCTATGCTGTAAAGCGTCTGATGTACGAAAACGGAATGGCAACTATGGCGGATGTCAGAGAGGCTCAGATTTCGGTTTACCAGGCAAATCAGCTTGTGATGGCGAGCATCGCAGCATATAATATTGCGGTGAGCGATTTTGGTTTCATAGTTGGAATAGGCAAGGACAGAATAGATTTATAGAGAAAAAGTGGTTGCATATTTTTTCAATAAATGGTAAAATATGGAAACAGCAAATCGCCGGAGAGTCTTTTATTACCGGAGGAACTATGGAAGAATTCAGATTTGAAATCACAAAAAATGTAGGAGTCCTTTATGAGGGCGATAAGGGCTGGAGAAAAGAGGTCAATTATGTCAGCTGGAACGGAAGAGAGCCTAAGCTTGACATAAGAGACTGGGCTCCCGACCACAAGAAAATGGGAAAGGGACTTACCTTTTCCGAAGAAGAGGCGGCTAAGTTAAGAGATATTCTAAACGAAATAGCCGAGACAAAATGATAAGATAAACAGAAAGATGAGGTTTATTGCCTCATCTTTTTGTGATATGATATGAATGATAATTACAATGTATTGAAAGAACAGAGGTTGTTATGGAATTAATGGAAAAGAATATAATAGATTATAAGCCGGGAGACAGGGTTGATGCATTTCTCCTTGTAAAGTCATGTACTATAAGGACTTCGAACAAGGGCGGTGAATATGCGTCTGTATTTCTTGGAGACAAAACTGGAGAAATACAGGGAATGCTGTGGGACTTAAAGCTTCCCGAGGCTGCTGAAATAAAAAATGTCAAAGCGGGAGACATTGTAAAGGTCAGGGGGCTTATCAACGAGTACAACGGCAGCAACCAGATGAAAATTATTAAATTCCGAATGCCTACCGAGGAGGATGCTGTGGACCTGTCCAAAATGGTTCCATCTGCGCCGCTTGAGGGAAGTGTAATGTTTGACAGAATAAGACAGGCTGCTGAGACAATAACAGATACGGAATTGAAGAAGCTGACTCTTACTATGATGGACAGGCACAAGGATAGGCTGCTTTACTATCCTGCTGCATCAAAAAACCACCACGCAATCAGAGGCGGCCTGATGTATCACGTGTACAGAATGCTTCTTTCGGCTGAGGCTTTATGCGATATTTATCCGGTTATCAGGCGCGACTACATCTTCACAGGCGTTATTCTGCATGATATTGCAAAAATATATGAAATTGATTCGGACGAAAACGGTGTTGCCGGAACCTATACCTTTGAGGGGCAGATGCTTGGGCACATAATTCAGGGAATAAAAATGATAGAAGAGGTTGCGGTTGAAATAGGAATGGCTGAGGAAAAGAAGATAGGAATAGAGCATATGATTCTTTCTCACCACTATGAGCCGGAATTCGGAAGCCCTAAAAAGCCTATGTTTGCCGAGGCAGAGCTTCTGCACCACCTTGACATGATGGATGCAAGGCTGTACGATGTGGAGAAAAATCTTCGCGGCGTTGAACCGGGAAGCTTCTCGGAAAAAATATGGAGCATGGAAAACAGGCAGCTCTACAAGTTTAAAGATAGTGTATTGAATGATTAGTTTACCACCCCCAAAAGGAGAGCAGGCTTATGGAGTTAAGCGGCAAGCTTAGTGAAATTATCTTCTATAATAAGGACAACTACTATATGGTAGGTGAAGTCAGAGACAAGGACGGGGACGAAATCACTGTTGTCGGAAATATGATAATGCCGCGCCTGGGTTGTGAATACCAATTAATGGGAAAAATGGTAATTCATCCCACATATGGAGAGCAGTTTTCCTTTGAATCATATGAGGAGGCTGCGCCTGGTGATGCTGAGGCGATTGAGGCTTTTCTTGCCTCGGGGTCTGTTAAGGGCATAGGCAAAAAAATGGCTGCCCGCATTGTTGAGGCCTTTGGTGAGGAAACCTTTGAGGTGATAGAAAAGACACCGGAAAGACTGCTCGAGGTGAGCGGTATTGGTGAAAAGGGTCTTGCCCGCATAACAGAAAGCTTTAGCGATATGATAGAACTAAGGCAGCTTGTTATGTTTCTCCAGAAGCATGGAATTTCTGTTTCTCTTGCCGCAAAGATTCACAGGCAGTATGGTGCCGATTCGATTGCAAAAATAGAAGAAAACCCATATAGATTGGTTGATGATGTTTGGGGGATTGGCTTCAAGATGGCCGATGCGATTGCGGAAAAGCTTGGGATAGAAAGGGACAGCGACTTTAGAATAGAGTCAGGACTTAAATATATTCTTACGAGAGAAACCGGAAGCGGTCATACATTTCTGGCAACGGAGGAGCTTATCGAAGAGGCGGGACTTGTTTTGAATATTGACAGCGTACGCATTGGAGAGGTTCTGGAAAACCTGCCGTTTAAGGGTCAGGTCAGAATTGAAAACCTCAATGGCAGAAACTGCGTGTTTTTAATGGGGCTGTACCTTGCGGAAACCCATGTGTGCAAAAACCTTGTGAGGCTTAACGGCGGAAAACAGAAAGCGGTGATGGCCGATGTGGAGGGGCTTATCGCGAAAACAGAGGCGAGTCTTTCGATTAAGCTTGAGGCTGAGCAGAAAAATGCTGTTAAAACTGCCTGTGAAAACGGCGTTTGTGTAATAACGGGAGGACCGGGCACGGGCAAAACTACTATAATAAATACCATTCTCAGGATGTTTGATGAGGGCGGCTTCAATACTGCGGTTGCAGCTCCAACTGGGAGGGCGGCCAAGCGAATTACCGAAACCTCGGGTTATGAGGCTAAGACCATTCATCGTTTGTTGGAATATTCCTACGATGATGACGGTAGGGATTTTATGTCGTTTTCGAGAAATGCGGACAATCCGCTTGATGAAGATGTAATAGTAATCGATGAAGCGTCTATGATAGATATTTCTCTGATGGATGCATTGCTGAGGGCGGTAAAGGCTGATGCCAGGCTTGTGCTTGTGGGAGACGCCGATCAGCTGCCGCCGGTGGGAGCGGGAAATGTGCTCCGCGATATAATTGACAGTGAAATTATTACTACGGTTCGATTGGAGAAAATATTCAGGCAGGCTGAGGAAAGCCTGATAGTTGTAAATGCCCATAGGATAAACCGTGGGGAGAATCCGTATTATAATGAGAAGGAAAAGGATTTCTTTTTTCTGAAAAAGAATGGAGCGGAGGAAATAGTTGATACCATAAAGCAGCTTTGTACAAGGAGACTCGGAACCTTCGTGGAGGATTTTGATCCGGTGCGCAGGTGTCAGGTTTTGAGTCCTGTGAAAAAGGGGCCGCTTGGTACTGCCAATCTTAATGCGGTGCTGCAGGAGGTTCTTAATCCGAGACTGGCGGGTGCTCCGGAAAAGGAGTTTAAGAACAAGGTTTTCAGACCCGGCGACAAGGTTATGCAGGTCAGGAACAACTACGACATGGAGTGGAAAAACCTGAAGGATATGTCTGACGGCAAGGGTGTTTTCAATGGCGACGTAGGATATATAATGAACATAGATACTGAATATAATGAAGTATCTGTAGTTTTTGACGAGGTCAGGCTTGCAGTATATGATGCGCTGACTATTGATGAACTGGAGCTTGCATATGCGGTAACGGTACATAAGAGTCAGGGCAGTGAGTATCCGGTTGTTATTATGCCGATGATGTGGATCCCTCCGATAATGGCAACGAGGAACCTGTTCTATACCGCGGTGACCAGGGCGAAGCAGCTTGTTGTTCTGGTAGGAAATCCGGCAATTATGGAAATGATGGTGAACAATAACACTATTGCCCACAGGAACTCGGGACTTTGTGATAGGTTAAAGGTGTTTTTAGAATATGAATGAGGACGGGTGAACGAAAATTCGCCTGTTTTCCATTTTTTGGAAGGAGTGAGGCTTTGAAAAAAAGATTAATAAGGAATAGTATTTTTGAGGTGCTGTTCCCGGAAAACTTATATTGTATCAGCTGTTCAAAACCCATAAAGAAGGAAGAAAAATACTCTCTCTGCGATAGCTGCAGGGAGGGTATTTTATATAGGAGGCCGCCAACGTGTCCGAGGTGCGGCAGCTTTGTTGAGGGAAAAACCGGTGACCTGTGTAAAAACTGCGGAGCTCATGAACCTGTTTTCGACAAGGGCCTTGCCTGCCTCGTGTATACGGACGGTGTAAAGTCTATCATTTATAAGTATAAATATGGAGGCAATGCCTGGATGTCAAGGCCTATGGCAGAAATTATGGATGGAGCACTTGTTGAAGCGGGCGGCTTTGACCTGATAGTTCCGGTGCCGATGTTCAGGGCAAAGGAAAAGCTGAGGGGCTTTTGTCAGACGACGCTGTTAGCTGAGGAAATCGGACGCCTGCGAGACAAGCCTGTATTAAAAAGAAAGCTGATCAGGACAAAAATGACAAGACCAATGAGCGGTCTGTCTGCAGAAGAGAGGAGAACAAATATTAGAGAAGCATTTGCTGTTGTAGACGGCGAGATGTTCATAGGAAAGAGAATTCTTCTGATAGACGACCTTGTAACTACAGGAAGCACGGCTAATGCCTGCGCGAAGGTGTTAATAAATGAGGGTGCGACTAAGATTATTCTCGCCGCTTTTGCATCTCCTATGATGGAAAAATTCGATAATGTTTAATTAAATAATTTTTTTTAATCTATAATGCGCAACGTTACCCATGCACGGGTAAAAGCGGATATGCGGCTTTGCTATGATACTTCACATAAATTATTGTCACAGATTGAAAAGCGAGGATAATATGGAGTATTACGAAATATATGCGAGGCGCATTATGGAGCTATGTGAAGAGTATGACTATACCATCAACAGATTGTCGACTCTAAGTGGAGTAAAGCAATCCACTTTGGATAATATCGTTCGAGGCGGCAGTAAAAATCCTAAAATAAGGACGCTGCATCAGATTGCGGTTACATTTAATATGACTGTGAGCGAATTCCTGGATTTTCCGGAGCTGAATGAGTACCCGATAGATGATGAATTTGACGACGAATATTAAAGGTAATAACACAATTATTTTGACATAATCAAAGTCGAAAAATGCTTGAAAAATGCCCACCGAGGATATATAAAAAACTTTTGGAAAAACAACAAAAACTTGTTGACAAAGGGGGACA
>DCGW01000049.1 GCA_002315335.1 Firmicutes bacterium UBA1768 | reverse complement strand
CAAGAATGTCTATTGCAGTCGAAGCGGTAGAAAGAATAGGTGAAATTTACGAGGAAGATAAAAAACTTAATGATATACCGTCAGAAATGCGGAAAAAGCTTCGCGAGGAGAAAGTTAAACCTCTGGTAGAGGCTTACTTTGAGTGGGTAAAAGAACAGAGACTGCATGCAGTAAAGGGTTCTGCTCTCGGGAAAGCTTTGCAATATTCAATAAATCAGGAAAGCTACCTGAGAACATTTCTTGAAGAACCAGATGTTCCACTCGACAACAACAGAGCTGAAAGAGCGATCAGAAATTTCACAATAGGCAGAAAAAACTGGGTTATGATAGACACCATTCACGGTGCTGAAAGCAGCGCAATGCTATACAGCTTGGCAGAGACAGCGAAGGCAAACAACCTGAAACCATATGAATATTTCAAGTACCTGTTGGAAGAGATTCCGCCTCATATGGATGAAAAAGATACGGCCTTTATTGATAAACTGATGCCGTGGTCTGATACACTGCCGGAAGCCTGCCGCAAAGAGAAACAAGAATAGTCAAGAAACTTAAAAAAGACCAAAAACCACTTTAAGCGTTTTTGGTCTTTTTTAATTGTTGTAATTCTCGGCCGTCAACTACGAGAATGAAATGGCACTGGTTATTTACCGTTTACAAAAAAACAATAATGTTGAGGAGGAGACAAAGATGAAAAAGGTTAGTTTTACAGAAATGAGAAGCCTTGAAGCAGGTGCTTTTGGCTTCTACGGAAGAAGAAGAGCTGCTCAGAGAGCAGTTGCTGGTGCTGCAGGAATTGCTGCATTAGTTGCGGGCGTATCCGTTGGTTTCAACTTAGTTGCAGGCTTTTATGCAAGCAGATATGCATTTATTAACAACAGATATCTGCATGGAGAAGAAGAGCATTTTGTTAAGAAAGCCGTAGGAACAGAATTCCAAGGTGGTGTAGGTATTGTTCAGTCTTTAGAAGATTTAGAAATTAAAGCTTTTCCAGCTGGTTTTTAGGTTAATCCCACCATTCCAAAAGCCCAAAAGAATTCATTCATTTGATTTTTGGAAAAGCTATTATTCCACCAGGGTGTCACTTCGTGACACCCTATTTTTATAAATCTAAAACCCCGCGTTTGACGCGGGGATAGTGTTTTCATTTCTTATACTGTTTTCTATACCAGATTACTACCGGAATATATGTGATTATCGGTACCAATATTCCGAACCCAGCATACTGCGACTGTATCAGAAGGTTAAAGATAGAGTGATATACAGCTGCAAATATCAGCAGCGCAAAGGTTCCCGTTAAAAACAGCTTCTTCTTTTTTCTTACAAACGAAATGCCGTAGCCCACAGTTGCTGTACAGATGCTGTGCATAAGGCTCGCCCCGAAAACTCGGCACACAGCCCAGACAACGGACAGCGAAGCATCGTTTTGGATAAAAATAAAGATATTTTCCACTATCGCAAAGCCTATGCCGGTTGCTATTGCAATCGACATGAGGGTCTTCCACTTATCACTAACAAGATAAGCAAATATCAGGACAGGAGTCGCCTTGAGCACCTCCTCCACAAGCGGAATAATATTTGTTGACATATACAGGCTGCTCAGACCCGAATTACTGACAACATAGGTGTTAACAAAAGAAGCTATTACGCATACTGCCGCTCCCACTATGATAAACCCCACAAAAAGTCGTGCATGGCTATCTAAAAGAATAAGCGAAAAAGCTAAGGGAATGGCTATGCAAATCGTGATAATTAATATTAAGCTATCCATCTCTGCCTGCCTTTCTCCATTGAAATAACGGTACAAGGGTAAGAAGCTGCCAGAGCTAAGGCGAAAATCGAACTTACGGTTTCAAACCCTGACAGTGCTGCAATACACATCACACAGTATAATATGGTCGAAATTAAAGAAAACAGGTTGTAGGCTCTGATGGAGTCGATAATTCCAAAGGATACATCCTTAATTATAAGGTGCTTAAAATTGTAATATGAAGCTAATGCTGCAAGCAGGAAAATAAGCGCATATACTATCTTTACCGCCGTACCCATTTCATAGCCGAGTACAGGTATAAATAATGCGGCTATTATGAGCGGGGCAATAAGGGCTGCAAGGCGATATTTCCTCAGCTCGGAAGATTTGTCGTCCACAAGACCATCTAACTGGGCAAAGGAAGCCGAAAAAATAAAGGCAAAGCCTCCAAGTCGTGCCAACATTCCTATATTGAAGTCGCCGAAGGGACTCCCGAATATTAACAATGTAATTGTTTCATATAAGTGGCCCAGCATATAGCAGCCAAATGCAGCAATTATCAGTATGCTGAAGAGCGCCACCTTTTTATTAATGTATTTACAAATGCCGAAAACCAGGCAAAAGGCCGATGAAAGCAAAAGCAAAAGTTTAATTATCAATTTATTTCTCTCTTTTCTATAAATTCTCCGTCATAAGGAACCGACACCAAAAGTAAAGCTTCTCCGATTATGCCCTATAACACTAATGAGGCAAGCCCCTTGAGGCTTGCCTCCGATTCTTATTTGTATTAAGCAAGTTTTTTATACTCAGCGATGACTGCATTAGCAATCTCTATATGACCGGCTGCATTTGGATGCGGATCCAAGTCATTTTCCAAGCTACGAATATTAAAACCACTCTTGTCATATTTTACATTAATGTACTTATTTGTGTATTTATCATTGCTGTCTATCGTTAATTTTGATAAGTCCACAAAACCAACTTTCCAGCCGTTGTCATCGCAGCGCTGCTTAAGCGTGGTAAGATCTGAATTCATAGCTTTATAATAAATATCTGTAATAACGCCCAGGTTACAGATAGTAACCGCATCGCCGTATTGATTAAGTCCGGAATACGGTAAATACTGATTGTTGACAATCAGCACCGCATTCGGATTAAGCTCATGGATTTTTGTCACAATAGCTGAAATATTCAGTTCAAAAGCGTTTTCCGCAGCTTGCAGCATTGCTTTTTCATTGCCGCCCTCTGCACCCAATGACTCTGATAAGCCGCTCAACAAAGAGTCTTTAATTTCTTTATCGACTAAGAACTGAGCAAAACCATCTATTAATATAGGTGGATTATCCTTATCATACATTGAATTATTTATTGCATTCTGTACTGCCTGCAGAATATCATTCAAGCCTACAGAAAGAGTGATAACCGAAGCTTCTTTTATAGTTGCCTGCACATCAGCTTCATTGAGCTGTTCAAGCACCTCAGCCGAGGTATTTGTCGGATGAGACAGGTTGCAGGCTCTTACATTAGTGTAATTCTTTTCGAGCTCCGCACTGAACAGCTGAGGATATGAGCCCTTTTTCAATATTTCATTAGGACTTATGCTCTTGTCACCGCCCAAGCCGTAACCATAAGCCACTCCGTCTCCAAGAATCACATATACAAAATCTGTATTCTTTTTATCCGTAGAATTGCCGGTCTGATTATCCAAATCCTGTGTCGAGCAACCGCAGGTCGCAAAAGCAAGCGCAAATACTAAGGCAATAACAGCAAAGCGTGCCGCAAACCTTTTGAAATCCTTTATTTTCATATATAACCTCTCCATAAGTCAATATACCATTACCCAAATGTGCCATCGAATATTATATCATCGTCGCCTGACGAATAATATCCAAACATTTAAATTTTAACATATTAGATACTAATATTCAATATTCTATTTGCAAAAGGAGTTTTGGGCAAAGACTCATGGTCACTTTACAATTATGGAATCCAGATACGGTTAATCTCCATGATTTCATACATATCTAACCTTATTGTTGTTGCATAGCAGTTCCATAATTCAGGGTTGTTTTCCTTCATGTATTCCTTATAATTTGAATAATCTGCAGTCTTTGCTTCTTCAGTCGGCTCACCATTACTCATGAAGTCGGTAAGCTTCAGATCCTTTGAGACCTTAACTGTCTTTACCTCACCTACCGGATAATATGCAGGATAAATGTCATTAGTAATAGTTTGCCAGCAGTTGCTGTCTTCATAAGAAATAAGTGTGAATCCGTTTTCATTCCCAGAAAAATATCCGCCATTAACATCAATGCAGCCGTCTTTGGTTCTTTCTACACTTTCAACAGGTACATATTTGCCCTGGAATTCGATTACATCTCCAACGCTCATCATCGCAATATCAACGATGTCATATACATCATCGCAAAAATATCTGACGTCAACATACTGATTTCCTTCTTCGTCCGCTCTAAAGGTAGAAGGGTCGATGTTTACGCTGTATATTCCGTCTTCCATCCCGTCAGTAACCTGGTATGGATAACCGTGAGACTCAATAACCTGATGACCTTCTTCAGGAAGAACAGAGGTGATAGTTACAGTTCTTGAAGCATCATCCCAATCAACCTTAGTTCCGAGAGCTTCGGCAACAGCTCTTAAAGGTACCAGAGTTCTCTTGCTGACTATCCTTGGGCTTACATCAAGTGTCACCTTTTCTCCGTTAACACTCATCACATTATCACCAATGGTGAGATTGATTTCCTTATGCTTTTTTACTGCCGAAACATGCTGACCCTGAGCATCAACAACATAATCAACCTCACAGCCCAAGGCTTCAAATATTGCCCTGAACGGAACCAGAGTTCTTCCTTTTTCTATAACAGGACTAACGTCAAAGCTCATCTCAGTGCCGTCAAGCACAACCTTTACGTCCTTTGTCTGTGTTCCCGCAAAAGCAACTGCAGTTGACATAGCTAAAGCCAGGGTTAATAAAACAGCAAGTAATATCATTGATTTCTTTTTCATAAAAAACACTTCCTTCCATCCCAATCAATGTTTACATTTTAGAATTATAACACTCTGAAATAAATACTTCAATCAATATACCAGCATAAAAATTTGTGCACAGGATGTGTCACCCAGACACCGCCCTGCACCTGCGCCATGCACCTGCACCTAAAAACATTTTCAACTGGTATCCAACAGCCAAACAACTATTCCTTAAAACTGTGTTTTTCAAAAATGCACCGTTTTTTTGATTTTTAACAAAAATCGGTGTAAAAAATCTCTTAATCACATAGGATTATTAAAAATCCGACCATTTTCACCCCTAAAAATTGCTCCAAACCGCATAAATTGGAAATAAATGGAAGTTTTTTGCCGCAACTATTCCTTAAATCTTGACGATATGAGAGGAAATGCACCGTTTTTTTGAAATTTTTCAAAAATCGGTGCATTTTTTCGGAACATGGGTTAGCGGTTCAGAACTGCGGTTGTAGGCGAGTTATTATTGTTTTCTTAGTTGTGCCCATATAATGGGGTGCCCTATTTAAAAGACCTGCATCAAACAGACGCAGGTCTTGCTTTTTAATATTATCCGGTCCAGTCAAACAAAGCTGCTATTTAATCCATTCCTTATCCGGTCTTTCCTTAATCATGAGCTTCAGCTTGATCTGAGACATATTTGCTCCGC
The DNA here is from genome assembly GCA_002315335.1 of Firmicutes bacterium UBA1768. Lineage (GTDB taxonomy): Bacteria > Bacillota > Clostridia > Peptostreptococcales > Anaerovoracaceae > UBA1768. The sequence goes on along the minus strand of DCGW01000049.1, from coordinate 16,125 downwards.
TTGCAACCTTTTCCTGGAAAAGATTTTCCTGCCAGCCTTTTTTCATTTCAATCAGAGCCAGCTGATTCATGAAGTTGAATCTTCTTACATAGTCGTACATATCAAAGCAGGTCATAAGATATTTATCAAATTCCTCAGTAAGCATATCGAGGCCGCCCTTAAGATCGTTTTCAACCTCAAAATATACGTCATATCGCTTGTCCTCGAGGTTCATATATACCTGTGCGTGCTTTAGGTTCACACCCTTTTCCTTTAAGAAGTCCTTTAAGCTGCCGACAGCGATTGATGCAGGCATTTTTTCCTGTGCAACATTTAAGATTTCTCCTGCTTTGGAAATGAATTCGATATTTGGCGTATTACCATGGAAGCCGTTTACACGAACTATATCATGAATATCATATCTGTAGAGACCGGCAAAGGTTGTGAGAAGAAGCTCGTATTCCTTACCCACCTCTAACTCGTGCGCCTGAAATACTTTTTCTGTTTCCATATCCATGAATTCAAAGAACGCAGCAAAGGTTGCAAGTGTTCCGTCTTTTTCTCCCGCAAGATAAGGAACATTAATCTTAGCTTCACTTGCACCGTATCCGCCATCCATAAAGACTACGTCTTCATTTATCAATGGAACAAGCTCTCTGATATTCATTCCTACTGAGCCCGAGAGCCAGAAACAGCAAAGCAGCATGTACGGCCAATAGTTAGTAGGAATAAAGTTTTCTGCACCGCTGTCAAGGATTGCCTGAAGCTCATCCGCACGTTCAGGGTCAGGTGTTAATAAGCTGTTAACCAATGCTCTTTCTTCAGGAGTCAGGTCTACGCTTTCTGAAACGGTGCCCTTTCTCATATCGTCTATGAGCATCTGAGCATTTTCTTTTGCACAATCTAACCTGACCTTGAATGATGTCGCGTTATTTCCAACAACAACCAGCAAGTCCTTTCTTCTGATTGAGAACAGCATTGTAAGATAGTTTACAGATTCGGCATTGCTGAAGGCTACAATCTGAGGAGGATATGCAGCAGCCTGGCTAAGTCCGGAATTGTCCAAGGTGCTTCCTGAAGCGAATACCATATCTATTCCGGCAGGTGTTTTCATGCTCTGAGGAGCTCCGATAATCGGGTAGAAACAGCAATTGCCTATTAACGCCTTCATATCCAGCTTTGAAGGATCAATTTTTTTGTACTGCAGCCACTTTGCAAAACGAGGATTTTTTGCAGCAACAGAAAGCAGATAAAGTGCTCTGATAATAACAACGTTATTTTTCGCTAATATGCTCATCTTACTTTCAGGCAGAGCCTTAGGTTTTCCTGTTGTTCCCGAGGTACAGATAAACTGAGCCGCTCTTCCAGGGAAGAGAATATCTTCCTCTCCGAGCATCATTCTTTCAGACAAGGCTTCAATGTCTGCCCACTGTGTTACCGGTACAGCCTTCTGATAATCTTTAACAGTTTTTATGTCTCCAAACCCATGGCTTTTACCAAACTCTGTATCCTTTGCGAGGTTTATTATCTCAAAAAGAATTCTTTCCTGAGTTTCTTTACACTGAGCTGTCATTCCTTCCCAGAGCTTAACTCCGTTCAGGTTTTTATTCTGTTGTAATTCTTCTACTATTGTCATCATTTGCACTCCCTTCATTTTAAATTACCGCATCGGAAAATCTTATTAACATTGTGCCAATGCTGTAAAGGAATATTGGTAAAAATATTGTACCATATTTTCCATAAATTGATATAAAAATATATGGTTAAATTTCTAAAAATTTGATATAATCCGAGTAGGTATTGGAATTAATAAAACATGATAATCATTTGGCTGGAGGAAAGCTATGTTTGAAAAACAGATAACACATTATATAACAAACGTACTCATAAAGAGAGGCGATAAGGCACTTGCAAAGTTAAGAGCTGACGCAGAAAATGCAGTTGCAGTATCCGAAGAGCTTCTCATGAAAATAGTTAAAGATAACAAAGATACCGAATATGGAAAAAAATACCATTTTGATGAAATTAATTCCATAGATGACTACAAAAGATTGGTTCCTTTCTCTACCTATGACGACTATGCTCCTTACATCGAGCGCATGGTAGATAATAATGAAACCAATCTTATCAGCGCTTACCCTACTGTCCACTATGCGGTCAGTTCTGGAAGCGTTGGCGTTCCTAAGCATATTCCTGTATCTCAGGCAACCATTAACACTTACAACACCTTTGGGATTTCAAGAGTACTCTCATCAGTAAATACATATTATATGCAGAAATACGGCCGTCCGTTACCAACAGGCAAGGGTCTCAACCTCATGGAGGTTCGTATTCAGCATACACCAAACGGCGTTCCAAAGGGCGCAATTTCCGGTGCAACAATTAACGACGGAAGAAAGCTGTTAAAGTACATATTTACCCCTTCCGACAAGATTATATTCCCTAAGGAGCAGATGGATATGAAGTACATGAAGCTCCGTTATGCTCTCATGGAAAAAGACCTCGTGTTTATAACATCAGCCTTCATGACAGCAGTTGTTGACCTTATGAACTATATGAGAGACAACTGGGAGGTTCTCTGCAATGACATTGAAAACGGCACAATAGATGAAAATATTCTCGTTTCAGACGAAATGCGTGCGGAGATACTCACAGAGCTTAAGCCAAATAAGGCTCGTGCGGAAGAGCTGAGAAAAATCTTCGAGGAAGGCTTCGACACACCTATCATTCCAAGAATCTGGCCAAAGATGACATGGATTGCTGCAGTAGGCACAGGCGGCTTTGCCAGCTATACAGAAAAAATGAGAGGCTTTGCCGGAGATAAAATCTATTTTGAATTCATGGTATACGCTGCTTCCGAGTCACTTATGGCTGCAGCTACAGGTGCAGAACAGACATCCTTTGCTCTGCTTCCTAACGCTTGCTTCTATGAGTTTATTCCAGCTGACAGCGAGGACGAGGAAACCACCTACAACATCGGAGAACTTGAGATTGGCAAGAATTACGAGGTTGTTATCACTAACCTTTCCGGTTTTTACAGATATAAAATTAAGGATGTAGTAAAGGTTTGCGGTTTCTACCACCAGACACCGCTCGTAGAGTTTGTATACAGAAAGAACCAGATGATAAGCATCGCCGGTGAAAAATCTAACGACGAATGCTTCAAATATGCTATCGGTGAGCTTTCAAAGGAGCTTGGACAGACAGTCCTCGACTACGCCGTATATGCTGATGTTGAAAGTAATCCAGGTCGCTACGTAATACTCATCGAGCCAGTCAGGGAAATAGACATGAGTAAGCTTAACGAATACAGAGATCTTCTTGAAGAAAAGCTGTCATTTGCCAACCCATCATATGGCAGCAAAATAAAGGAAGGAATTCTTGCTCCGATGGTGCTCCATGTTTCTCAGATTGAAACTCATGCAGCATACAGAGATCTGATGATAATGAAGGGTACTTCAGAAAATCAGATTAAACCTGTAAGAGCACTCGATACACCGTTCAAGGAAGGCTTCTTCTTAACAATGGTTGAAGAGGAAATATAATTAGTAGCTAAAGATGTTAAACGCCTTCGGTCAGCTGGCCGAAGGCGTTTTTATAACAAACTCTCCCTATCTCTCTTACTGTAAATTATTCGTCTCACTTCCATCACATCATCAATTACAACATAAAAAATCACATAGTTTCTTACATATATTCTATAATATGTATTTTCCCTCTTTTTAGATGATAAGTAGGGTTCGAATGAAAGAGGATTATCTTTCCTTTTAATTATGGCTTTTTCTACGTCGTCAACTAATTTCAATGCAGCCTCAGTATTATTTAGAACTTTAGAAATATAATTCGTAATATCAATCAAATCGTCTTCAAACAGCGGAAGATATCTTAATTGGTATGATTTATTCATTAATTTTATTCCTCACATTATTGAAAACAGTTTCATGAGAAAGGCGCTCATTACTTGCAGACGCTTGTATGTCGGCATAATCAAGCTTCATTTCAATCGCATCAGTAAGCTTAGAATACTCTTCAATGCTCACTACTACCATAGTTCCGTAACCGTTTTTAGTCAAATATACGGGTTCTCCGCCATTTACAATCGCTTCAATTTCCACAAATCTATTTCTCAAATCCGAAACAGGTCTGATTTGAATCATGTTATCTCACTCCTTAAATATTGTTTATCATTATTTTATCTTAATTTTATCAATATTTCAATTATAATTTCAAAATTTTTTATTGCAGGGAATTCTTCCTTCGTGTTATAGCATTAACCGATGTTAACATTTAACAGTAACGACATTTGGAGCATAATATAGCGGTAGATATTTACGACAGGATAACAACAAGCGCGTTCAGACAGTTTTGGCTGTTCAGATAACGATAAAGACTGAAAACATGGTACTGCTTTCAGCCTTTTTCCGTTATAGCCTGTCTAAGGCCTTTAAAATTCCATATAGTATTGCAGGTGGTCTTGGCGGGCAGCCCGGAATATAAACATCCACAGGTACTATGCAGTCAATTCCGTTTCTTGTCGCATAGTTGTCTCTGAATATGCCTCCGCTGCAGGCACAGGCTCCGACGGCGACAACAAGCTTTGGGTCAGGCGCAGCATTATAGGTCTTAACAAGTGCCAGCTCCATATTTCTGGTTGCCGTGCCTGTTATCAGCAGTAAGTCAGCGTGCCTCGGCGAAGCAACAAAGTGTATTCCAAGTCTTTCCACATCATTTAACGGATTATTTAATGCGTTAATTTCATAATCACAGCCATTACATGAGCCAGCATCCACCTCTCTTATCTGAAGGCTTCTTCCGAGCTTCTTTTTGATCTTATTCTCGACCTGCGAGCATAAAACCTCATAGTCCTCGAAAATAATATCTCTCTCCTCTATCACAATCGGGCTGACTCTGAGCTCCTGTCTGTCCTTTACCGCAAGCTCGATTTCATGAGACATTTGCGCAGCACCGCTTTGACAAACCTCCTGACAGAGTCCGCAGAAAATACATTCGTCCACGTTTATCCCTATAGTTCGCCTTACATCATCCATTACTATTGCTGAGGATGGGCAACGCCTTGCACATTCACCGCAAAATACGCAAGCTTCTGCATCTATTTCTGGACGACCCACAAAGCTTGACTTATCAAGCGGCTCAAATGGATATTTATTGGTAATTCTGGGAAATTTTGCTATTTTTTTAAACATATTAATAAGCATTGTATCTTCTCCCTCTATAGTTATAAGTCGTTTCCTGCATAAGAAAGGTTAAAGCTTTTATTAATGAGCGGAAAATCCGGAACTATGTTTCCATTAACCGCAATGCAAAGAGCCGGCCAGTTGCAGTATGAAGGTGTTCTCACCTTATATCTGGAAATATTGCCTTCAGAGTCTGTCATTACAAAGTGAACATTTTCTCCCCTTGAAGACTCGGTTATGCCTAAGGCCCAGGTGTCTGGCGGAAGCTGTGTTATCTCGATACGAACAGCATTATTGCTTTCTTCCTTGCATCCATCATTTAATCCTGATGCCTGGCCTGTTCTGCCCAGCTCATCATTTAGAAGAACCACGCCAGCCTGCCTCATTATTTTTATTGATTCAAAGCATTCTCTCGCCTTTACTTCCATTCTTGATGCAACGTCTCCATCCTTAAGAACTATCTCATCCCACGCTACGCTGTCATATTCCTCATAAGCAAAGGCCTTTCTTGCGTCGCACCTTACTCCGGAGGCTCTTCCTCCCGGACCAACAGCATTAAGGTCGACCGCAGCCTTGTTTTCTAAAATACCAGTGTGCTCAGTCCTGTCTCTTAAGAGATTATTTCTCCTGCATATATGCATAATATCCTTTAGCTCGGCCTCAATTTTATCAAGATACTCATTCATAATTGAATTTTTGCCGCGCAGGAAATCTTTTCTTACACCGCCCACAGCATTTACACTTCTCAGAAACCTCACTCCGCAAAGCTCATCCGCAAGCTGATAGGACCATATTCTGAGAAGGTTGAAGTGTGACCATGCAAAGCCATAGGCAACATCGGTACATATTCCAGACAAATCTCCGAAGTGACAAATGAGACGTTCTAATTCAGCAAAAACCATTCTGGTAAAAGCAGCTCTTTTTGGCACCTTAACACCGGCTATTTTTTCTACTGCCTGACAGTATGCGAGTGAGTTTGAGAAGGTCTCATCACCAGAAATTCTCTCTGAAATATAAAACACTTTTTCAAAGGTCATTCCTTCGGAAAGCTTTTCTATTCCCTTATGAACGAAATACAGCTGAGCTTCAAGATTAATAATAGGCTCACCTGCTACACTGAATCTGAAATGACCGGGCTCAATAATTCCTGCATGAACCGGCCCTACCGGTATTTCATAGGTTCCGCTGCCCTGCACCTTCTGGAAGTATAGTGGTCTTTTCATAAACTCTGGCTTGTGCTTTCTGTCAAAATCCTTTCTGAGAGGAAAGCTGCCGCCTGGCCAGTTGCCATGGAAAACAAATCTTCTTCCATCGGGATGACCCTGCGGAACAACGCCAAACATGTCCTTAATTTCTCTTTCATATAAAGAAGCAGCCGGCACGTCACGAGAAATTGATAAAAACTCAGTTTCTACAGCTGTTTTTATGACAATTACTTCTCCCCTCTTTCGATCACCGAAAGCATAATATATCCCGAATTTTCCTGCTTCCTTTCTTTCGTCACAGGCAAAAAGTGTCAATAGTATACATCCATTGTCATGGACAAAAAGCTTTGCAGCTTTTCTGATAAATTCCGGATCAGCCTCAGCATAAATTACACCGTCAGCTCTTTTTTCAATGACCTTGACCTGAGCCTCAGAAAAAGCCTCTGAAATAAGAAGCTTATAATCAACAAGAGCCATCAGCAAACACCTCCCGAAATAATAGCCTGAGCATTATTCAGCAGATTAATCGCTGCGTCAGGCATAAACAAACCAAGAGCTGCAACTATAATAAGCAGGACAACTATTACCGCAGTACCTGCTATTCTATCCTCTCCTGACTCCACCTCTGATGGTGGTTCTCCAAAGAACATCTTAAATACACAGTGGACAATCCCGGCAAATACAACCGCTAAAAGAACAGCCGTAACACTTCCTATAATATAGTGCTTTCCGCTAAAAACAGCTGTAAGAATATTCCATTCACAGGAAAAAATACCAAAAGGAGGTGTTCCGGCTATTGCCAGAAGACCAACGATGAATACTGTTCCCGAAACCGGAAGAACCTTCAAAATTCCCTTTATTCTGGAAATATTTGTTGTATGGTATTTCTGAAGTATATTACCGGTAGACAGAAATAGCATGGACTTTGTAAAAGAGTGGTTGATCATGTGAAGCAGCGCAGCAAACAATGATGCCGGTGTGAAAAATCCGGCAGCAAGTGCTATCACTCCCATGTGTTCAATACTCGAATACGCTAAGAGGCTTTTATAATCCTTCTGAGTAAGAATTACAATCGCTGCAATTGCAATAGATAAAAGCCCGAAGAAAATCATCAGTCTTCCCGTAAAAACGTTTGAACCAAGATTTACATTCACTATGGTCATAGTTCTGATTATTCCGTACATTGCACTGTTGAGAAGCACCCCTGACAGCATAGCGCTCACCGGAGACGGTGCCTGACTATGAGCTGCAGGAAGCCACGTATGCATTGGAGCCAGACCCACCTTGGTTCCAAATCCAAGCAAGATAAAAATAAAGGCAAACTTAAGCACAGAAGAATCCAGACCTTTAGCTAAGACAGTAAGGTCGGTGAAATTCAGCACCTGAGATGGCGAGGCGATGACTCCTGTCGAAGAAAGGTGAAGAAATACTATTCCCAAAAACGCCAATGCAATTCCTACAGAACAGATAATAATGTATTTCCAGGCAGCCTCTAAGGACTCTCTTTTATTATAAAAGCCTACTAAAAATACCGAAGCAAGTGTTGTAGCTTCTATAGCGACCCAAAGAATACCAACGTTTTTTACAGAAACAGAAACCAGCATTGTAAAAACAAAGGCATTCATCAAAATAAAGTACAGCTTTACCTGCTTTTCGTCAATTTTTCCGCTGATATAGTCTCTTTCAATATAGCCCGCCGAATATATATGGATAAAAAACCCAAGAATGGTAATAATATCCAATACTATTATGCTGAAGCTATCAATATACAATATTCCCATGGTCAAAACCAGGCCATTTCCTCCACCACTCACATTTACGTAAGTAAGCCAGAGAGTAAGAAGCATGGTAATTAATGAGGATAGTATAACTACCCCATATATTGCTTTCCTGTTCTTTATCAGGAAGGACAGCACCACTGCTGCGAGAGGTACTGCTAAATAAATAAAAGACATGTTTTATCCTTTCAGCCTTCTGAGCTTGTTAGTATTTATCGAATCGAAAAGGTCATTGATTTTAAATACCATAAGACCCATGATAAGTATTCCCGTAATAAGGTCGATGAAAATGCCTATATCCACGATAAGAGGCATTCCCTCTGCGCCAAACATAACCGCACCAAAAATTCCATTTTCCACTACAAGAAAACCTACAATCTGACCTATAGCCTTTTTTCTCGTAATCATGAAGAAAACTCCTATGAGTACAACCGATACCATATTAACAACCTGCATGGTTACATCTTCGTTTCCAAAGGAGCCTATTCCGGAAATAATAAAATAGACAAATATTACTATTCCGCTGCATAAGAGTATAAGCATCGGGATATTCATGAAAAAGTCCTTTTCGACCTTATGCTCAACCCTATCGTAGGTTTTGTTGAGAAGCTTAGGAAAATACACAACCTTTAACGCAATAATCAAAGCACAAAGAACTAATGTATCTATTCTGCCGCTTTCCACAAAGTGAAAGTATCCCATTACCGCAAGAGCCATAGCAAGGAGCGCAGACTGTATTCTGAAGGCCTTGATGTAAGATGTGATTTTCTTACTTGCTACCAAAGCGAAGGATGTTATCAGTATAAAAATGGAAATTATATCCATATAAGTTGTCATCCGCTACCTCCCTATCACAAAATAATTTACAAACCCAATAATTGCCAAAATGAAGGACAGAGCCGCTAAGTTTGGTATGCTGAAAAATCTGAGCTTTACTATACATACTTCAACAACACCGATTACTACTGCAAGTAAGACAATTCTCACTATATAAAGAATTATCATTATTGCTACACCAGGCACTCCTGCAGGCAGCACAGCTGTAATCGGGAAAAAGATGTTTACAATTAAGGTCATCAGTATCAACTGCTTTACAGCTGCTGCCAACTCCATCAGAGCAAGCTGTCTTCCCGAATATTCGAGAATCATAGCCTCATGTACCATCGTAAGCTCGAGGTGTGTTGCAGGGTCATCCACAGGAATTCTGCAGGTTTCTGCCAGGAGCACTATTACCAGCACAAAGAAGATAATAATGTATACCGGGTCTGCAATCGGGCAAACCTTAGATAACGACTCACTCATTATCATTTTGATAGAGAGCGAACCGCTTGCAAGACCAAGAGTGAACAGACCTATTAATATTGAAGGTTCCATCAACGAGGATATCATTCCCTCTCTGCTGCTTCCCATACCACCAAAGGTGCTTCCCGTGTCAAGGCCTGCAAGCATCAGGAAAAACCTTCCGAGGGCCAGGGTGTAAAGCAGCACCAGCACGTCTCCGCCTGAAAATGCGGCGTTTAACCCCCCTGCATTTGTCACAGCAGGAACAAGAAGGGCAGCTGCTGCAGTACTTCCAAAAACTACATAGGGCGCGGCCTTATAAATCCATGATGAGGTTTCGGAAACCACCATTTCCTTTTTAAGGAGCTTTCCTATGTCATAATACATCTGAAGGATAGGCGCACCTTTTCTTTTCTGTGAAAAGGCTTTTACTTTTTTAATTATTCCGTTTATGAGAGGCGCAAGACCCACCATAAGCACTAACTGTATAATAATATAGCCCATGTGTCTCCCCTCCTAAAATAACCTGCCATAAAGCATAAGAGCAATAACGGTTACAAGAATATATGACAGATACATGTGAATGCTTCCGGTTTGTACTGTATACTTGACTCTTCTCGAAAACCTCTGAAGCCACCTAATAATAACGTCATAAATATATTTTTCAAAAATGGAAACCGTGCCGACCTTATACTCCATTTTATCCGGGAAGTATTCTGGTATTTCCCCTTTTACTGTCAGTTTTCTATATGGTCTGTATAATAGTCTGAACACTATTCTTATAGGCTTGGAAAAACCTGTAGCAGTATACTGCATTCGTTCATTTATCTCAACAAAGCCGCAGTCCCAGGTACCAAAGCCTCTGCTTCTTCCCTTTCCGCCTGTAAGCCTGACCCCTATAATAGCTGCTACCACAAGTACCACTATTACTACAAGTAATGCAGCCATGGACATTCTATTATTTCCTATTGAAATTCCACTACATATCGGAATTGTGGAATTGGAAATATTTTCCAGCAACGACAAGCCGGCTATTTCAGAAGTAACGGCAGCGATAACCTTTAAAACCAACCTCGGGAAAAGTCCAAAAGCAAGACAGAGCGCTGCCAATATTCCCATTCCGGAGAGCATCGTGACAGGTACTTCCTTTGCAGCTTTTGCAGATTCGCTTCTCGGCAGTCCAAGAAAAGAAATCCCAAACAGTTTAACAAAGCAAACAGCAGCAAGTGCTCCCGCAAAGGCCAGCGCAGCCGCAGAAAGGATAATAATGAGATCCATGCCAAGACTTCCCTCGCTGAGAAATGCAAATATAGACTGGTAGGTCAGCCACTCGCTCACAAAGCCGTTAAACGGAACGATTGCAGAAATAGCAAGAGAAAAACAAAGCATAAAGATTGCAGTAAGAGGCATTTTCTTAATAAGACCGCCAAGCTGCTCTATGTCTTTTGTATTAGTTGAATATTGTATTGAACCGGCTCCTAAAAACAAACCACCCTTGAAGAGTGCGTGATTCATCGTGTGGAAAAGCGCCGCAGCGATAGCAATACCGGCAACAAAGCTATTACCCTTTGACAGGGCAAGAAAGCCTATGCCGAGTCCAATGAAAATAATTCCGATATTCTCAATACTGTGATATGCTAAAAGTCTCTTAATATTATGCTCCATCAAAGCATAAGCCACTCCGAGTACAGCTGCAATTATTCCAAGAACAAGTATTGTTGTACCCCACCAGACTTCAGAAACACCAAAGCAGCCAAGAGTAAACCTGAGAATTCCGTATATTGCTGTTTTTATCATGAAGCCCGACATAAGAGCAGAGATATTGCTCGATGCAGCAGGATGCGCCTTTGGAAGCCAGATATGAAAAGGAATAATGCCAGCCTTAGTTCCAAAGCCTAAAATAAAGAATATAAAGCAAAGGTTTTTAAATGCCTCTGGTATATCGGCGAATAAGCCGTTTGACCCTATAATCATGCTTTCTCCGGTGAGCGCGTACATTATCATAAGGGCAGCCATAATAAAGGCAGCACCAAGATGAGTCATAATAATATACACCGTGCCAGCCTTTACGTTTTCGCTTTTTTCGTGTTCAAAAACAACAAGAAAATACGATGTAACCGACATCAGCTCCCATGCAATAAAGAAGGTAATCAGGTTACCTGCAAGCATTACCATCATCATGGATAATATGAATGAACAATAAAGGAAGTTAAAAACCCCTACTGCTCTTTTTCCATAATAGTGTGAAATATATCCTATGGAATATATCGATACTGCAAAAGTCAAAACAAAAAGTATGAGCAAAAAATACGACGATAGGTTGTCGTATCTGAGGCTAATTTCTATTAATGGAATATTTGAAGTGAAAGTGAAGACTTGTTTTATTCCGCCACCATCAAGCAGATGACGAATAACAGAGACAGCGCCAAGTGCGGAAGCGCCGATACAAAAGCAATTTGAAATAATATTTGCTGCTTTATGTTTCCTGCTAAATACTATTGCAGCTATTGCCCCTGCCAAAAGTAATAAAATTGACAGGGTAAAAATAAATTCATTGTCAGACAAAGACATTTTTTCCTCCGATACAGATATTATATTAATATAAAATAATAAAATGCTACTTGCTGCCGAAATTCAGCAGACAAATAGCATTATAAAAGCTTCTGTATTATTTTTCAAGAATAAAATGAATATTGCGGTGATTTAATTAAAAAGTCAGACATTTCCTCTAAAAATCAGCGTTTTTTTGCAGATTTTATCATTCAATTGTAAGAACGCTGACAAAATCCGTCATTTTGAGAATATCCATTACATAGTCATTTACATTTGTAAGAGCCATTCCGCCCTTTTCACTCATAAGATCATCTGCATTTAAGAGCACTCTTAGACCTGCGCTGGCAATGTAGTTGATATTGCTGACATCGATAATCATTTTTTCGGCCTTACCCGCAACCTCAACTACAACCTCATCAAGCTCAGCAGAGGTAATATAGTCTAAATTACCTTCCGGTGCAATCAAATAAGTTCCGCTATCTTTTTCGTTAACATTAATTTTCATCGTAAAATCCTCTCTATTTGTCAATACCTTAATCATTGAAAAATCAACAATCAAGTCAAGCAATAACTTGCAGCAAAGCCTTTAATGAACCCAATCCACATCTAAACCTTATGATTTTGTGCGATTACAGACTCTGTTGTTTATAAATGGTTTTATTCCAGTAATTCAGCACTGGTTTCATCCTGCCTGCTAATGTCAGTCCTGAGCTTTTGCGTTTCTATTCCTTGCATCAGCCATAAGTTTTTCAAAAATATCTTCTCGCATTACATCTTTTGTATCCCTGTAGTCAAGCTTATCAACTTCAACCACAACCTGATACTCATCTTCATATACTATTTCTCCCGGGAAATTCGTCAGAACAATGTCATATGGATGATGATACCTTTCGAGAAGCCAGACCAGAGGCTTCATATACTTCATCATCTCGTCAGCCGACTCGGTCTTAAAAAAACATACCACCTTTTCCTGATTATTGCACATAGGCGGAAAAGGCAGATTGTTTATAAAAAACTCTACGATTTCAACATATAGGTCGTAGTCTTCTTCACTCAACACTTCACCCCTTTCAAGGTCGCGAAAAATACCGAACACTCCGTTGGCGTATTCTGTGTTCTTAGCTATTTCCCTTCCCTGTATTCGCATATATTTATAGTGTTTTAACATCGTGTTCTCCTTCTTCGGTCAAAATGTCGTAGCGTTCGCCTTCACGCTCAGCTCCGGCACCATTAGTACTTCCAGCGCAGTCGTAAGCACTTTACTTAACAAGTTCCTATTCATCAGTCTTTTCTTACTACTCATTTTCTCTGCTAAAACTCAATTTACTTTAATATTTGAAATATAATTCCGCAAACGCTTCAGTGTCGTTATTTTGTTCAATTCAGTCGTTTCTTCAGAGTCAGAATATTCATGCCCTCATAACGATAATCAACCTCATCCATCAGGTTTTTCACCATAAATATTCCAAAGCCGCCGATAATCTTATTCTTTTTGTTTTCCGTAGCAGAAGGCTTTGGTCTGTCTAATGGGTTAAACTCAATTCCGTTATCTGCAATTTCTATTGACATGGTTCCATCGTCATACGACAACGCCACCTTTACATCTGTACGCTTATTCTTATCCTCAGATGAGTAAAACTCAAGGTTTGAGAATATTTCGCTTAACGAAATCTCAAGATCATTTAAGATTTTCTTGTCCCCTGTATGTTTTTTTGCAAAGCCAATCACAAAATCACAGAGACCATAGTATTCCTCGCTGCTCGCTTTGAAGCTTCGTTCAAGCTTTTCTTCCTTCTTAAGCTCGGTGAGCCTTACGCATGCAAGACTTATATCATCGTTTTGCTCGGCCTTGCCCCTGAAGCCACTTATTTCCTTCATCAGCTTCTTTGTGAAATCTTCATCAATCTTGTTCTTTGAAATGTAGTCTAAGAGCCTCTCCTCGCTAAACATCTGACCCTGCTCATTCATAGCCTCAGTCACTCCATCCGTGTAAAGCACGAGAGAATCGCCCTCGTTGATCTGAACATGGTGTTGGTCATATTTCATATGAGGTCTGCGGCCTATAATAAAATTAGGCTTACTCCTCAACCATACTGCTTCTCCACCAGCAGTCTTGATAATCGGAGGATTATGCCCTGCATTACAGTAGGTACAGTCACCGGTTTTTAAATCTATAAGACCCAGCCAGATAGTAACAAAAAGCTTTTTCTTATTTGTACTGCATAGCGAAACATTGGTTCTCTGCAAAATCTGCATTGGCTCGAAACCATTATGAGCCTGAGCTCTGATTAACGCCTTGGTGTTTGAAGCAAACAGACTCGCCGAAATACCCTTGCCAGAGACATCACCAATGGTAATCACGAGCTTGTCCTCACCCACTGTGAAGTAATCGAAAAAATCTCCTCCAACGTTTTTAGCACTTACCATATATGAATAGGCTGAAAAGTTTTGAGAAATCAGCACTCGGTCCGGAAGCATGGACTGTTGAATTTCCTTACCCAGGGAAAACTCTCTTTCCATCGAGGCATACTCTTTGCTGATATTATATTCGTTTAAAAGAGCATCAGCTCCATTTTTTGCAAGTACAACGCTTACGGCCGAGACAAAGAAGAGCATGGCTGCAACCGGCCAGGTATAAGCATTGAAATAATTATATAAATAATTAGTATCATCAAAAATCATTTTGAGACCATCCATATAAGTAACATCATACAGATTCAGGTCTACAAGTCCGTATACCGCAGCAAAATAGTCTGAAATAACATAGGAAAAAAAAGTCGCAGCAGCAGTAATCGTCGAGTATATTACGTTATAATAGCCTATTGCGATTATTAGCGGGATTACGAAAAAAATAAAGTAGTTAAACTCAAGGCAAATAGAACTCGAAACAGCCTTAGCCAAATAAGTAATCAGGAAAAAATACCTCGGAAGCCACGGGCATCTTTTTTCGGACAGCTTAGTAATAATAGCGCACAAAAGCAGCATAAGTGTACTTCCCAATTCAATATAACCCTGATAATAGTACAGCCCGTCCGCAGGAGTATAGAAATTGCCCGCGTAAAACCTAAGCGTGAAATAAAGAGACATGAGAGCAAATACCACACAAAAGGTAATAGTAATATTGTTTACTCTATGCTCTCGCTCAGCAAGGCTCTTCTTTATCGGTTCATATTTGTCAATAATCTTCATATTACTTGTCCTCAGACTTTTGCATTGCACATAGCAGCGACTTCATTTAGGTTAATATGTTATTTCGCCGGTAATCTTCAGCTTTTCTCCGTCCTTAATCTTTACCAGAAATACATTAGAGTATACAAACGCATTTGTCATATGCACCCTTCCGCTATTCTCGGTATCTTCTCTGTAAACATCAGAAACATAACAAGCAGCAAAGTCCAGCTGATTTCTTGCAAGCTGTACAAGTGCAGAGGTGTCACTTGTCTGTTCCCATTCTATTGTATATCCATACTCATAGGCAAATCTTTCAATTATTTCTATGCCATACCCTGCCGGTTCTCCCGTATTAAAATCCACATACGCCTCAGGATAGCATTCAGGGACGTACCCCACATGAAGTACTTTGCCATCCTCAACCTCAGGAATGTCCGGCATCACATAATTTTCTGATAAAATATTATCATGAAAAGCCTCATATTCATCGCTTTTCACAAAATTATCGGCAAATTCATTAAACTCTGCGAGTATTTCTTCAGCCCCATAGGAGGCATATAAGGTACATCCTATTTTTGCTATAGGTTCCGGCAAAATTTCTAAACCGCTTGTTTTTGTTAAAACTGTTTGGAGCGTAACATCGTCAAGAGCAACCGCGTCAACCTGACCATAAGAAAGCCCGAGAATACAGTCTGCATTTGTGTCATAACGTAAAAGTGTAATGTCATTACGAGGAGAAAGAATGTAATCTGCCTCCCAGCCTACACAGCAGGCTATTCGCTGACCGGACAGAGAATCTATGCTTTCAATATCTGTCGCACTTCTGATGTTATAAATATTGTAAACAGAGAGCGCAATAATAGCTATAATAAAAATAGCTATCATTATTATTACTCTCACATGAGGCTCAGACAGTCGTCCTTTTTCTGATGTTTCCACTGATTTATTATCCTTCATCTTTGT
>DCGW01000024.1 GCA_002315335.1 Firmicutes bacterium UBA1768 | reverse complement strand
GGGTTATTTACCGTTTACCTATATTTAAAGAACACCGGCTTCATTAAACACCTTGAACAACCCGGCGCATTGCATTACAATGTATATAATTAACGAATGAATTTGAGGGGCAGCTATGAACGAAAGAATAAGAAAGCAGATAGACTTTATCTTAGAGGTTGATAAGGAAAAGAATATTCTCAGGCAAACACATCTCACCGGCAACACAAGGCAGGAAAACGACGCAGAGCACGCCTGGCATTTAGCTCTGATGGCTTATCTTTTGAAGGAATACGCAGACGAAGAGGTTGACATTGCCCGTGTAATGGTAATGTGCCTCATTCACGATGTAGTTGAAATAGATGCCGGCGACACCTATGCTTACGACGAAGAAGCAATGAAAACTCAGCGAGCCAGAGAGGATGCCGCAAAAGAGAGAATATACTCGCTCCTGCCAGAGGATCAAAAGCTTGACCTAATTGCTCTTTATGACGAATTTGAAGAAAACAAAACGGCTGATGCAAAATTTGCTCATGCAATGGACAACTTCCAGCCACTGCTTCTCAACGACAGCAACAACGGAGGAGACTGGCGCTACCATAAGGTACATTCTGCTCAGATTTACAAAAGGCAGCAGAAAACCGCAATAGCCTCAAAGAAAATATATGAGGTCACTGACGAATTGATACAGAAAAACATTAAGATGGGAAATATAATCGACGGTGAATAGCATGAAAACCATAGAAGTAAAAGCCTCAAAAGCATACAAAGTTTTGATCGGAAGCGGTTTGCTCCAAGGCGCAGGAGCTGAAATAAGCAACGCTCTTTGTTCAACCGATAAAAACTTCAACCCAAAGGAGCGAAAAATCGCAATAATATCAGACGAGATAGTTTTTCCATTTTGGGGTGAAATGCTTGTAAAATCACTAAAAAAACAGGGCTTTAGTACTGTTATCTGCGCCCTGCCGCCGGGAGAAAACAGCAAGAATATCACAAACTACGGCAAAATAATTGATTTCCTATGCGACAATAGCTTCAACAGGCAGGATATAGTTCTGACTCTCGGAGGCGGAGTTGTCGGAGATATCGGCGGATTTGCTGCAGCAACCTATCAAAGAGGCATAAGATTGGTCCACTGTCCGACCACACTGCTGGCCGCGGTAGATTCTTCTGTGGGAGGAAAAACCGCAATCAACCTAAGCAGCGGAAAAAACCAGGCCGGATGCTTTTATCAGCCCGACCTTGTAATTTGCGATACAGACTGCCTCTGCACCCTTCCGCAAGCAGAGTTTCTCAACGGCTTAGGAGAAGTGATAAAGTATTCTGCAATGGAGAAAACCATATGCGGCAAGGAAGCTTGCAGTTACGAAGAACTCAACACATCAGCTAAACAGGCTGCGGAGCTTTCAACCGCTCCCCTGACCCTGATCGAAGTGCTAAAAACCTATTCCATAGGCGAAAACCTTGAAGATGTAATAGAAAAGTGTGTTTCCATAAAAAGTACTATAGTTAGTGCAGACGAATATGACACCGGGCTCAGGGCTGTCTTAAACTTCGGTCACACCTTTGGTCATGCAATCGAGAGCCTCAGCAAATATAAATCAGGCCACGGTCAGGCAGTCGCTGCAGGAATGGCAATAATAGCAAAAGCAGCCGCAAGTCTCGGCTACTGTTCGCAAGCCACCTCAGACGAATTAACAGCCTTAATCGAAGCAAATGGTCTTCCTGCCAGAACAACCTTTTCTGCCGAAGAAATCTCAAGCTACGTTGCAGCGGATAAGAAGAACGACGGTACTGCTACAAGGTTGATTGTCCCTGTGGACCAAGGCAGGTGCAACATCGTCAATGTTAAAAACGAAGACCTGTTAGCCTGGCTTAAAGCCGGAGGTGTGGAGTGATAAAAACCATAGTCCCCGGCAGCCGACACGGAACAATAACCGTTCCACCGTCAAAATCCCTTGCCCACAGACACCTGATATGTTCTTACCTCGCAGGTAACACAGAAGCGGAGGAAACTTTGCACATCAAAGGGCTTTCGTCTGATATTGATGCAACCATTTCCTGCATGAAGGCTCTGCTCTCGGCAATCGGGTCCCAAGAGTCAAAGGCTCACCAGCCTGTTGTTCTAAACGCTGGTGAAAGCGGCACAACCTTAAGATTAATTTTACCCATTGCCTGTGCTCTTGGCATTGAAGCAGAATTCTTCCTGGATAAAAGTCTTTCCGAAAGACCTCATAAGGTTCTTACGGATGAGCTTTGTGCCCACGGCGAAAAAATAAGCATCGATGGGCAAAAAATCACTTGCTCTGGAAAAATCGAACCCGGCGCTTACTCTATTCCCGGAAATATTTCTTCTCAATATGTATCCGGCCTGCTATTAGCCCTGCCCCTTTTGAGCGGCACTTCAACGCTTGAAGTCAGCGGGCCTATAGAATCGCTTCCATATATTACTATTACTGAGAATATTTTACATTCTTATGGAATCAGCTTTGAGAAAAAAACGACTTATTTGGAAAATACAGCTCCGTCACAGGACAGAAAAAAACAGGGTTTTTCTTCGCCTGATTCCATAGGTTCAATAACCTACACCATTTATGGAAATCAGTATTACTCCATTCCGACTGTCAAATCCGTTGAAAATGGAATAATTAAACCTCTCATCGAGGGAAATTCATCGCTGCTTGAAGGAGATTGGTCAGCGGGAGCATTTTTCCTGTGCCTGGGTGCGATGTCAAAAAAGGGAATATGCGTAAATAATCTATCAACAGATTCGGTTCAGGGCGATAAAGCCATTTTGGAAATTTTACGCGATTTCGGAGCAAATGTGGAAATCACCAATAATTGCATAAAGGTTTCCGTAGGCAGTTTTAAAGACAATAACAACCGACCTCTCACTCGAACTATAGACGCGAAACAGATACCTGACCTTGTTCCGATAATATCTGTTTTAGCCGCTGTATCACCCGGAAAAACAGATATTATTAATGCAGAAAGACTTCGATACAAGGAGTCGGACAGGATTAAATCCACAGTCGAAATGATAAACTCCCTTGGCGGCGAGGCTCACGAAAAAGAAAGCGGCCTGACTATCATAGGTAAGCCCTCGCTCATTGGAGGCAGGGTTAACCCTCATAACGACCACAGGATAGCCATGGCAGCAGCGGTTGCCGCAAGCGCATGCAAAGACAACGTTATTATTGAAAATATTGAATGTACAGCAAAATCGTACCCCAATTTTTTTGAAGACTTAAATAAATCAGAGGTGGAAAAATGACAGTCAGATACGGTCAAAACCTGAGGCTTGAAATATTCGGCTCATCACACGGCCCAGGCATAGGAATGAGGCTTGACGGCTTTCCTACAGGTATAAAAATAAATATGGACGAGCTTCAGCTCTTCTTAAATCGCAGAGCCCCTGGCAGAAATCCATGGTCAACATCCAGAAAAGAACCGGATATTCCTGTTTTTACCTCAGGAATATCTGCCGATGGTCTGACTGACGGCAATACAATTTGTGCAGAAATAGAAAACCGCGATATTAATAAACAGGCCTATAACGAAGTGAAAAACCTTCCCCGACCCGGCCACGCTGACTATACAGCATGGCTGAAGTACGGCAAAGATTATAACCTTACCGGCGGAGGTCAGTTTTCGGGGAGAATGACAGCAGCGCTTTGTGTGGCAGGTGCAATCTGCAAGCAGTTCTGCGAGTACAAAGGCATACAGATAATTTCCAGAATTGCATCTATCGGAAATACAAATGACATAGGCGAGCTTGAGTTCACCACAGCCGAAAAGGACTTCCCCACAGTCAGCTCTGCCGCAGGAGAAAGGATGAAGTCACTTATTTTGGAAATAAAGGCTGCAGGCGACAGTATTGGAGGAATAATTGAGTGTATTATACTTGGCTGTCCCGGAGGCCTTGGCGGGCCATTGTTTGAAGGGCTCGAATCAAGGATTTCCTCAATAGTATTCTCAGTGCCGGCAGTGAAGGGCATCGAATTTGGACTTGGCTTTGACTCAGC
>DCGW01000066.1:5942-10034 GCA_002315335.1 Firmicutes bacterium UBA1768 | reverse complement strand
AATCACATTTTGAGTGGCAGTGGCATATTATGAAGAATGTTTATCATGATTACGAACTCGAAAACGATACTGCAGAGGCAGTTAAGGAAGAATTTCCTGAGCCTGAGGTTCCATATAACACACCGAAAAAAAGAAGACGTGTAGAATATGATGAAAAAGGCAGAAAACGAAAAGATTTCAGCACAAACTGGGTAAAAATACTCATAATCTGTTTGCTGATTGTTGCGGTAAACGCATACTTCCTCCATTTCTGCGGGGAAGACCTTGCAAGACTTCTGTAGCTATAACAAAAAATAGGGCGGGCTCATAAACCGATAAAAGAAGGTTTATTCAGTCTGCCCTTTAAATCATTATTGAGTGGAGAAAAAAATGGGATTTTTTGAAAAAATATTTGGGGACTTTAACGACAAGGATGTTAAAAAATTATCAAAGATTGCTGACGAAATAGAGGCGCTTGAGCCGCAGATGCAGGCTCTTTCTAACGAGGAGCTGTCAGGAAAAACCGCTGAATTTAAAGAAAGATTGGCAGCAGGGGAAACCCTTGACGACCTGCTTCCTGAGGCCTTTGCTGTATGCAGGGAGGCTTCTGTAAGAACTCTCGGCATGAGACACTTTAAGGTTCAGCTTATCGGTGGCATAGCCCTTCACAGAGGCTTTATTGCTGAGATGAAAACCGGTGAAGGTAAAACCCTTGTGGCAACCCTGCCTGCATACCTCAATGCGTTAAAGGGAGAAGGCGTACATATTGTAACAGTCAATGACTATCTGGCAAAGCGTGACGCAGAGTGGATGGGAAAAATCTATACCTTCCTCGGATTGACGGTCGGCTGCGTAATAGGCGGAATGCCGGGCCAGCTCAGACAGCAGGCCTATAGATGTGATATTACTTATGCTACAAACAACGAGCTGGGCTTTGACTATCTCAGGGACAACCTCGCAATTTATGCGGAGCAGAGGCTCCAGAGAGGCTTAAGCTTTGCAATCGTCGATGAAGTCGACTCTGTATTGGTCGACGAAGCAAGAACACCGCTCGTGATTTCGGGAGAGGGCAACAAATCAACCGAGCTCTATGCAAGAGCAAACTCTTTTATAAGAGGCATGAAGCGAGATGAAGACTATACTCTTGACGAAAAGGACAGAACTGTTTCCTTCACTGACGAGGGTGTTGCAAAAATAGAAGGCTTCTTTGGAATAGAAAATCTCTCAGACCCTGAGAATATGGAATACAACCACCATGTAATCATCGCTATCAGAGCGAGAGATTTCATGAAGCGCGATGTCGACTACATGGTTAACGACGGAGAGGTTGTTATTGTAGACGAGCTGACGGGCAGACCTATGCCAGGCAGAAGATACGGCGATGGACTTCACCAGGCTATCGAAGCCAAGGAAGGTCTCAGAGTAAGACGTGAGTCGAGGACCTTAGCATCAACAACTATACAGAACTTCTTCAGAGGCTACAAAAAGCTCTGCGGTATGACCGGTACTGCAAAGACAGAAGAGGACGAATTCGCAGAAATCTACAACCTTTATGTAATCTGCATTCCAACCAATATGCCTAATATCAGAGAAGACCTGCCAGACTCCGTATATACAACAGAAAACGGCAAGTTCAATGCTATTATCAACGATATTGTCGAAAGACACGAAAAAGGTCAGCCGGTACTGGTAGGAACAATTTCTATTGAAAAATCCGAAAAAATCAGCAAGCTTCTTTCAAAGCAGGGCATAAAGCATAACGTACTTAATGCTAAGCACCATGAAAAGGAAGCGACTATCATTGCTGAAGCCGGCAGATTTGGCGCGGTTACAATTTCTACTAACATGGCCGGCCGTGGTACAGATATTATCCTCGGAGGTAACCCGGACTTCCTTGCAAATCAGGAAATGGTTAAGAAGGGCTACGATGAGGTGACAATTTCCTATGCAAGCTCAATGATTCCTGTTGAGGACGAAAAGCTGCTTGCCGCAAGAGAAGTATACAGGGGCCTTTATGAAAAGTATAAGGCTGAAAGACAGGAAGAGCACGACAAGGTTGTTGAGGTCGGCGGACTCCATGTTATCGGCTCCGAAAGATATGAGTCAAGGCGTGTGGACAACCAGCTCAGAGGTCGTTCCGGCAGACAGGGAGACCCGGGCTCATCACAGTACTATGTTTCTCTGGAAGATCCGCTCATGACTATTTTTGGCGGCCCGAAAATTCAGGCTATGATTTCAAAAATGGGACTTACCGAGGACGACTCCATTGAAGCGGGCGTGCTCACAAAAACAATAGAAAATGCCCAGAAGAAGGTTGAAGGTCGAAACTTCCAGGCAAGAAAATATATCCTCCAGTACGACAATGTTATGGCAAAACAGCGTGGCATAGTCTATGCAGAAAGAAAGCGTGTATTAGAGGGCGAGGACCTCAGAGAACACCTTTTCTCAATGCTCAAAGAGGAAGTGGACGACTATGTTGAAATGACAACCCTTTCATCCCAGTATCAGGAAGAATGGGATATGGAAGAGCTGCAGGGAAATATTAATAAAATCTGCGGCAATGCGCCTGAAATAAAGCCTGAAAACCTCCTTGAAATGGAAGAAGAGGACCTCAAGGAATATGTGATGGAGCAGTTCGACAATCTATATAAAGAAAAGGAAGAATCTATCGGCGAAGCTCAGATAAGAGCGGTTGAACGAATGATACTTCTTAAGGTTGTTGATACAAAGTGGATAGAGCATATTGATGATATGGACCAGCTCAGACAGGGTATCGGTCTCAGAGCAATTGGCCATGAAAACCCGGCTGCGGCGTATGCGGCAGAGGGCTTTGAAATGTTCGAGGAAATGATAAAGAACATCAAAGAAGACATGGTAAAATACTGCTTTAATGCGACTATCGAAACAAAGTCTGACAGAACCTCAACGGTTTCGGGAAACAGCGTAACCGTAAAGCAGGAATATATTGACGATGCAATGGCCAATGCTACAGGGACAGAGGCACCTCTTAACAATCCGGGAATGCCTCCACAGGAGGGTCAGCAGTCTAAGGCGGCGCCTATAAGAAAAGACCCAAAGGTTGGAAGAAATGACCCTTGTCCATGCGGAAGCGGCAAAAAATATAAGAATTGCTGCGGAAAGGACCTATAATATGGTACAACTTGACCAGATAAAATACGAGCTCGGGCGTACTGCCGAGAAAATAAACGAACTCGGAGGTTCTCTTTGACCTTGCAGGTTTAAACGCCAGGCTTGAAGAAATGGCTGTACAAATCGAAGCCGAAGACTTTTGGGACGACCACGAGGCTGCTCAGGTAGTTCTCAGGGAAAAGAAGTCGATAGAAACCAAGGTGGAAGAGTTTCGGTCGCTCGAGGAAGAGCTTTCTGACGTTGAAACTCTGATAGAACTTGCCGAAGAGGAAAACGACGAGGAAATGGCGGCAGAGGCAGAAGAAAGCTACAATAAGCTGCTTGCTGACATAGATGAAATGACAGTAAAAATCCTTCTTTCCGATGAATACGACCCTAACAACGCCATTATTTCCATTCATGCGGGCTCCGGCGGTACTGATGCTCAGGACTGGGCAGAAATGCTTGTCAGAATGTATGTAAGGTGGGCGGAAAGCAAGGGCTATAAGGTCAAGGAGATAGATTATCAGGCTGATCCGGAAGGCGGTATTAAGAGTGCAACCTACCTCGTTCAGGGTGACTATGCCTATGGCTATCTGAAAAACGAAAAGGGAGTACACAGGATAGTCAGGATTTCGCCGTTTGACTCCTCAGGAAGAAGACATACCTCCTTTGCTTCGTTGGATGTCATGCCGGAAATAAACGAGGAAATCAAGCTCGAAATCAATCCGGAGGACCTGAGAATTGACACCTATCGTTCGAGCGGAGCTGGAGGTCAGCACGTAAACAAGACCGAGTCGGCAATCAGAATAACTCATATTCCGACCAACATTGTGGTAACCTGCCAAAATGAACGTTCACAGCACCAGAACAAGGATGTTGCCATGAATATTCTGAAGGCAAAGCTGATGGAGCTTGCAAGGCAGGAGCATAAGGATAAAATCGACGAGCTTAAGGGCGATTTCAGCCAGATAACCTGGGGAA
>DCGW01000066.1:0-5920 GCA_002315335.1 Firmicutes bacterium UBA1768 | reverse complement strand
TCAGATACGTTCCTATGTATTTCACCCGTATTCTATGGTAAAGGATCACAGAACGGGCGCTGAAGTGGGCAACGTTTATGCCGTAATGGACGGAGATATAGACTATTTCATCAGGGAAAAGCTCAAGGCCAGAGACTAAAGTTATATCGAAGCTTATGGCAGGCGGAACTACCGTCAAAGAAAAAATTATGGTAAGAATATTTTACGGAAAAAACAACATCGATCTGGCAGGCTTCGCTTTTGATGAAGCAAAAAAGATGATGGAGGAGGGCTATAGCGGGGCGCTTATACTTGTGCCTGACCGCTATACCCTTGAAATGGAAAGAAAAGCTTTTTCCGCATTAAACGCAGGAGGGCTCATGGACATTGAAATCATGAGCTTTTCTCGTATGGCGACTAAGCTGCTTCCCCGTGCAGAGGGAGTAAAATACATAGACGACCTTTCAAGAGCCATGATACTAAGAAAGGTTATTTCCGAGAAAAAGGAAGAACTGAGGCTTTTTGCCCGCTCAGCGGAAAAGGCCGACTTTGTGCGCCTGATGGGCGATGTTATTCAGGACTTTAAGCAGAACAGAACTTCGCCTGAGGCTGTGCTCGGGGCGGGCCTTGTCGAAAACACAGAGGACGGTGGAGCGGAAAAAAGCAGCCTTCTCACAAAAAAGCTGAAGGAAATAGGCCTGATATTTGAAGCGTACGAGGAAGAAATAAAGGGCAAGTTCTTTGATACTGAGGACTACCTTGAAAGGCTTAGCCGCGAAATTAACAGGTGCGAGGAGCTGGAGGGAAAAGCGGTATTTGTTCACGGCTTTGACTTCTTTTCTGCCAGATTGATAACAGTAATGGAAGAAATTTCCAAAAAATGCGAAAACCTCACTGTTTTGCTTACAACCGGAAGGCCGGAGGAGGCTGACTACAACCTGTTTGAGCCTGTCAACAAGACCATAAGAGCTGTGGCCGGGATTGCGAAGACCATAGGTGAGAGGGGCTATTATTTTCAGCCGGTACCGGATAGCTTCGCCAAGGAGCAAAATGAGGAAATAGCTCACCTTGGGCGGAATATTTATGCTTTTCCAAAGGAAAAATTCTACAACGACCAACCTGAGGATATTATGGCATTTTCCTGCAGTTCGGCTGAAAACGAGGTCTTGCTTGCAGCCAGACTCATAAAGGAGCTTGTAAAAAACCAGGGTTACAGGTTTAAGGATATTGGCGTCGCAGTAAGCGACCTGCCTTCAAGAGCGGGGCTTATCAGGAGAGTGTTCGAGAGGGAAGGCATAAAATACTTTGACAACTCAAAGTATAATGCTATCGATAATCGCTTTATGCAGTTTATATTGTGTCTTTGCAGCCTTGAAAAGGGCTACGGCAAGGGTGAAGACCTGATGAGAATTGCTGAAACAGGCGTGTTCGATATTAACCATGATGAAAAAGAAGTTTTAGAGAACTATGCATATAAATATAAAATAGAAACCTTCAGGTGGCAGAGACCCTTTAGCCGCATTGACAGGCGCAGAAAGGACCCGGGTGAAGCTGAGGCAGAGTTGGCTGAGGCAGAAAGAATAAGGGCTTCGCTTATCGGGCAGATAGAGTCTTTGTTTGAGGCTCTTGCTGATTGTACTACCGGAGGAGAGTACAGCGAAAAGCTTTTTGCGTACTTCAGAGATGAGCTTAAGCTGGAAGAAAAAATAGTGGCTGACAGCGACAGGCTTAAGGCGGCAGGAAGAGCTGATTTGGGCGAGGCTACGCTTCAGCTTTGGGAGAAGACAAGGGCTATATTCGAACGACTATCACTACTTCTTGAGAAGTATGTCTGTGAGAGGGACGAATTCTTCGATATACTCAGAGCCGGAGTAGAGTCTCTTGAAATCGGGCTGATACCGGCGACTGTTGACAGCGTAATTTTTGCCGGCCCTGAGGAGTTCGGCGAGGGTGAATACAAAGCGGTGATTTTTATGGGCTTTTGTGCGGGGCTTGTTCCTGATACAGGTTCTTCAAACGGACTTCTCAGCGAGAGGGAAAAGGCCAGGGTTAATGAGCTTGCCGGACAGGCGCTGATTGGAGCCTCTGACAGAACAGAAAAGGAAAAGCTGGCTGTTTACCGAACCCTCACTGCCCCAGAGAGAAAGCTTTACCTCACATGGTATGCGGGAGGAAATGAAGATGATGGCATAGGAGGACCATCAAGTTTGTTTGACTCCATTAAAAAAATCTTCCCGAAAATTGAGGTGGTGAATATTGATGAGAGACACCTTGTGGGAGAAGAGTTAACTAACTCCGTAGAGGGATATATCAGCAGGGGAGCTATGCCCAGAGAGTATCTTGAGCCTGAGGTCAGGGAGGCGCTTTTTGGTCCTGCTATTGTAAGCCCAACCTCGCTTGAAAACTATGGTCATTGTCCTTTTGCACACTTTTTGCGTTACGGAATAAAGGCTGACGAGAGAAAGGTGTTTGAAGCGGCACCCCCTGAAATGGGCACGATATACCATGATGTAATAATGAAGTTTTCGGAGAAGCTAACCGAAGACCACATGTGGCTGTCGGCAGATGAGGCTATTGTCGAGAGTATAGTTGGTGAAATTGCTGAGGAATCGGTAAAGGAATTTGCCGAGGGTCAGCTGTTTGAAGGCCCTGAGGGAGAGTATAGAATTTCGCGAATAAAAAATGTCTGTGAGAGGACCGCATACATGGTGGCGCAGCACGTTCAAAAGGGCGCTTTTTCGGAATTCCTGTTTGAGACTCCGTTTGGACGAAATAAGGCTCTGCCTCCGGTTGAGCTGGAGCTTGAAGACGGTTCAAAGGTTCTGGTAGAGGGCAGAATTGACAGGATTGATATTGCCGACGCTCCGCTGGGAAGCTGTGTTAAGGTAATAGACTATAAATCAGGGGCTGCAAAAATAGACCAGATGGAAATAGAAACGGGCTATCGCCTGCAGCTGATGCTCTACATGATGGCAGCAAAAAATGGTCTTTCAAAGGACCGACCCACGATTGTTCCCGCAGGGGTGTTTTATTTCAAAATACAAGAACCTTCTGCGAATACCGAAAAGTTTGATGAGGCAAGAAATGAAGGCTCTGACAAGCTTGAAGAAAAGCTCCGAAGAGAGTTTAAAATGGACGGAATAATGGTAGATGAGCCCTGGATAATCGAGGCTATTGACGAGGACATGGGAGAGGCTTCGGAAGCCCATGGCTATTCGGAAATAGTAAAGCTGCAAAAGCTGACAAATGGTGAAGTAAAGCCTACTCCGAGCTTTGGTGTTATGAGCAGCGAGGATTTTGAAGACCTGATGGAAACTTCTATGCTGCGTGCAGAGAGATTCGCGGGTAAAATGATGCGAGGTGATGTGACAGTTGAGCCGATGAAGATTGACAAAGTCACGGATGCCTGTAATTATTGCAGATTTCATTCCATTTGTACCGTTGATACTAAGCTGCTAAGATGATATAATAACAGGACACATACATTTTTTGAAAGGAGGACATATGCAGAAGGGAATAAGACTTGTCGGCTTAATTGCAGCAGACGTAATATTAATTAATCTTTCATATCTTATTGCGATGCTTCTTCGTTATGATTTCGCACCCGAATCAACTGCATTCAGTACTTGCCTTGAAGTATGGCTTGGAACCTGGGTCTTTCTTTCATTGATAAAGATAGTATTCTTTTTCCTGTTTGGACTCTATAGTACATTATGGCGGTATGCCTGCCTTCAGGATGTGCTCAGAGTATTCGGCGGTGTGGCTGCGGCAAACCTTGTTACAGGGGCGTTGCTTTTGCTGATTTTCAAAAACGGTATGCCTTCAGGTGTTGTAATCATTGCCTTTCTTGTGGATATGCTTCTTGTGGGCGGTATAAGGCTGATGTATAGATTTGCCGCTGATTTGTTAATCATGGGCAGGAGGCGCATAGGCAAAAATACCAGAAGAACAATGGTTATCGGTTCGGGTTATGCTGTTACTACTCTTATCAAAGAGATTAAGATTTCTTCCAAGCCCGGCAAATTAGTGTATAATCCGGTGGTGGTAGTTAATAACAATAAAAACCACAAGAACAGAAGAATTCAGGGTGTAAAAACCGAAATAGGGTATAAAAATATTTCGCGAATTGTCAGAAAATACAAGGTCGAGGAGATTATTGCGATTATTCCGAACACCATGAAGCGCGAAAAGGAAATAATTATCGAGGAGTGCAGAAAGACGGACTGCGATTTCAGAATTCTGCCGACCTTGAGTGAAATGATAGACGGTGGCTACGAGGCTGAAGATGAGGCTGCGGAGATTGACATTGATGAAGTAATTCCTTTTGAAAGAATTGACATCAACGAGAGGGAGATAATGCACTGCTTTAAGGGCAGGATAGTAATGGTTGCGGGAGCGGGCAGACCTGCCGGAATTGCAATCTGCAGAGAAGTGTGCAACTATGCTCCACGAAAGCTTATTGCTTTTGACACAGCTGAGTCGGGGCTTTCGGAGTTAAGCCGGGAGCTGAGGATAGATTATCCACATGTTGAAATACAGACAGTTATCTGTTCTGCCAGTGGCGGGCGAGATGTTGAGGAGATATTTGAAACAGGCAAGCCGCACATAGTTATTCAGGCAGGGCTGTTTACAAACGAACATTTAATGGAAGAAAATGCCAAGGAAGCGGCAAACAACAATATTTTCGGCACTATGAGGCTGATTAATTCCTGTGAAAAGTTCTCTGCTGAGAGATTTATTCTCGTTTCCTCAGACAGTGCGGGGCGTCACGAAGATGTTGGCGGGGCCACAGCAGCTGCAGCTGAGTACATGGTTAAGGTTAAGTCGCACGACAAAGCTTCAAAAACCATATATTCCGCGGTTCGTGTGGGAAATCTTTTGGAGAGCCGAAAAAATGTAGTTTCGATTTTTAAAGAACAGATCGAAAACGGTGGTCCGGTTACCATACTGGATGAGTTTGAAAACGAAACCTTTATGACCGAAGACTCCGCTTCAGAGCTTATTCTGCAGGCTGTTGCCATTTCTTCTGGAGGAGAAATATTTGGTATTAAGAGCAGCCACAAGGTGGACATTGTGGAGTTGGCGGAAAATCTGATAAAGCTTTATGGATTAAGGCCTTACGAGGATATTGATATCAGAGTTGTCGGCAGTAAGGCTGAGATGGGCTTTGAAACTACCTCCTATGACAATAATAAATCGGGATTTGACATTGGCGGTTTTTCGGTTCCTGAATCCGGAAAGGATAAGCAAACCTCAAAGAAGGGATATTTCAAGGATACTACCTGTGAAAATCTTATTGTTTACTTAAGCGAAGACTTCGATTCCGAAGAGGTTCAGAAAAACCTTTCTAATCTTTGGACGGCCGTTCAGACAGGAGACAATCAGAAGGTAAGAACTCAGTTAGCTAATCTTGTTTCGGGGTATGACGGAAGATAAAATGCACATAATAATTAAGGAGGTTCTTGATGAACAAGGAATTTGAAACCATAATTTTCAAACGTGAAGGCGCAATTGCGTATATTACTATTAACAGACCAAAGGCAATGAATGCCCTTAATTCAAAGGTTATTGAAGAATTGGGTCAGGCTGTAGAAATTCTTGAAGGCGATAAGTCAATAAGAGTTTGTATTATCACAGGCGAAGGAAGAGCCTTTGTTGCCGGAGCAGATATTGCACAGATGGCAAACTACGGACCAGCAGAAGGAAGAGCTCTTGCTTATGAAGGGTCTGGAGTTTTCAGAAGAATAGAGCTGCTTGATACAGTTACTATAGCTGCTATCAATGGTTTTGCTCTCGGCGGAGGCTGCGAGCTGGCTCTTTGCTGCGACATGAGAATTGCTTCGGAAAAGGCTATGTTTGGTATGCCTGAGGTTGGTATCGGTATCCTTCCAGGATTTTCCGGAACACAGAGACTTCCAAGAGCAATCAGTACTGCAAAAGC
>DCGW01000019.1:4776-16141 GCA_002315335.1 Firmicutes bacterium UBA1768 | reverse complement strand
GCTTTTTCATATCATTTTCAGTCATTTTTACAATTGTCGGCCTTCCGTGCGGGCAGGAATATGGATTTCTGCAGCTTGAAAGATCCTTGAGCAGAGCTCTGATTTCCTCAGCACTCAGCTTGTCGTGAGCTTTTACGGCAGCCTTACATGACCTCAATATTATTCTGTCAACCGTTGCCTTATCCTTGAAATTGGAAGAATTGTTAATGTTGTCAATATAATCATCAAGGAAGACCTCGGCCTGACTAAGCCCCATATATGAAGGAATTGCCCTGAAAATATATGCGGTTTCACCGAAGGGCTCAAGTTCAAAACCTGATTTTTTCAGAAAATCAGGCCACCCGCCTTCCCCATCGGCAGCATAATACGGAATTTCTTTAATAATCGGTGTAAGTATAGTCTGGCTTGAAGCTGTTTTCTTAAAAAACTCTTTCATGAATTTTTCATAGAATACTCTTTCGTGTGCAGCGTGTTGATCTATAAGGTAAAAGGTCTTATAATCAGAAGCCGCAATAAAGGTGTTGAACAGAACTCCGAGTACCTTTAGTGAGGAAATATCGAAGGCCTCCTGAGGCTTGCCCTCCACCTCGTTTACATAATACTCGTTATTGTCAACTAATCTTCCGCGCTCCGAAGTTTTCGCCTCAGCCTGAGCTGTTTTTTCATCAATCGAAGCACAGCTTTCTTCTGAAGCTGTATTTTTCCTCAGATAATCCTCTTCCCTTATTTCTTCTACACTATCTGCTGATTTGTCACTTTTGTTTCCGAAGGTGGTCTGCAGTACGGTCTGCCAGCTTTCGTCAGATTTTTTAGCGTATTCTGATGAGTAATTATCAGCTTTATGATTAAACTTAAAAATATTCTTTGCGTCACTCTTGCCTTTATCTGAATGCGACCAAATTATACCTGAATCTACATCTTTTTCAGTCTTGGTCCAATTCTTATCTATAACAGGGCTTATGTTCCCAACAGCTTCTTTGGAATTAAGTCCTTCAAATACCGCAGTTGACAGGAGGCTCTTAATCTCATCAGGTCTGTCAAAGCGGACTTCCTTTTTATTCGGATGAATATTTACATCTACTCTGTCCGAGGCTACGCGTACAAATACAAAGGCAACGGGATAACGTCCTTCAGCCACCTTATCACCATAGCCGGAACTAATACCTTCTTCTAAGACTTTGTCAGAAACCGCGCGTCCGTTCACAAAGAATTGCTGGCTTTTCCTAGAATTTTTGGTAAATAAAGGGTTGGAAATAAAGGCACTGACTTCAACTCCGCCTTCGTTTTTATTAATTTCTATAAGGTTTTCTGCAATTTCTTTTCCATAAATTGTGTAAATATTTTCAATTGTGCTGCCCTTACCGTTAGTTGAAAATATTGTTTTTTCGTTGTTAATGAATCGGAACCTCACCTTTGGAAAAGCAAGACTCATTCTCGAAATATAATCTCCGACCAGTGCCGATTCGGAGCTGTCCTTTTTCATGAACTTTTCCCTTACAGGCGTATTATAAAATAAGTCGCTAACTATTATGGTAGTTCCTTCAGCCGCTCCAACTGGCACTTTTTCTGTGATTTTCCCACCTTCAATAGTAATTCTAAGACCGGCAGCTTCTCCTGTCGCTCTGGTTATCATTGTCGTCCTAGTTACCGCAGCTATGCTTGCTAAGGCTTCCCCTCTGAAGCCGAGTGTTTCTATGCTCAACAGGTCCTTGTCATCGGAAATCTTGCTTGTTGCATGCCTTAAAAATGCAGTTTCAACCTCTTCCGAGGGTATACCGCAGCCATTATCTGACACTCTTATATAGGTCTTTCCACCGTTCTTTATTTCCAGAATTATAGAATCCGCTCCCGAATCGAGGCTGTTCTCAATCAGCTCCTTTACTATTGAGACAGGTCTTTCAACCACCTCGCCGGCAGCTATCCTGCTTGCTACCCCCTCAGGGAGAGGTGCTATTTTTCTTCTGATGAATGAAGTTCCCATACCGACTTGTCTCCTTAAAATTTCAAAAATACAATCTCGGACTTCAGCATAAATCCTTTAATTCTTCTAATATTCTTATTGCCTGTGAAGGAGTGATATTCATCAGGTCAAGATTTCTCAGCTTTTCTGCCACTGGGTTTGACATAAAATCAAAAATTGAAAGCTGATCCTGAGCTTCACTCTTGCTTTTGTTCTCATAATTATTCTTTATTGATGTATCCGCGGGCACTGCTTCAGGGACACTGTCAACAATCGTACTTTCGTCATATTTATTAAGGCCTGCTATAGCTATGCTTTCGTTTTCTAATTCAGCTAACCTCTGCTCCGCTCTGTCGAGAACCTCCTGTGGGACTCCGGCAATTTTAGCAACATGAATACCGTAGCTCTGATTAGCATGACCTTCTATTATTTTATGAAGGAATACAACATTTCCGGCTTCTTCCCTGACATCAACATTGAGGTTTTTAACACCTCTGATGCTTTTTTCGAGTACTGTCAGTTCATGGTAGTGAGTGGCAAACATAGTTTTTATCTTCTTTTTTGCAGTCAGATGCTCAACAACAGACCATGCGATAGAAAGACCATCGTAGGTGGAGGTTCCTCTCCCGATTTCGTCAAGAATAATCAAGCTTTTTTCAGTCGCAGTGTTTAAAATACAGGCTAACTCGCTCATTTCCACATAGAAGGTAGACTGCCCTCTGGAAAGATTGTCTGAAGCACCTATTCTTGTATAAATTCTGTCAACCGCTCCTATAACAGCTCTTTCACAGGGAACGAAGCACCCTGTCTGGGCCATTAATACAATTATGGCATTTTGCCTCATATATGTAGACTTTCCGGCCATATTCGGTCCGGTAATCAAGAGAAGTGAAGAAGCTTCATTGTCTATATATAAGTCGTTCGATACAAAGCTCCCGTTTTTAATTGAATTTTCGATTACTGGATGCCTGCCCTTTACAATGGTGATGGTGTCACCATTATTTACCGTAGGCTTAACATAACCATTTACTGAGCTGACTTCGGCAAAGGCTGTCAGCACATCTAAATCAGCCAATGCAGAGGCTGTTTCCTGAAGCTCTTCAATATGTTCAGTCAGCTTGTTTCTTATATCGTTAAATATACTATATTCAAGGTTGTTAATCTTTGTTTCCGCACCCAAAACTACCGACTCAACTTCTTTTAATTCTGGAGTGATGAAGCGTTCGTTGTTAACAAGCGTCTGTTTTCTGATATAATCGGCTGGAACATTTGCCGCTGCAGCCTTGCTGACTTCAATGTAGTAACCAAAAACCTTGTTAAAGCCAACTTTAAGAGTTTTAATTCCGCTTCTTTCCTTTTCGGCCGCTTCAAGACCTGCTATCCATTCTCTTCCATCCTTAATTGAAAGCTTTAAGCTGTCAAGTTTTTC
Organism: Firmicutes bacterium UBA1768; assembly: GCA_002315335.1. GTDB lineage: Bacteria > Bacillota > Clostridia > Peptostreptococcales > Anaerovoracaceae > UBA1768. Next base: position 12,752 of record DCGW01000019.1, on the reverse strand, counting down.
AGAATACCCTTCCTTAATTATTCCTCCATCCTTCACTGAAAATGACGGTTCCTCAAGAATAGCATCATCTATTAGCCTGAATACTTCGCTAAGGTCGGAAATACGGCTCTCTAAATCTGTCAATATTTCGGTCTCAGTATTAGCAATTTCATTTTTTATACTCGGAAGAGAAGCAACTGAGCGCTTGAGTGCAATCATATCTCTTGGATTTGCGTTGCCGCAGGCTATTCTGCCGGACAGTCTCTCAAGGTCGTATATATTCTTCAGTTCTTCTCTAATATCATTGCGTGAAAGAAAGTTATCGGCAAAGTATTCAACTCCGTCAAGCCTTCTGTTTATCTCAACAGGATTGTTCAGAGGTGCTCTGAGCCACTGCTTCATACGTCTGCTGCCCATTGCGGTACCGGTTTTATCCAAAACTCCGAAAAGTGACCCGTCCACACTTCTTTCAAATATGGTTTCTGTCAATTCGAGATTTCTGAGTGTAGTTCTGTCCAGGGACATATTGGAAGCATCATTGTTCACAGTAAGCTTTATAATATGAGAAAGAGACTGCTTTTGAGTTTCGAGCAGATATTGAAGCAGAGCACCAAGGGAGATTATTGCCATTTTCATTTCAGCAATACCAAGTCCCTCAAGACTTTCTACTCCAAATTGCCTTTTAATAGAGTTTTCTGCAGGCTTATAGTCATAATAATGAGGATTTACATCACTCAGACAACAGTCTGTATCCTCTTGAATAATCTCTGCTGCTCGGGTAGTGCGATAATCAGAGCTGATTATTATTTCTTTAGCCGCAATCCTTACTATTTCATTTCTAAGAGCTTCAATATCTGATGTGGTAAACTCCCTGCAGCAAACCTCTCCCGTTGTAAGGTCGGCATAAGCAAAACCAATACCATCTTCCGTTTCGGAAACAGAGGCTATATATGAATTTTCTCCTTCATTGAGCATTGAAGCACTCGTTACAGTTCCAGGTGTAACAATTCTTACGACTTCCCTCTTAACTATACCCTTTGCAAGCTTTGGGTCTTCAACCTGCTCACAAATAGCAACCTTATAGCCCTTGTTTACCAGTTTTGCAATATAGTTTTCCGCAGCGTGATACGGCACACCGCACATAGGTGCTTTTTCCTCCATGCCGCAGTTTTTTCCTGTCAGAGCAATTTCTATAGCTTTTGAGGCTTCTATTGCATCCTCAAAAAACATCTCGTAAAAGTCACCCAATCTATAGAAAAGAATACAGTCCTGGTATAACTTTTTTGTTTCAATATATTGCTGCATCATGGGAGTATAGCCCATATCACACCTCATCACAGACCTCGCCGAAAAGGCTGTAGGTCTTTCCTTCTGTTATTTTTACTGGGACTATTCTGCCAATAAGGTCAGGTTTCCCCTCAAAGTTTACAATTTTCATGGAAGAGGTTCTTCCGGTAAGAGTGCTTTTATTTCTTGCACTTCGTCCTTCAACGAGGACTTTTTCTATTCGACCCTCATAGGCTTTATTTATCTCTGCCATTCCAACATCAAGCACGTTTCTAAGCCTGTTGAAGCGTTCGTGCTTCACTGTTTCAGGTATCTGATCTTCAAATTTTTCCGCTGGAGTTCCCTTTCTTATGGAGTACAAGAATGTGAAAGCTGAGTCGTATTTAACCTGTTCAAACAAAGACAGGGTTTCCTCAAAGTCTTCCTCGGTTTCGCCCGGAAAGCCTACAATAACATCGGTAGTAATTGCTATATTGCCGTCAGTCACCTCTTTTAGCTTCCTGACAGCCTCCAAATAGTCCTCTCTTGTATAGTGGCGGTTCATACGAGTTAAAACCCTGGTGCTTCCCGATTGTACCGGAAGGTGAATATGTGCAGCAAGCTTTTCGCATTCTCCGAAGGCCTTAATCAGCTTATCGGAGATGTCCTTCGGATGAGAAGTCATGAACCTTATTCTCTCAATGCCATCTATTTTATTAATTTCGTAAATCAGGTCAGTAAAGTCCTTTTCAAATCCGTCAGCAATACCGTAAGAGTTGACATTCTGACCTAAAAGTGTTATTTCCTTTACTCCGTCCTCAGCAAGACGCTTAACCTCTGCAAGTATATCCTCGGGTTTTCTGCTTCGCTCTCGTCCCCTGGTATAAGGGACTATGCAGTAGGTGCAAAAGTTATTGCAGCCAAAGGTAATATTTACAAAAGCCTTAAAAGGATACAGTCGTTTAGAAGGAAGACCCTCGAAGACGCCTCTATGCTCTTCCCAGACATCTATTATCCTTTGCCTGTCGTTGATAACCCTGTTTATTAGCTCGGGCAGAGTATGAATATTGTGTGTACCGAAAATTATATCTACCCAACCATACTTCTTTTTAATGGTTTCGATTATGTGTTCCTGCTGCATCATGCAGCCACAGACAGCTACGATAAGGTCTGAATTTTCCTTCTTAAGTCTTTTTAGCTGTCCAAGCGTTCCAAAGAACCGTTTGTCAGCATTTTCACGTATAGAACAGGTATTAATTAAGATTATTGAAGCTTCTGCCCTCTTTGTTGTTTCTCTATAACCCATTTGCTCAAGAAGACCTGCCATAATCTCAGAATCATGCTCATTCATCTGACATCCGAAGGTCATTATATAGTAAAATCTGCCGTCCAAAACACGTCCTCCGTTACATACAACTATTCTTAAATTTTAACTTCATTCTATCACGAAACCTTCGATTTTTCAACAAAGAAGATGATATACTATTGTTAACATTCGTATACTTTAAATGTATGGTCGGCACAATCGTAAAGGTAAACCTCATCAGAAAGAAAATCTCTTTCTAATACATGTTCAATATTAATTTCCTTTACCATTTCTCTGAATATTTCTATGTCAAAGGCATCATTTTCATTAATTAAAATCAATTCATGTCGAGAGGAAGGCAGTACAAGAAAGCGATTACAACAGGTGCTTTCGCTGACCATATGCATAAATTTTCTTGAAAGTATTGCTCTGCTGCCTTCAATAACATTTTTAGCTGTAATCATATATACTTTGTTAGTATTTTTCTCGAATAGTGTGTCATAGCTGATTTCCTCTTCGTAAGCTAAATTATTTTTAACAAAATCAAACAAAGGTTCAAGCTTAAACTCATCTGTTTCCAGATTTTTCCATCCTATTTCAAAGGCCTCTTCTACCGAAAACCCCAATGAGTTCAATAAATTGTAATCAATGAACAATGAGCCTAATCCCCAGAAATTAAACTTCAATACTATAGAAAGATCAGCAATTTCTTCATGAGGAAATTGTTTCAATAAGTGAGTATTTTTTTCTGTATTAATAAGCGACAGATAGATTTCCGGTTCGGCTTTTTCCTTGTTAATTGAATTTATGTGTGTCATAATAGCTTCCTCCAATTAAAAAACCGCCTGACTTTCGTCAGACGGAAAATGATAATAAATAAGTATTAAATTTGTTGTTTAAGAAAACAATTACTCAAGCTTAGATAAAAATGATTGAACTGTTGTAACATCAGTGAGGTCCTCTTCTTCTAAGACAATTCCGAATTCCTCTTCAATGTACATAGCAATATCTACAAGATCCAGCGAAGTCAGCTGAAGATCGTCGAAAAGATTTGCATCTGGTGTGATGCGGTCTCTCTCTATCTGTAGTGTTTCAACCATATAATCCATTATTTTTTCTACCATCAGTGTTACCTCCAAGCAAAGATCTGGAATTTCATTTCTTATATATGGGTATTATACACAATGGCAGTCCTATTTCAAGAGTAATCGTGAAAAAAATATCAATATAGTTTGTGCACCCTCCAATAATCGTCTGAATCATCAAAGATTATATTTTCTTCATGTGATGTGCTTGTACCATCGTCATAGTATGCTATTACGCATACAACCGCCTCTACAGGATAGCTTTTGCCAAAACTCCTCTTGAAATCCGAAGACCATAAATAACCTTCATATTTAAAGTTGCCATTGACGTCAGCTTCATTAGTTTTAGTAAGCACCGAGCAATAAACCGTGCCCTTAATTTGAGCATTGACTACAGTTGGGTTGCCCTCAACATAAGCACTGATATTCAGCTTTTCTTCAGACCAAAATACGTTAGTGGTTCTTAGTCTTGGAGCGGTTTGTTCTTTGTATAACCTGTAGTCGGATGTGAATGAACCTTCGCTGCCAAACAAAGTGAGATTATAGTTTTTCCTGTTGTTTTCCCATTGCAAAGTATGATTTACTCCTGAAGTCAGGGTGTAGCCGGGAAGAACAGAAAAATCTAAGCTTTTGATATTCTGTCTTTGCCCGTCATAAACTCTGCATAGTATTGAATATGAGCCTGTTTTGGCATCTTTAACAGCGGTAAAGCTAATTTCAGGATAGTCAGGTTTTAAATTGCTAAATGAATATTCGCCTATCTTATAACCATCCTTAAATACTTCAGCCTTTCCGCTTAAATCAGCTGACATACTATCACTAACTTTTATTGATGCTGTTATTTCCTGTCCCTCACGAGGAGCGGCAGGTGAAACAGAAATCTTATCGATTGAAGGCAATGAATCGTTCTTGTTGCTTCTTACAAAGAATACAATAGATGCAACATTGGATTTTTTATCGTAAGACGGGTCTCCTGAGCTGTCATATTGCCAATGCTCCACCTTATACATTCCATCATACTTGAAGGAAGTAAGAGGCTCTTTATATGGGGTATTATTAGAGGTTGAGACAATATTAAAATCCTCATCAACAATATGGTTTGCCTGTGGATTAACCCCATCATTATATGGATAGTGATAGTAGACATAGCAGGATTCTTTTGAAGGGTCACCTTCATAATCAAAGTATTCTCCAATAATATTTACAGTTTCACCCTTATCATAAATCAGTCTCTTTTCATCATTACTGCCATTAAGCTTTGAACTGAGATTTGTTAGATATTCATTGACAGATGCTCTTAGTTCGCTGCTATTGTCCACATTGTAATAATTATTCTTTTCTGTGTCAGATAATCTGATGTCTGAGCCTGATAATATGAACACACCATTATAAGTATTTTTTTCGTTTCTAAGATACCTGTTCAGGTCTGATTTTACTAAGGTTTGGATGGTTTTATAGTATGGCGCAAAGGCCGTTGCAGAACCGGAGATGCCGTCTTTTGCGGGTAGTCCATAAGTCCATTGAAGACACCCACTGTTTTCACCATCATAACCGCTGTCATAGTCTGTGCTATAGCTGCTTTCAATCTTCGATTCGTTATAATAATCATAACGGCCTGTGCTTCTTGTATAATCAAACAGGCAGGTTTTTCGATTGTTATCATACGATATTCCTGAGGTCCAGCTATAGCCATGATTTGATGCTGTATAAAAAATTAATCCATCTCCTTTGTTGTAGCCTAACAGGGCTTTAGATGTAGATATATAAGCGTTCTTCTTCTTATTGGAAACAATAGGACTAAAAGCACTTCCGTTTAAAGTTATAGCGGCGAAACCATTTTTGTAATAGCTGACTGTAATTCTGTTTTCAACTACCTTTTCAATCGAATCGCCTCCGCATAACGCACATAAAAAGCTTCCATCTGCATCTTTTATAACGTGACATGTGGAATTATAAATTGATGTGCCTATTTGCTTTACTATTTCACCATCTTCATCATATAGGGTAACCTTGCCCACATTATATGCAGAGGTTCTATCCATAGTAATTATCTTACCTTGAACTGGACTTCCCACCACAATATAACCTCTTAAGTCAAAGCCTAAGTTCACATTATCTCCTGTACCAAGCTCATGGTCTATGGAAGTAATTGTCATTGTTGCTGGATCAAGAGTTTTTCTTGCCAATTTTCCGTTCTCAATTTCGGCAAAATTGATTAACCCATTAATCATTTCAGAGCTTCCTGAATAATTGCCGCTTGCCACAGTTTCACCTTCCCCTGTTGAAAGGTTGATTTTTCTGATTATATCTGTTTCAACACTGATAAGATAATTATCGGTACGATACACTTTTTCTACAGGAAAGTTAAGTATCTTAATAATCGTTCCGTCTTTTTTATTTAAAACCAAGGTTTTAGAAGAGTTGCTTATGAACAAATACTCTTCTCTGTCATCCTGATTTATCGTGAACGTATTACCCATATTAAAAACAGAGCTTTCAAATTTTGTAGTCCAAATAAGCTTACCGGTTTCAAGGTTGTACGCTTTTACATAATATGGGGGCTTTGGTTCGGGTTCTCTTGATACAGAACCGCCTCCATAAGAGCCATAGGTTGCTTCTACTTGATAATACATCTTTGAATCTGAAATATAGTTGCCGCCATCGTATGAGTAAAGCTGTGCTTTATATGAGAAGGGACTGGAAATAACCTTAAAGTCACCGTAATGATCTGAACTGCTGATATTGCCAATGATTTTTCTTATGTTCACATTTCCTTTCAAGCCGTTTTCGGCTAATGCTGATGAAAGGTATTCCTTTTGAATAAGAGCTTCATCCTCCTTGCCCTCTTCATACAATAACGTCAGATTTACCTCATAAGATGGGAGTGTTTTAAAGCTTACAAAAGGCTGCATGTTTATTACTTCGGTCTCGAACACCGTCGTGCCGCCACCCCTGTCCTCATCTTTAATAAATTCTGGCAGGGAGTTATCCTCATCATAAACAGGCCTTACAGTAAGTCTGTATTTTGCTTTACCCACTCCGGATTTATGAACAACTATATTTTCGCCCATTCCTAATGATAAATCCGTATATTCAAACTCATCTGTCCAGGCTTTTCCGTCGAAGTATTCCCACTTTCTTTCAACCTTTACTCCGCCATAATCTGATGAATCCCTTAGGTTAATATTGGCAATATTTGAGTTTGCTTGCCTTACTGACGTCTTATCACCTGAAATTTTGGGCTTATAATTGTGATCTGCCTTTACTGTGAAAACTGATGTGAAAGTATTGCTTTTACCGGAACTGTCTTTAACAACAACAGTAGCTTTATAGCTTTTATCTTCTTTGTTTTTTGTAATAAAATATAGCTTATATACAGCAAATTCTTCGTTTGATGAAACCAACTGCAAATCTCCAGCATTTATGGTGGCTGTATTCCCTGTAGAAACAGATTTACCGTCAGGAGTTGCAGTAATTTTAACGCTTTCTTTCCCATCGGTTGTCTCAAGTAAGACCTCGGTATTTATCATTCGAGCCTCCGGGTTAAGTGCTTCGGTAATGTTCAGCTCTTGTTTCAGCATCGAAGTTTTAGCTCCGCTTATCGTAGCCTTAACCTCCGGCACAGGAAGGACCTTTATCCTTTCCGTATCGGTTGAAATCATACCTCCATAAACAAAAGCAGTAAGCTTGATTTTATAATCTCCAGAAGTGCTGAAGTGCGCTATCCTATCAGAATAATAACCCGCACTGTTTTCATCACACCTTGAAAAATCTATATCTCCAGGTCCTGAAAGCCTTGTGAATACATTTGAGCCATAGCCATTTTTATAAAATGCATATGCTGTATAAAACCTGTTTCCCAAGCTGAATTCAGACACATCCTGAAGCAGGACCTTGTGACCTTGATAAACTGTGTCAGGAGCAAACAGGTCCGCATTTGCTAAGTATAAATCCGAAAATGAAGTACTTCCTCCAGAGTCACTTGTATCTCCGTCATAAACTAATGTGATTTTAACCTTGAAGTAATATCTATAGCCGTTTAAAATAACAATAGGGCTGACATACCTCATAAGTTGAACAGGTTCATATTTCGGAACAAGATAGGCTCCTATATTGAAAGTAACTCTTTTACTGTTAAAGCTTATAGTATCTGCTTTTCCTTCGGAAACACACATGTTATACCACTTATATGACTCTTCAGGTTGTTCTAATTCAACTTTTACATCGGTCAATTTTTTCCCTGGATCTATATCATAGTTTTTCGAGCAGTAAAATTCAACATATGAACCCGGGGCCCCCGAAGATGTCCAAATACCAAGAGCATTGCACCAAATATCATA
>DCGW01000019.1:0-4706 GCA_002315335.1 Firmicutes bacterium UBA1768 | reverse complement strand
GGACATTGTCATATATGCTGCAAGAATAACAATTATCCACAAGACTATTCTTAAAAAATATCCCCTTTTCAATCCATCACCCCGCCTTATTCAAAGTAATAATATACTTCATCAATATATTCACCGAAGGCAATTCCTAATTTTGATTTTTCATTATAGTATTTTTCGCCCTTGAAATAATATACGTTAAACCCTTCATCTACCGTAACCTCTTCTTCCCCAAAAATTACAGGGTCTGCCATATATCCGTCGATGAAGAGCGAAAGCTCTTTGTCACCGTCGGAATAAACCGAAATCAAGCCTGTATTATTGTCATATTTGAATTTTTTAATCCCCTTAAAGCCTGGATGAACCTTAAATACAGTCACCTTGAATCCTCTGTTTTTAACGGTTTGCACACCGATAAACTCAGATTTTTCATATTTTGCCGTCGGGATAAGTTTGGCAATCCTTGAAATGACTGTAACAGCCTCCGCTCTTGTCAGGCTTCCGTTTGGTAAAAAATTCCCGTCAGGGTAGCCGTTTAAAATACCAGCTTTAAAACACATAGCAATTTCATTGACATATGTAGTAGACTTGTTAATATCGTATATTTCTGAAAATATCTCTTCAATATCATCAGGAACCTCGTATCCGTAGTTTTTAAGCGTGTTTCCAACCATCAAGGCCATTGCCCCTCTTGAAATTATTTTGTCAAGATCATTTTGTCCAACATCAGCGAGTGTGAATAATCCAATTTTTCCTGACTCATAATAATAATTAAGTGCCCAACACTCTTCTGGCTGAATTAAGCTTTCGCCGGTTTGGCAAACATATAAAAGTTTGATGAATTCCCCATAAGTTATTTCTTTATCTGGCCCGAAGGTACCATCAGGATAACCGGATATTAAGCCTGAATCCGACATTTCTTCAACATTGCGATAAGCCCAATGACCTACTGGCAAGTCAGAATATCTTTGGTTTCCATAAACCGGAATAAGCAAAATAACGAGCAGAAGCAGGACAAGCCCCAAATTGAAATATTTCTTCATCTGTGATACTCCTTTTAATTTTTCTGACATTTTTAATAACCTGATATTTCATAATGACCGGCTCTTGAAATTGTTGTTTTACTCAGAAACGGAAGTCTGAATCTATCTCTTCCCTTCAAGGTAATTACAACTTCAATCGCAGGTTTTTCTATACCGTAAGTATCATAATAGTTAATATCAAAAGAAGCGTTGTCATCCTCATGAAAGCTTTCTTCAACCATATGTGATACATAGGCTGGACATTCTTTTCTTGAAAAGTAATAATAACCTTCACTTGCTGCTTGCTCGTCGTAGAAAGATGCAGCTCCCGCAGCACACTCATCAGCGATATTTTTAATATAAGTTGATTCTCTTGCATACGAGTTTAAATCAGCCTGATATACAAAAAACATGCTGTTTAATATTATTAGAGCAGAAAATAGTATTAAAATCTTCATGTTGCCAATAACTCACTGGCAGTATAGCTTTTTATAGTATACATGCCGCGGTTTTCCTCCTTGCTTATTCCGAAGAACGCAGCTCCTGCTACAAGAACTTCGATGGGAACCTCAATTTTATAATGAATCAGTTCTCTCTCGTCAAACTCATTCACTCTGTACTTTGGTGTTGTGTCGGCTTCAATCACTATGCTTTCAGGCGAAGTATTGAAAACTGAGCTAATGTTGTTTCTTAAGCTGTCAATATTCTTCTGAGTGAAATAACCATCCTGCTTTGCAACCTGAGCCGACTCTGTAACCATCTGCTGTAAAAGCGAAATTCTGTAATGATTAACCTGTTCAACACTGTATTGAAGCATGAATATCAGAAGAAAAGGCAGTATTGCTGCTAAGACAATGAATTGTTTCATCTTATATCTCCTTACGGATAAACCGTTTGAACCTCAACCTGATTTTGCCATAATGCTTTTACACTGCTGTAAACACTGTTTCCGTTATCTGTCATGATAAGAGCAAATATACTGAGGCCGAGTATAATCGTTGAAAATAAAACAATGAGCTGCTTCAAAATGATACGCCTTCTTTCTGATTTTAGACTTTTATGAATCGCTGCCGCCAGATGAGCTGTCTAACAGTGAGCCCATAGTAGACTCGATTTGTGTGAAATTTTCGTTAATTGTGTCGTTAAGATCTCCGGCCTTATCCCCGAGTCCGAGGACAAAGCCCGATAAAGCAATTCCGAGAATTACTGTCGAAAAAATTACAATAAATTCCTTCATTTTACTTTTCTCCTTTCGTTAGTTGTTATAGGTTGAATAATTGCATGAACAAGTCCTTCTGTTCAGCATAAAATGCAATATAGATAAAATTGATGAAAACTACAATAACGTTTGCAAGCACAGGTATGTAGATGATGTCGCTGATGGTCTCGTTTCTTTTTTTCTCACGGGTCAGGTTAGCTTCTCTCAGCTTCTTCATAAGCTGCCTGATATTTTCCTTTTGTTCAGAGGGCCTGATTTTATCCATTTGCAGGAGTATTATTCCGTACTCTCTTGCAAGCTCTGTCCCGGCCTCCCTTTCAAAGGAATCCAAGGCCTCGTCACTTCTGTTTTGACGAAGATAATAGAGCATATACTCAAAAGGCTGCTTTAACAGATCTGAATAAGAAGCCATCTGTTCGATGATGTATATCGCACCCTTGGGCGCGGCTGCATGAATGATGGCAATGTTTGAAAGCAATGCTGCCGAAGCGTAAATCTCTTTTTCGATTGCAACCCTGCGTTTTTTCTTCGATTGAGATAAACGAAGGTCACGAGAAATTCCAAAGAACTTTCCGCCATGAAGCTTCAGCATTTCTCCGACTCCTTTATTACCCGAAAATGAACGCAGACTGCTTTTCATTAACAGAACAATTCCTGAGGAGAAAATTAATATTATTGATGTATCAGCAAATACACCGGAAGAAAATAAATTCATAGTTATACCTCAGTAATCGAATCTGCTGAATTTTATCAGACCAAGCAGCAGGTTGTTGAAAATAAACAGACCTATTATTACGAATAACAGAGCAAGTCCCGCAGGCTCAAGAAATTGATTTTTCAACATATCAGAGGCTGAAACTCCGAGGGTAAAAGAACCTAAAAGCATTGACCCGAAATATGCAATTGGTACAAACCATTGAACCAGTTTCATACTTTCGGTATTTGAGCGTTTCTTTTCCTCTCTGAGAGTTCTTGCTTCTCCGAGCTGTGATAAAATATCCTCAAGAGATTCGGTAATATCAAGACCTTCACAGGCTGCTGCACAAATGCAAACAGATAACATTTTGCTCCAGTTTGTTCTCAAAGCAAATGAAAACCTTTCACATGCTCTTCTTATTAATTCCTCGCTTTTTGTGTTTCTAATGCTGATGAGGAGCTGGAAAACCAGCCCTCCGGTAATGATACATCTGTCTGATTTTAAGGAAATAAATTCCTCCATTGAAGCGAAGATGTTTCTGTGGTTCATTCTGTAACAGTTTAATAAGGTTGATACTAAAGCTTCTCCTTCCTGACTTCCTTTATTTCTGATTTTTTCGAGTTTAAAGCGCAGTATCATTACTGGTACTGCAGCAAAGAACATTGCAGGTAAAGCCGCAATGACAGAAAGCGCTGGAAAAAGAAGAACATGGACTACACCAAATATACATGAGCAGATACCAACAAAAGTCCCCGGTGTTATTCTTGACTTCGGCAAGACGGTATCGATTAAATCTTCAACATAGTTGAAAATCTTGCTCGTATATGAGGGTTTAGCACTGTTGCTCTTAAGTAAGCTTTTTCTCCTGAGTTTTCTTATTTGAAGCTTAAAGCTGTCAGAAAAAATCAGACCTATACCCGTAATAAGCATGACGAAAAACAAAGCCTCAGGAATTGTTTTCAGCATTGTCCGAACTTTCTCCTGTAAGCAGCCTGAGAGTTTTTTCAAAGTGTTCAAACGCTTCTGAATCCTCCTCGTGGCCGATTTCTCTTTTGTCTTCGCCTAAATGCCAGAAAAAGGACCAGCTATCAGACTCATAATTGTATTTACAAATCTGTTTTACCGCGACACCGCTGATAACGTCACCCGGGCAAATTTCATAAATTCCCTTTAGACGTTTACAGCTCTTATCCTGTAGCTGTACAAAGTGAAAAATATAGTGGAAGCTCTTGGCTACCTTTTTCATCGTGGAATTTAAGTCCACACTATATTGCCTTGCGATTTCGACTGCAACGTCATAGCAAAAGTCCAACGGATCTGAACAATGGAAGGTCATTTTCATTCGGCGTGAGCCTTTATTTGCTATTCTTACAGCCATATCCAGAGCAACCCCATCCCTGGCCTCCGCAAGTATAAAGTAGTCGGCATCTGAACGCATTAGATTTTTGGAAATATTTGCCAGACGTTCATTATCCGCTACTATCTGAATTATGGGAGATTTTTCCATTATTTTATGGAGCGGAATCTCCGGATCCGTTTCAATCAATACGCCTTCGAGCTCCGGTTTTTCATAGCTCTGCCATGTCGATAAAAATGTTGACTTTGCAGACCTGACCGCACCAACAAAGGCAGTGTTATATCCTATTTTTACCATGTCCCTGAAAAGCGGAATTGCTTCCTCTGGTATAGTATGCCTTCTTGCTTGTTCCTCGAATGAATATTCAGGAACTATATATCTTCTGAAGATAACCGAATCCTGATCTTTTTTTGTTAAATTGTC
>DCGW01000094.1:1979-14341 GCA_002315335.1 Firmicutes bacterium UBA1768 | reverse complement strand
ATGCGCTCGCACCATCGCTCGTCGCTCACCATCGCAAGATGAGCTCGATCCTCATTCATCGCACGCCTCGGTCTCCGAAAAAATCCTGAGCTAAATCAGTTCATTTTTATCCTCAAAACCTCAGAAAAATCCTTGAAAATATGATTTTATGGTGATAGAATCAAGCTAAAGAGAGGGATTATAAAAAGAGATTTATTTGCAAATAATAATAATTATTATTTATGATAAAGGAGGTAATGAAATGCTTTTTAAAACAACAGATGCGCATGAGGCTTTCAGAGCAAAAATCAGGGAGTTTGCAGAAAATGAGATAAAGCCGATTGCTTTGATTATGGATAAAGAAAACCTTTTCCCGGGAGAACAGATGAAAAAGTTCGGGGAAATGGGGCTTATGGGGATTCCGTATCCGAGAGAGTACGGCGGAGCAGGCTTAGATGTATTAAGCTATGCAATCGCTGTGGAAGAACTCTCAAGGGTGGACGGTGGAACAGGCGTTATATTATCAGCGCATGTTTCTCTCGGAACCTGGCCAATTTTTGCCTTTGGAAATGAAGAACAGAAGAAAAAGTACCTTGTACCTTTATGCAAGGGAGAAAAAATAGGGGCGTTTGGACTTACTGAGCCGAATGCGGGCTCTGATGCGGGAGGAACGGAAACAACAGCTGTTCTGAAGGGAGATTATTATGTGCTGAACGGCGGTAAAATCTTCATAACAAACGCACCAAAAGCAGATACCTATGTTGTATTTGCATCAACAAATCCGGAGCTTGGAACAAAAGGAATTTCAGCCTTTATTGTTGAAAAGGGCTGGGAAGGCTTTGGCTTTGGTGACCACTACGACAAGATGGGAATCAGGTCTTCAAGCACAGCTGAGCTGATTTTCAACGACGTAAAGGTTCCAAAGGAAAATCTTTTAGGAAAAGAGGGAGAAGGCTTCAAAATCGCGATGGCTACTCTTGACGGCGGCAGAATTGGCATAGCATCTCAGGCACTTGGAATTGCTCAGGGAGCCTTTGAGCATGCTTTAGAATATTCAAAGGAAAGAGTTCAGTTCGGCAAACCAATTGCGGCGCAGCAGGCAATTTCCTTCAAGCTCGCAGATATGGCTACAAAGCTCAGATGTGCAAGATTTCTCATTTATTCGGCCGCAGAGCTCAAGGAAGTCCACGAACCATACGGCATGGAATCAGCAATGGCTAAGATGTATGCTTCAGATATTGCACTTGAAGTAACCAATGATGCACTTCAGATTTTTGGTGGGTCAGGCTTCTTAAAGGGTATGGATGTTGAAAGAGCATATCGCGATGCAAAAATTACTACTATATATGAAGGAACAAATGAAATTCAGAGAGTGGTAATTGCTTCTCATTTAATAGGAAGGCTTAAAAAGGATAGTGCACCTGCGCCTGTAAAAGCAAAAGACAGCGCTGCTATTACTGGCGTGAGAAAAAAGAAGATCTTTAAGGATGGTACAGCAAAGGACAAGGTAGACGCTCTTGTTGCTGAGCTTATCAAGGATGGACATGATTTTTCAGTTGGAATTCCTATAGATACGCCAATAACCGAAGCAGAAAGAGTGGTTTCTGTCGGCAAGGGCATAGGCGAAGAGAAGAATATGAAGCTGATCTGGGAACTGGCAAAAACGGCAGGGGCTGCAATCGGCTCGTCAAGACCTGTTGCAGAAAGCCTTAAGTATGTGCCTCTTGATAGATTTGTCGGAATGTCAGGTCAGAAGTTCAAGGGAAATCTTTATATCGCCTGCGGAATTTCCGGTGCGACACAGCATCTCAAGGGAATAATTGATGCATCAACTATAGTCGCAATTAACATTAATGCGAATGCACCGATATTTAAGAACTGTGACTATGGAATAGTAGGCGACTTAATGGAGATTCTTCCGCTGCTCACGGAGGCATTAGAAACAGGGGAAGAGAAGAAACCTGCACCGCCTATGGTTAAAATGAAGAAGTCTGCGCCTCCAAAGCCGGAGCCAATAGGCGACAGCTATATTTGTTTGGGCTGTGGCTATGAATATGATCCTGAAAAGGGCTGCCCAGAAAGCGAGATTGCACCGGGAACTCTGTTTGAAAATCTTCCGGAGGATTGGGTTTGCCCAGAATGCGGAGAACCAAAGAGTCAGTTTATTAAAGGTTAGTTATAGGAGGTTGCTATGTATAGTGTAAGAAATATTACGGAGAATTTATACTGGGTTGGAGCAAACGATCATAGATTGACTTTGTTTGAGAACATCCACCCAATCCCACAGGGCGTATCATACAATACTTATCTGCTTAAGGATGATAATTCGGTTCTTTTTGATACTATTGATTGGTCTTCCTGCAGGCAGTTTATCGAAAACCTTGAATTTCTTCTTGAAGGAAAGCCTCTCGACTATATGGTTATTAATCATGTGGAGCCGGATCATGGAGCATCTATTGAAGAGGTTATTATCAGATGGCCTGATATAAAGATTATTTCAACTCACAAGGCTTTTATGCTTATGGCGCAGTTTGGCGTAACAGTAAATCCGGAAAATGCAATTGAAGTTAAGGAAGGAGACACATATTGCTTCGGTAAACACACGGTCACCTTCCTCGAAGCTCCGATGGTTCACTGGCCTGAAGTAATGGGGACACTGGATCTTACAAACGGTGCGTTGTTTGCAGCTGACGCGTTTGGTTCTTTCGGCGCTCTTGACGGCAAGCTCTTCAATGATGAGGTTGACTTTGACAGAGACTGGCTAGATGAAGCGAGAAGATATTACACCAATATAGTAGGCAAGTACGGCCCTCATGTTCAGCGCCTTATGGGTAAGGCAAGCGAAGTTGTGGATAGGATTAAGTTCATCTGCCCTCTTCACGGACCGGTTTGGAGATCTGACTTTGAATACCTGCTGGATAAGTATCAGCATTGGAGCACCTATGAGCCAGAGGTTAAAGGTGTAATGATTGCTTATGCTTCCATGTATGGAAATACGGAATCAGCAGCTCAGGCTCTGGCAGCAAGGTTGTGCGAAAAAGGCATAACCAATGTTGCTGTTTATGATGTATCAAATACGCATGTTTCATATTTGATTTCAGAAGCGTTTAAATATAGCCATATTGTTTTAGCGTCAGTCACATACAACCTCGGAATTTATCCTGTTATGCATAACTTCCTTTCGGATATGGCAGCGCTCAATCTTCAGAGAAGAAAGTATGCCATTATTGAGAATGGCTCATGGGCTTGCAAATCAGGTGACCTGATGCAGAAATTTATTGAAGAGAAGCTCAAGAAGTCAGAAGTTATCAGCCCGAGACTCTCAATGGCTTCATCGCTCCGCCCAGATAAGGAGAAGGAACTTGAGGCTCTCGCAGATGCAATTATTGAGTCGTTAAATGCGTAAAGGCGGAGAATTCTATGGTAATCAAGTCAGGCTGCCATAGATATTCAGGATTGACAAACAATTAACAATCGACCCGAAATGAAAGAAAAGGACCGGCGAAAGGCGTTGAAAAAATGCCTTTAATTAGCGTCGGTCTTTCAATTTTTTGCCGTTAGTAGTTGACATTTGTGCCAAAATAATATAAATTTAATAGTAAGAATTTGAGTTTATTAAAACGCAAAAACGAAATTATGGCAGTGGCCGTAATCATAAAATTTATTGCAGGGAGGATACGTAATGAAAAAAGTAGTTTACTACAACGTTGATGACACTCTTGATTTTGAAAATCAGCTCTTAAAAGAATGGGGCGTAAACGACATCGAACTCGTTGAGTTCAAAAATGGTGATGACAGAGATAAGCCAGAAGCTTTCCTCGAAGCTGTTAAGGATGCTGACGGTATCGTAGTTGAATTCTTCGACGTTAATGCAGACGTTATTAAGAAGATGGAAGACAAGTGCAAGATCGTTGCTCTTCAGGCTATCGGATATTCAAACGTTGACATCGATGCTGCAACAGAAAAAGGCATGGCAGTAACAAACAGCCCTGGCTTCTGTACAGAAGAAGTAGCAGTACACACAATCGGTCTTATGCTCGACGTTGCAAGAAAGATTTCTGTTCTTAACAAGTCAACAGGCGAAGGCAACTGGAATCCACATATCGGTGGACCGATGGTTGAAAGATTATCAGGCAAGACAGTAGGTCTCGTATTCTTTGGTTCAATTCCAAGATACATGATTCCTATTCTCAAGGCTATGGATATGAAGGTAACTTGCTGGGCTCCAACAAAGTCAGCAGAATTCCTCGCTGAATTCGGCGTAGAAAAGATTGAAACTTTAGAACAGTTACTTAAAGAATCAGACGTTATTTCAATGCACTGCCCACTCGTTATGAAGGCTGTACCAGGAAGACCTGCTACATACCACCTCATGGGCGAAGAACAGTTCAAGATGATGAAGCCAAACGCTTACTTCCTCAACACTTCAAGAGGCCAGACAGTAGACGAAGCTGCTCTCGTAAAGGCTCTTAAAGAAGGTTGGATCAGAGGCGCTGGTATCGACGTAATCGAAGACGAAGCTACAGAAAAGTCAGAACTCTTCGGTCTCGACAATGCAGTTGTAACACCACATGCTGCATTCGTATCAGTTGAAGCTTTTGAAGATGCAAGAATCATCGCTCTCAGACAGTTAGTAGAACTCCTTCACGAAGGTAAGGTTCCAGAAAACCTCGTTAACAAGGCAGTTGCTGACAAGCTTTTATAATTCGGGATTAGTTAGTTAATTAACTAATAATAAATATTGAAAAGGAGATTTTAAAATGAAACAGACTGCAATTTTCAATGAAAAGACATTAGGTCCAGTACATGGCCCATACGTACAGGGAACAAAGTATCGTGATTTATTCTTCACAACACAGATCGCTACATATCCAGAAGTAGATCCTAAGACAGGAAGCGACATGGCTCCAAACGATTACTATCTCCAGACAAAGAGATGTCTCGAAAACGCTGCATTAGCTGCTGCTGAAGTAGGTGCTACACTTGCTGACTGCCTCACATGCAGAATCTTCATCCTTGACTACAATATGTACAGTGAAGTAAACAGAGCTTATAAGGAAATGATGCCAGATTCACCATTCCCAACAAGAGCTTGCTTACAGATCTCAAGAATGCTCCCAGACGTACTCGTTGAAATGGAATTCATCTTCAAGTGCGCTGAATAATTAAATACTTTGTACTTAATTAATTAATGAGAAAAAACAGGATTGAGCCTCGGCTTAATCCTGTTTTTATTATTGACACGGTATGAAAAATATGCTATTATATCAAAGCGACTTCAGGAAAAATCATGAAGTCTATTAAAATTGCATAAAACACATATTTTGGGAGGATAAATCAATGCGTGTTAAAGTAACACTTGCATGTCAGGAATGCAAACAGAGAAATTACAATACTATGAAGAATAAGAAGAACGATCCAGACAGAATCGAACTTCAGAAATACTGCAAATTCTGCAAAAAACATACTCTCCACAAGGAAACAAAGTAGTTTTTTCAGATAAAAACAGAGGTTAGTATAATGGCAACAGCAACAACAGAAAAGAAAAAGGGCGGCTTCAGAAATTATCTGAGAGGTGTCAAAACAGAAATGAAGAAGGTTGTATGGCCTACAAGAGAAGAACTTAAATCATATTTTATTATGGTTCTTTTTGCGTGCGCATTCTTCGCTGTAGGATTCTTCCTGCTCGACACACTTTTTGCTGCAGGGTTAAACCTTATTATCGGCAGATAGTGCGTTGAAGGAGTAGTCAATATGAGTGAATTAGAGAATATCCAAACAGAGGAGTTCAGAGACAATACACCTTACTGGTACGTTGTTCATACCTACTCAGGACACGAAAACAAAGTAAAAGCTAATATTGAGAAAATCGTGGAAAACCGTAATATGCAGGACTTAGTCCTCAGTATTGTGGTGCCTACAGAAGAGACTATTGAAGTCAAAGGCGGACAGAGAAAAGTTAAGACACGAAAAATCTTCCCGGGATACGTTATAGTAAAGATGGTTATGACTGACGAATCATGGTATCTCGTCAGAAATACTCAGGGAGTTACCGGCTTTGTAGGTCATGGGTCAAAGCCTATTCCTCTTACAGACGAAGAAGTACGCAAGATGGGAATAGAAAAAATCCGCATAGAGATTGATTTGAGCCCAGGAGATATGTTCAGAGTTAAGGACGGTCCGTTTGAAAGCTTCATTGGGACTGTTGACGAAATTAACGACGAGCGACAGGTTATCAAGGCTCGTATCTCAATGTTTGGCAGGGAAACACCGGTTGAACTCGAGTATGGACAGATAGAAAAACTTTCGTAAACAGGCGTAAGGAAGCGCTTTCGGCATCTTCCACACGCTATGTTATATATTATTTTGCTCCCTTAGGAACAGAATTTATTTCTTGAGGAAGGAGGAAATTCAATGGCAAAGAAGGTAGATGGATACATCAAACTGCAGATTCCGGCAGGTAACGCAAATCCGGCTCCACCGGTAGGCCCTGCTCTCGGTCAGAAGGGTGTTAACATCATGGACTTTTGTAAACAGTTCAATGCTAAGACTCAGGATCAGAAGGGGATGATTATTCCGGTAGTTATCACAGTATACGCTGACAGATCATTCACATTTATCACAAAGACTCCACCTGCACCTGTACTTTTAAAGAAAGCAGCAGGCATTGATAAGGCTTCAGGCGAACCAAACAAAGTTAAGGTCGCTACAGTTACAATGGATCAGGTTAGAGAAATTGCACAGCAGAAGATGGTTGACCTTAACGCAGCAAACCTTGACTCAGCAGCTGAAATGATTAAAGGAACAGCAAGAAGCATGGGTATTGTAGTAGAAGGATAGTAACCAACAGTAACAGTGGGAGAGAAATCGTTAGTACCACGAAGGAGGAAAAATGCCTAAAAGAGGTAAGAATTACAAGGAAGCCGCTAAGTTAGTAGATAGAGCGACTTTTTATGAAGTTCCGGAAGCTTTTGAACTGCTTCTCCAGACTTCAAAAGCAAAATTTGACGAAACAGTTGAAGTTCACATCAAGCTTGGTGTAGATGGAAGACACGCTGACCAGCAGGTCAGAGGTGCTATTGTACTTCCGCACGGCACAGGCAAGACAAAGAGAGTTCTTGTTTTCGCTAAGGGCGAAAAGGAAAAGGAAGCTCTTGCTGCAGGCGCAGAATACGCAGGCGGTCAGGAATTAGCTGACAAAATCAAGAACGAAAACTGGTTTGAATTCGATGTAGTAGTAGCAACACCTGATATGATGGGTACAGTTGGTAAGCTTGGTAAAATCTTAGGACCTAAGGGATTAATGCCTAACCCTAAGTCAGGCACAGTTACAATGGACCTTGAAAAGGCTATTGCAGAAATCAAAGCAGGTAAGGTTGAGTACAGACTCGACAAGACAAACATCATTCACTGCCCGGTTGGTAAGGTATCATTCGGCAAGGAAAAGCTTCAGGAAAACTTCCAGGCTCTTATGGAAGCTATCGTAAAAGCTAAGCCGGCTGCAGCTAAGGGCCAGTACCTCAGAAGCGTAACTATCGCTGCAACAATGGGTCCTGGAGTAAAGCTCAATCCATTAAAAATCACTAACTAGTCAGTATCACAAATTCGAATAAAAACCGTAGACAGCAGGGACGCAAGTTTAATAAGCCTGCCGAGGTATTGATAAATACTTAATCAATATGCCTTTTCCGGTCTGCGGTGGAAAAGGCTATTGCTGTGTTATGCGGCAATAAAGAAAAATGACATAAAAATCTTTTAGAAAAGGAGGTGCTTTGATGTCAGCTTTCATTAAAGAAAAAGAAGCTATAGTAAACGAAATTAAAGAAAAACTCGAAAATGCTTCATCTGCTGTTGTTGTTGACTACAGAGGTATCACTGTTGCTGAGGCAGACCTTCTCAGAAAGAGAATGCGTGAAGCAAACGTAGAGTACAAGATTTATAAAAACACAATGCTTAGAAGAGCTGTAGCAGGTACACAGTTCGAAGCACTTACTGACGCGTTCAAAGGCCCATCCGGAATCGCATTTGGTTATGAAGATGCAACTGCACCGGCAAAGGTTCTTGACAAATCAGTAGCAGAATTTAAGAAGATGGAATTAAAGGGCGGAGTTATCGATGGCGTATTCTATGACGCTGCAGGAATTTCTGCTGTTGCTAAGATTCCTTCAAAAGAAGAACTTATTGCCAAGTTACTTGGAAGCTTCAATGCTCCAATCTCAAGCTTTGCAAGAGTTATTCAGGCTATTGCTGACAAGGGTGGCGAAGCGCCGGCTGCTGAGGCTGCACCGGCTGAAGAAGCTCCAACGGCAGAAGCTGCACCAGCCGAAGAGGCTCCAGCGGCAGAAGCTGCACCAGCTGAAGAAGCTCCGGCTGCTGAATAATCCCGGACTTCCCTTATCAATTAGTATTTAATTTCATAGGAGGAAATAATAATGAATAAAGATCAGATCATTGAAGCTATAAAAAATATGACAGTTTTAGAACTTAACGAACTCGTTAAGGCATGTGAAGAAGAATTTGGCGTATCAGCTGCAGCTGCTGTTGCTGTTGTTGCTGGTGGAGAAGCTGGCGGTGCTGCTGCAGAAGAAAAGTCAGAATATGACGTAATTCTCGCTTCTGCTGGTTCAGAAAAGATCAAGTGCATCAAGGTTGTTAGAGAAATCACAGGTCTTGGCCTCAAGGAAGCTAAGGAATTAGTAGATTCAGCTCCAAAGCCACTCAAGGAAGGCGTTGCTAAGGACGAAGCTGATGCAATCAAGGCTAAGTTAGAAGAAGTTGGAGCAGTTGTAGAAGTAAAATAATTGCGATAACAGATTACACTACGGCGGCAGGATATCCTGCCGCTGTTTTAATTTGCCAAAATGGTAGTAGTGAGAACCATATGGTTTGCCAGCACTTGAGAAAGTCCAAGGGAGGACTTTTTAAGTGCTTTTTTACCTGGAACAGGGCTGTTAATATATCAAAAGAACGGCAGAAAATCAAACAAAATATTGCTTGACTTATTTACAGGAAAGTGATAACATATTAACTTGCAACAGAATGTTGCAAAAGAAATGTATAAAAATCAGGAATTATGTAAACCAAATGCAAACGGAAGGAGTGAACGCAATGCCCCATCCAATTAAAACAGGCAAAACTACCAGAATGACTTTCTCAAAGATCAACGAGGTAGCTCCAATCCCAAGCCTTATTCAAATCCAGGTAGATTCTTACGACTGGTTTATTAAGGAAGGATTGAGGGAAGTATTCGAGGACATTTCCCCAATTAAAGACTATGCGGGAAATCTTATTCTCGAATTTTTTGACTATTCCCTTAAAGACGAACCAAAGTATGATATTGAGGAATGTAAGGAAAGGGATGCAACCTATGCAGCACCTTTGAAGGTAGGCGTAAGACTTGTCAATAAGGAAACTGGCGAGGTAAAAGAACAGGAAGTATTCATGGGAGACTTCCCTCTTATGACCGAAAACGGAACATTTATATACAATGGTGCCGAAAGAGTTATCGTTACCCAGCTCGTAAGATCACCGGGACCGTATTATGACGTTACTATAGACAAGTCAGGAAAGGACCTCTACTCAACAACAATCATCCCTAATAGGGGAGCATGGCTTGAGTATGAAACCGACTCCAACGAAACCTTATCCGTGAGAGTTGACAGAACCAGAAAGCTTCCGGCTACCATGCTTTTGAGAGCACTTGGATTCGGGACAAACGAAGAAATCATCGACCTTTTAGGGCAGGATGACAGACTCGAAAAGACTCTTGCTAAGGATAGCGCAGGAAGCGTTGAGGAAGGCCTCAAGGAAATATACAAAAAGCTCAGACCGGGCGAGCCTCCTACTGTTGACAGTGCACAGCAGCTCATAGACTCTCTCTTCTTTGACCCTAAGCGTTACGACCTTGCAAAGGTTGGCCGTTACAAGTACAACAAGAAGCTTGGCTTCGTAGGCAGACTTCCGGGCCAGATTGCAGCAAGAAACGTAATTGATGAAGAAACCGGAGAAATTCTGGTTGCTGCTGGTGAGAAGTTCACAAGAGAAAGCGCTCAGGCTGTCGAAGATGCAGGCATAAGATTTGTTTATGTCAGCGACGAGGAAGAAAATGAGCATAAGGTTATAGGCAACAACTTCGTAAGACTCAGAGCTTATGTAGATGTTGACCCTGACGAACTGAAAATGGCACCGCAGGTTTACTATCCTGTTCTTAAAGAAATACTTGACGAAAATGAAGGCGCCGATGTTGAGGAATTAATTCCTATTTTAAAGGCAAACAAAGCAAAGCTTGTTCCTAAGCACATCCTTGTAGATGATATTGTTGCTTCTATGTCATATCTTTTAGGACTTCCATACGGCATTGGCAACACAGACGATATTGACCATCTTGGAAACAGAAGACTTCGTTCTGTAGGCGAGCTGCTTCAGAACCAGTTCAGAATCGGTCTTGCGAGAATGGAAAGAGTAGTCAGAGAGAGAATGACCATCCAGGATATGGACGTTACAACTCCTCAGGCTCTCATTAATATCAGACCTGTTACGGCTGCAATCAAGGAGTTCTTCGGAAGCTCTCAGCTGTCACAGTTCATGGACCAGACAAACCCGTTGGCAGAGCTTACTCATAAGAGAAGACTGTCTGCACTCGGACCGGGAGGTCTTTCAAGAGAAAGAGCCGGCTTCGAGGTCAGAGACGTACACCACTCCCATTACGGAAGAATGTGTCCTATCGAAACCCCTGAAGGTCCGAATATCGGTCTTATCGGTTCACTTACAACCTACGGAAGAATTAATCAGTATGGTTTTATTGAAACGCCTTACAGACGCGTGGATAAGGAGAGCGGCTGTGTCACAACACAGATTGACTATCTGACCGCTGACGAAGAGGAAATGCTCATTATTGCCCAGGCTAACGAACCTCTGGACGAAAATGGCAGATTTATAAATGAAAGAGTAGCTGCAAGAAGAGAAGGCGGAGAAATCGATATGGTTGACAGCGATAAGCCGGACTATATGGACGTATCTCCGAAGCAGGTAGTATCGGTTGCGACAGCGATGATTCCGTTCCTCGAAAATGACGATGCTAACCGTGCGCTCATGGGTTCCAACATGCAGAGACAGGCTGTGCCTCTTCTCGTAACGGACACACCTATAGTCGGAACAGGCATGGAATATCTTGCTGCACGTGACTCGGGCGTAGTTATTCTGGCAAAGCACAGCGGAACAGTTCGCTATGTGGATGCCGACAGAATAGAAATCACAAGGGACGATGGCGAGGGCGTTGATAAGTTCAAGCTCCTCAAGTTCAAGCGTTCCAATCAGGGTACCTGCATCAATCAGAGACCTATTGTCAGCAAAGGCGAGCACGTTGAAAAGGGTGAGGCTATTGCGGACGGACCTTCAACAGACAAGGGCGAGGTTGCTCTCGGCAGAAACCTTCTCATCGGCTTCATGACATGGGAAGGCTATAACTACGAGGATGCTATCCTTCTTAACGAGAGACTGGTTATGGACGACGTTCTCACTTCGCTTCATATTGAAGAGTACGAAGCTGAGGCAAGAGACACCAAGTTAGGACCTGAAGAAATCACAAGGGATATTCCTAATGTTGGTGAAGACGCTCTTAAGGACCTTGACGAAGAGGGTATAATCCGAATCGGTGCAGAGGTTACTTCAAATGATATACTCGTCGGCAAGGTAACTCCAAAGGGAGAAACCGAGCTTTCACCTGAAGAAAGGCTTTTAAGAGCTATTTTCGGTGAAAAGGCAAGAGAAGTAAGAGATACATCATTAAGAGTTCCTCACGGCGAGGCTGGTATCATTGTGGATGTTAAAATATT
Organism: Firmicutes bacterium UBA1768; assembly: GCA_002315335.1. Lineage (GTDB taxonomy): Bacteria > Bacillota > Clostridia > Peptostreptococcales > Anaerovoracaceae > UBA1768. Next base: position 2,528 of record DCGW01000094.1, on the reverse strand, counting down.
CACAAGGGAAAACAATCAGGACCTTTCACCGGGAGTAAACAAGCTCGTAAGATGCTATATTGCTACTAAGAGAAAGATTAATGTCGGCGATAAGATGGCCGGCAGACACGGTAACAAGGGCGTTATTTCAAGAGTTCTTCCTGAAGAGGATATGCCATTCATGGACGACGGCACACCGCTGCAGGTAGTGCTTAATCCGCTGGGTGTACCTTCACGAATGAACATCGGTCAGGTTCTCGAGGTTCACCTCGGTCTGGCTGCAAAGAAGAAGGGCTGGTACATAGCTACCCCGGTATTTGACGGTGCTCACGAAAGTGATATCACGGAGCTCCTCAAGGAATGCGACTATTCCGAAACAGGGAAGCTCACATTAAGAGACGGCAGAACAGGCGAACCATTCGATAACCCTGTTACAGTCGGTTATATGTATATGTTAAAGCTGCACCATCTTGTAGATGATAAGATTCATGCAAGAAGTACAGGACCTTATTCACTGGTAACACAGCAGCCGTTGGGTGGTAAAGCTCAGTTCGGCGGTCAGCGTTTCGG
>DCGW01000094.1:405-1951 GCA_002315335.1 Firmicutes bacterium UBA1768 | reverse complement strand
CAGCGTTTCGGTGAAATGGAAGTATGGGCTCTCGAAGCCTATGGCGCAGCATACACACTCCAGGAAATTCTGACGGTTAAATCTGACGACATAGTGGGCAGAGTTAAGGCTTACGAAGCTATTGTCAAGGGTGAAAATATTCCTGAGCCGGGAATTCCTGAATCCTTCAAGGTTCTTATCAAGGAAATGCAGAGTCTTGGACTTGACATCAAGGTTCTGTCAGACAAGAACGAAGAGATAAAACTCAGAGAATCAATTGACGATGAACCGGACGCTGCGGTAATCGCTGAAATGAGCGAGCTTGCAGGAGCGAGCGGAGTTTACGAAGGCGGCGACAGCAAGTTCTTCGAGGTTGATGAAAACGGAGAGGCTATAGGCTTTGACGATTACAGTTCAGAGGATTCTGAAGACGAAGAAGCAGAACCTACTTTTGAAGAGTTAAATGACATCGAAAGAGGCAATCTGGGCGGACCTATGGAAGAGGGCCCGACTTCTGACGAGCTGAAGGATATCGATATGGAACAGATTGAGAAGGGAGAGTGACCCCTTGCAGGAATTAAATAATTTTGAATCGTTACAGATCAGTTTGGCTTCGCCTGAAAAAATAATGAGCTGGTCTAAAGGAGAAGTAAAAAAGCCTGAGACAATAAATTACAGAACACTCAAGCCTGAAAAGGACGGACTTTTCTGTGAAAGAATTTTCGGACCTATGAAGGACTGGGAGTGTCATTGCGGAAAGTACAAGAGAATTCGTTACAAGGGAATTGTCTGCGATCGCTGTGGTGTAGAAGTAACAAAGTCAAAGGTAAGAAGAGAAAGAATGGGTCACATTGCTCTTGCGGCTCCGGTTTCTCACATATGGTATTTCAAGGGTATTCCGAGCAGAATGGGCCTTGCGCTCGATATTTCCGCAAGAAACCTTGAAAAGGTTCTCTACTTCGCCAATTATATCGTTACAGATCCGGGCGATGTGACTATTACAAAGCTCGAAAGAAGACAGCTCCTCACAGAGGGAGAATACCGCGAATTAAAAGAAAAGTTCGGGTCGGAATTCAAGGCTTCTATGGGTGCCGAGGCTATCAAAGAGCTTTTAAGCCAGATAGACCTTGATGAGCTTTCGGCAGAGCTGAGAGGAATGCTTGCAGAAAGCACAGGTCAGAAAAGAGTAAGAATAGTAAGAAGACTTGAGGTTATCGAAGCATTACGTCAGTCAGGAAATAAGCCTGAATGGATGATATTAGATGTTGTGCCAGTAATTCCTCCTGATTTAAGACCTATGGTTCAGCTGGACGGCGGCAGATTCGCAACCTCTGACCTCAATGACTTATACAGAAGAGTAATCAACAGAAACAACAGACTCAGAAGACTCTTAGAGCTGGGCGCACCTGAAATCATTATCAGAAACGAAAAGAGAATGCTTCAGGAAGCGGTTGACTCACTTATAGACAACGGCAGAAGAGGCAGACCTGTTACAGGTCCGGGCGGAAGAGCGCTCAAATCTCTTTCTGACATGCTCAAGGGTAAGCAGGGTCGTTTCAGACAGAAC
>DCGW01000094.1:0-371 GCA_002315335.1 Firmicutes bacterium UBA1768 | reverse complement strand
GGTAAGCGTGTTGACTACTCAGGCCGTTCGGTAATCGTAGTTGGCCCTGAGCTTAAGTTCTATCAGTGCGGTCTTCCTAAGAAAATGGCATTGGAGCTTTTCAAGCCATTCATTATGAAGAAGTTAGTTCAGACTAACGAAGCACACAATATAAAGAGTGCAAAGCGTAAGGTTGAAAAGGTTAGCCCTGAAGTATGGGACGTTCTTGACGAAGTTATCAAGGAACACCCTGTTCTTCTTAACCGTGCCCCGACTCTGCACAGACTGGGAATTCAGGCCTTCGAGCCGGTTCTCGTAGAAGGAAAGGCAATCAAGCTTCATCCACTTGCATGTACAGCGTACAATGCCGACTTTGACGGCGACCAGATGGC
>DCGW01000057.1 GCA_002315335.1 Firmicutes bacterium UBA1768 | reverse complement strand
TGAAGTGAAGGTTAATATCTTCCATCGGAACAACCTGCGCATATCCGCCGCCTGCAGCTCCGCCCTTAACTCCAAATACAGGACCGAGAGATGGTTCTCTTAAAGCAATTACAGTCTTCTTTCCGATTAAGGAAAGCGCATCACCAAGACCTACAGTAGTGGTTGTCTTGCCCTCACCCGCCGGAGTAGGTGTGATTGCTGTAACGAGAATGAGCTTGCCGTCAGGCTTCTTTTCATATTCAGTAAGCATATTATAGTCAATCTTTGCCTTATACTTACCATAGCATTCAACATAATCGTCTTTGATATTGAGCGAATCGGCGATTGATGTTACAGGTTTCATTATAGATTCCTGAGCGATTTCGATGTCTGTCTTAAAAGCCATTATTTTCTCCTTTGTTATACAATAATTTAAATTAAAAGTATTAGCACTATAAAACGCCCCGCTCCAAACAGCAGAGCAAAGTTTTCAAATTAAGACCTTCTGATTCTCTCACAGATTTCATTTACTACATCGTTAATAGTTCTCTTGGTAGTATCTATGAGAATGGCATCAGGTGCTTTTCTTAGTGGATTAAGCTCTCTGTTAGTATCGTATTCGTCTCTTTTCTTAATCTCATGATAGATTTCTATTTTTGAAGCGTCATAGCCCTTTTGAATGAGCTCCTTGTAGCGTCTGTCAGCTCTTTCGTCAACGCTTGCCGTTACAAAGAATTTGAACTGTGCATCAGGGAAAACCTGCGTTCCTATATCTCTTCCGTCCATTACTACGCTGCACTCTTCCCCAATTTTTCTTTGAGCTTCAATCAGCATTTCTCTTACTGCCTTTTTCTCAGCAACCTTAGAAACTACGCTTGAGATTTTAGGCGTTCTTATTTCGTTTTCTACAGGTCTTCCATCAAGAAGAATTTTCTTGTTCTTAAAAGCAACCGTTGTATCATCAAGAAGATCCTGAAGTTCTTCGTCATCATCTAAATCGATAAGTCTCTGGACACACTTGTACGCGATCGCTCTGTACATTGCGCCCGTATCAATGTACTCACAATCAAAAATTTCGGCTATGATTCTGGCGACCGTGCTCTTACCCGCGCCTGCAGGTCCGTCTATAGCTATAACGAGTTTATTACTCATAAGCTCCTTTCCTCCTTTTTTCAATATTTGAGAACCGAAGGTACCCGCCCCTCTGGTTAAGGTGCAGGACTGAGATTCGCTTTATCTGAGTTGATTTTGAGCTCACCTTAGCCGTGCAGGTGCTTGCTCTTTTCCATTAGCTTTTCTATTTCGGCAATAAATGTGTTTACATCCTTAAAGTCTCTGTAAACAGAAGCAAATCTTACATATGCAACCTCGTCAAGGTTAATAAGGTGGTCCATAATAACCTCACCGATAACAGTAGTTTTAATTTCTTTTTCCATCATGTTATTGAGGCCTCGTTCTATATCGATGACAATGCCCTCAATAGCTTCAAGGTCAACAGGTCTCTTTTCGCAGGCCTTAATAATTCCGTTTAGAACCTTATTTCTGTCGAAAACCTCTCTGCTTCCGTCTTTTTTAATTACAACCAAAGGAATTTCTTCTACCTTTTCGTAGGTTGTAAATCTTTTTTTGCAGCTTTCGCACTCACGCCTTCTTCTTATTGCATGACCTTCCTCTGTCGGACGAGAGTCTATAACCTTTGTTTCTGAATTTTCGCAAAATGGACACTTCATAGCATTCACTCCGTTTCTCTTCGGCTTTCAGGGCCGACACATTAGATTTTATTACTTCAAACGATAGTATACCACATTATCTTGCGACTAGCAACTTTTTAATCGCATTTTCTAGACCATCAATTGTTAATTCATACATCGGGAACAGATTTCCAATCCTGTCGATGGTAAAACAGCCGTAATCATATTCCCAATACTCCTGTTTTATAGGATTGAGCCACACAACATGGTCGAAGTGACGCTTGAATTTACTGAGCCACTCGATGCCCGGTTCCTCGTTCCAATGACTGTAATAATTGCTTCCGCCTCTGCTCATCAGCTCACTCGGAGCCATAGATGCATCGCCTACAATAATAACCTTATATTCGCTCGAAAGGTTTCTGAAAACCCAGTTCGTATCTATCCAATCGCCCCACCTGCAGTTCGGAGTTTCATAAAGATGGTCGTAAATGCAGTTGTGGAAGTAATAGGTTTTCAAATCCTTGAAGTGGTTTGATTTATCCGCCGCCTGAAAGAGCATGCTGCACATATGTGAATACGGAGTCATCGATCCGTCGGAATCGAAGAGCAGCAGAACCTTAACGGTATTCTGTCTCGGCTTTTCAAACACCAGACTCAATAGACCCGCATTGTCACAGGTTTCCTGAACAGTAGCCTCTACATCAAGCTCCGTCCTTTCTGCATCGACTCTTGAGGAAAACTGTCTGAGCTTTCGGAATGCCATCTGAAACTGTCTTGTATCTAAAATGTTGTCCTGTCTGAAGTCTCGGAAATTTCTTTCGCCTGCAACCTTTACAGCAGAACGGTGTCTGGACTCTCCGCCCACTCTTATTCCCGCCGGGTTATAGCCGTTGTGTCCAAAGACTGATGTTCCGCCTGTACCAACCCAGTAATTTCCTCCCATATGAGCCTCTGTCTGTTCCTGAAGCCGCTCCTCAAGCATCTTCATAAGCTCGTCAAGTTCATACTGCGGGAAGCGCTGCCTTAAAGCATCAATAAATTCTGCCGGCCTTATTTCCTCGTCGAGCCACTTCCAGACCTCATCAGGAATATCGTCCGCAGTTTCAACTCCGTCAAAAAATTCGGCAAAGGCTATGTCGAATTTATCGAAGTCCGCCTCACTCTTTACCACTACAGCGCGGCAAAGATAGTAGAAATCCACAAGGCTTGAACGGCAAAGCCCCTTGTCCAGAGCTTCAATCAATGTCATCCATTCATTAATTGAAACCTTGAGCCCCTTGGACCTGATTAAGTAGAAAAAATCTATAAACATAATGCCCTATCTCCACCTGTAACCGGAGTTATTATAGCTGCCGTTAGTATTTCCCTTTCGGCTCTTTACATCAAAAATAGTGTCGAGGTCCTGATTTTTCTTGAGCAGTACACCTAAGAAAGGAATTTCTGTAGTAATTCTGTCAACAGAAATGCCGCTAAGTGTCAGAGCCTGCAGCCAGTCTAAGAGTTCGCTTGTGCTCGGTTTTTTCTGAACATCCTTGAGGTCTCTTATCCAGTAAAAGGCTTCCATAGCTGCAGCTAAAAGCTTGCTTTCGATATCAGGATAGTGAACTCTTACAATTTCTTCCATTTTTTCCGCATCAGGGAATTCGATGTAGTGGAAAATACACCTTCTTAAGAAAGCATCAGGCAGCTCTTTTTCGGCATTTGAAGTAATAATTACAATAGGACGCTGCTTTGCGCTGATGGTTTCCTTGGTTTCCGGAATATGGAATTCCATTTTATCGAGCTCCCAGAGAAGGTCGTTGGGAAACTCGAGGTCAGCCTTATCTATTTCGTCAATGAGCATTACAACCTGCTTTTCTGAGGTAAAGGCTTCTCCGAGCTTGCCGAGCTTAATGTACTTTTTGATGTCGGAAACATCGCCCTCGCCGAACTGTGAATCGTAAAGTCTCTGTACCGTATCATATACATAGAGACCCTCCTGAGCTTTAGTTGTTGACTTGATATTCCATATAATCAGCTCTTTATCCATTGATTCTGCAATAGCTTCTGCAAGCATGGTTTTTCCTGTGCCCGGCTCACCCTTTATGAGAAGCGGCTTCTGAAGCGCTACCGCAACATTAACTGAATTCATGAGCTCTCTTGAAACTACATAGCTTGAGCTTCCCTTGAAGTTGCTTATATCTTTCATCTTGTTTTTAGACATGGTTTTCTCCTTATTTATGCAAATTTATCTTCATCCTCTATAGGATTTTCATCAATTCTATCTGTGGTAAAAAATGTAAATATTTCCAAAAACCGGAAACAGCCCCACATTAGCTTTTACGGCCTCCATATGCCTTTTTCGGTTATAATACCAGCAATGTATTTATGGTCTGTAACATCAAAGGCCGGGTTAAAGGTCTTAACCCCCTCAGGAGCCATAGGTTTTTCGTACCAGGCTTTATATATCTCCTCACCAGGTCGTTCTTCTATGACAATATCAACTCCCGACTCGCAGCTTTCATCTATGGTTGAGGAAGGTGCAGCAACATAGAAAGGAATACCGTACTCCTTAGCGAGTATGGCTACTCCGGAGGTTCCTATTTTATTGGCAGCATCTCCGTTAGCAGCTATTCTGTCCGCCCCTGTGATAACAGCCTGGATTTTCCCCTGCTTCATAACGGTTGATGCCATATTGTCGCAAATAAGCGTCACATCAACTCCTGCGCGGCTCATCTCCCACGAGGTAAGCCTTGCGCCCTGAAGCAGCGGCCTTGTTTCATCGGCATAGACTTTGAAATCATATCCTTTTTCGTGACCGCAGTATATCGGCGCGAGAGCGGTTCCTATTCCCGAGGTTGCCAGCGCTCCGGCATTGCAGTGAGTCAGAATTCCCATTCCCGGCTTTAATAGCTCAAGTCCGTTTTCGCCTATTTTACGGCACATTTCAATGTCTTCGGTATGAATTGCTGCTGCTTCTTCCTTGAGAGCCCTTACAACTCTCAGGTTGAGTCCAACCCCATGCTCGGTTATTCCACCCGTTACTGCTTTGAAATTAAAGTCCTTTTCAGCAGCCTTAGCAGCCTTTACTACTCTCTTAACCGCCCATTCAAGGTTAACAGCTGTAGGTCTCGCACTAATAAGATAGTCCGCAGTTTCATCAAGAAAGGTCATCAGCTCCGGAGAGGTTTCCGCACCGGTTTCCTTTTCCAGCCTGTCAGCCTCAATTGCAGTTAGAACATAAACCGCATAGCCTGCAGCAACGCCAATTGCAGGAGCTCCTCTGACCCTCAGCTTATATATCGCATCAAATATTGACTCCGGCGTGTTAAGCTCAAGATATTCAACTTTGTTGGGCAGCAAAGTCTGGTCCAAAATCTTCAGGGCCGGCAGCCCATTTTTCTCCGTCAGTTCGACGGTTTTATAATCAAAAAAACTATTCATATCGTTCTTTCAGCTTTCTTACCTTTTCATCGTCAAGATAGTTCACCTTACCTATAACGAACTCGGCTTTAATAAAAATCTCTGCAGACTGCTCGAGGCTTTCCATTCTGTACCATGCCTTCATCAGGTCCGCATCCCAGGTCACCGCTCCGTGGTTTGCAAGAAGTAATGCTTTATAATCCTTACAATACGGTGCTGCCGCCTCTGGCACCTCGTCCGTTCCTGCAGTTGCATAAGGAGCCAACGGAACAGGTCCTACACTAACAACAGATTCAGTAAGAATAGGCTTTTCCAGTGAAAGCCCCGCAACAGACAGTGCTGTTGCATTTACTGGATGTGCATGTACCACAGCCTTAGCAGTCTCATTTAACTCATAAATCTTAAGATGGAGCTTCATCTCTGAGGACGGTTCTCCTTTTCCCCTTAATTTGTTTCCAGTCCTGTCTATAACTATCAGGTCTTCCCCGGACATGAAGCCCTTGGAAACGCCTGTTGGGGTGCAGAGCACTTCATTTTTTCCTATTAACACCGAGATATTTCCGTCGTTTGCTGCCACAAAACCACGGCCATACATACGGCGCCCTATTTCGCAGATAAGGCTTCGGCCTTCTGCTTCACTAATATATTCCATACTTTTTACACCTGAAAATAATATTATAAAATAGCTGAAACTCCAGCAAAAACGCCCGCAGAAATACAAAGCACAATCAGTGATGCTGCCAACACTCCGGCAAATATTGTTAAAACGGAGTTCTTTATACGAAGGTTTAACATTGCCGCTACAAGAGCTCCTGTCCATGCTCCGGTTCCCGGTAAAGGTATTGCGACAAAGATGAATAGGCCAAACATCGTATAGCTATAAAACTTTGAGGCACCCTTTGCTGCTTTTTCTTCAAGAAAAGATTCTATTTTCCCAAGCCAGCCTTCTTTGTTTTTCATCCACTCTAATATGCGACGAACAAAGACCATAATAAATGGTACTGGAAGCATATTTCCTATCATGCTCACAAACCATACCTGAACAGCAGGCAGGTCCATCGCTAATCCCATAGGTATTGATGCTCTGAGCTCCAACACAGGAACCATGGACATCAAAAATACCAAAGCCAATTGCTTTATCATAATTCATACCCCTGATCAATCTATCACGGAAAGAAGATTTATCCATGACAATTTATTATATAAGAAAACTCACATTTTTTCCAGTATAAAAAACGGAAGAATGTAATAAAAAAGTACTTGCATACCCCCCCCGATTTTGTAATAGAATGGGTTTGTAAAAGAAAAGCGTGTGTAGATTTACGCAGACTTGCAATCGCAATACTATGATTGCAAAAGAAAGGAGATAATTATGAGAAAAATTGATAGTGCTGAATTGAGATTAGTTGAAGCTGGTGGGTTTGTAAATAACGATACCGAGTTTAGTTACGATGGTTACTTGCTTGATTTTACTTATGATAAAGAAGATCATGATTTTGAATTTATGTTTGATTTTGAATCTTTCGCGTATTCATTTAATAAATACGGTTATACATTAATCGGATTTATTAAAGAATTATTACACTAGTATAATTCTAACGCCATTAACCCCCAAAACTCCGGCTTCCCGGAGTTTTAATTTTGTAAATAAGAAATAGTATTTCAAAAAGCGTCTTGCATCCCATACAGATTCCATAATAGAATTGATATACACAAAAACTGTAATTAAGAAACAACGATTCAAAGAAAGAATAGGAGTTTACGTATGAGAAAAACAGATATTAATGAATTAAGACTGATTGATGCAGGTGAGTTTGTTAACGACAAGTATTTTATTGGTTACAGCGGAAAGTTTATGCGTGAATTTGGTTACCTTAAAAACCCTAATGCGTTTTACATTTATATTGATATTGGTACTCTG
>DCGW01000068.1 GCA_002315335.1 Firmicutes bacterium UBA1768 | reverse complement strand
GGATTCCCGAGCGGCCAAAGGGGACGGACTGTAAATCCGTTAGCTGAGCTTTCGGTGGTTCGAATCCACCTCCCTCCACCATTTTAATAATAAGCTATTGATTTGCGGAAGTGGCTCAGGGGTAGAGCATCGCCTTGCCAAGGCGAGGGTCGCGAGTTCGAATCTCGTCTTCCGCTCCAATCATAATCGGGAAGCCAAAGCTTCCCGATTTAATTTTATAATTTTATAAATGGAGGACATATCAAATGAAAAAATTTAAAGAAGAATTCGCAGAATTCGCCTTTAAAGGCAACGTGGTTGATATGGCCGTCGGCATTGTAATCGGCGCTGCGTTCGGCTCCATCGTTTCTTCTCTTGTTGACGACCTTATCATGCCTTTCTTCGGCTTCCTTACAGCCGGAATTAACATTACTGACCTTAAATGGGTTATTTCACCTGCAATCGTAAACGGTGGAAGCATAATTCAGCCGGAAGTAGCCATCATGTATGGTTCCTTTATTCAGGCAGTCATCAACTTCTTCATCATTGCACTGAGCATATTCATCGTAATCAAGGCCTTCCAGAAGGCAAGACACAAGAAGGAAGAGGCTCCTGCTGAAGAACCTGCAGAAACACCTGCTGACATCCAGCTTCTCTCAGAAATCAGAGACCTTCTTAAGAACGAAGCTCCTGCTGAGGCTGTTGAGGTTGCTAAAGCAGCCGCACCTGCAGAAGAAACTGCTGCAGAAGTAAGCGCTGACTGATATTGAGCTTAACGCGTTCATAGCAAAACAAAACCCCATCGTGCAAAGGCTGAAATCAAGCCCTTCACAATGGGGTTTGTATATTTTTTGACAATCAACCGCACAGGCTATTTACATCAATGGCGCAAATACCTTAAGGCAGCCTCTTAGTATCCTCTTGAAGAAATTAACATTTGTGCAGTCTCTTTCCGTTATCAGCTTGCAGCGTTTTAACAGGTTCAGATAATCCTCCTTGCACTCAATCACGGCCCTTGACTTGTACATGAATACTCCGCACTCATAGTGAAGATATAGGCTTCGGTAGTCAAGATTGACGGTTCCCACTGTTGCCACCTCGTCATCGCAGACAAAGGTCTTGGAGTGTATAAACCCCGGCTTAAACTCATAGACCTTGACACCCGCTCTGATAAGGTCCTGATAGTTTGCCTGAGAACAAATATGTACATACCACTTGTCATACTTGTGCGGCAGAACAATTCTCACGTCTACACCGTTTTTCGCAGCAAGCGACAGGGCTGTAGCCATTTCATTATCGATAATAAGATATGGTGTGCTTATATATATGTAGTTATCCGCCTTGTTTATCATATTCAGATAAACCATTTCCGCCTGTACCTCTGTATCCAGCGGATTATCGCAGTACGGCATAACATAGCCGTCGTCAAATAATGCAGACGCGCCAAGAATATTTGGCGAATATCTTCTGTATACGAAGTGTTCATACTCTCCGCACTGGTTCCACATTTGCAGGAACATTATGGTCAGCGACCACACTGCCTCTCCCTTCAGCTTAAGCGCCGCATCCATCCACTCTCCAAAGGGGTGCGTCACGTTAATGTATTCGTCCGCTAAATTTACGCCTCCGGTAAAGCCCACATAGCCGTCAATTACTGCTATCTTCCTGTGGTCTCTGTTGTTCATGTATGGGATTTTTGTCAGGTTAATGCCAAACGGATTAAAGACTCTGCACTTAATACCCTCTTCTGTCAGCTTTTTATCGTAGTGTGGAGGGAGCCGTTTAATGCAGCCGATATCGTCATAGATTACCCTTACCTCGACGCCTTCCTTTACCTTTCTCTTGAGGATATCGTGAATTGTATTCCACAGCTCACCCTCTTCAATAATAAAATACTCGAGAAAAATGAATGCTCTTGCACTCTCCAAGGCATCTACCAGACCCACAAAAAAGCGGTTTCCCGGGCTAAGAAATTCGGTTGTGGTTCTTTTGTATATCGGAAACTTCGGTGTTGGCATCCCCGCATCAGAGCCCACTCCCTTCTGCGGAGTTCCCAGGTAATGCACCTGACTCGAAACCCTCGGGCTCATTTTCCTGATTTCATCTATTATTTCCTCATCCTGAACAAGGTGCGGAGCTGTCTCTCTCATAACCTTCAGGTTATGTATTTTTTGCTTTCTGCTGAAGCGTCTTTTGCCTATGCACAGATACATCAGGCAGCCCAGTGCCGGAAACAGCAGCAGAGGAATTATCCACGCCAGCTTATATGAAGGATTTTCCGGCTTATTAATAATGTAGAGTGCAACGATAATGCTGATAATTCTGAGTATAATTTCGACAAAAACTACCTTATTTGAGATAAAAATGATTCCCCACAAAATAATGCCGATCTGCAAAAGCATGAACGCCACAAATGTAAAGAGCTTGCCTGTTACTATTTTAGAAATATTTCCAGATAAATTACCCATCATTTCCTCCGACAATTATCATATCCATGAATTATAGCAGAAAATGTAAGCTAAAATCAATTGCTGCCGTTATTAAGTTCGTATTAAGAAAAAAACCATCAATATCCCGACTAATAATCGGGCAAGCTACGTGGTCTATATTTCTATCAAACATCATGCAAAAAATCTGTTAAACTTTTGTGAACTTCCTCTTTTCCTCTTTAAAAACTCTTGCTTTTGTGGTATAAGTAATAAGTTAGAAAATTTATATTGAAAGGAAACAGACATGTTTAAAAAATCAATTTCATTAATTCTTGTTTTTGCGGTCGTTTTCATGATGACAGCCTGCGGTGCAAGCTCAGTCCAGCTCTATGACTACGATCTGTCAAAATATGTAAAGCTCGGTGACTACAAAGGCATTGAGGTAGAAAAAGTTACTCCTGAAGCAGTTACAGACGATTCTGTAACAGCAGAAATCCAGGCGACCTTAGAAGCCAATCAGGAGCTCAAGGAAGTAGATACAAAAGTAGAAGACGGTGATACAGTTAACACTACCTTCACGGGTACAATTGACGGTAAAGTAGTCGATAATTGCTGCAGCGAAGACTACGACGTTATCATCGGCAGCGGCAGCCAGATAGAGGGCTTTGAAGACGGACTTATCGGACACAAAAAAGGCGATAAGGTTACACTTAACCTCACCTTCCCTGAAGATTACGGCGATGAGGCAGTAAATGGCAAGGACGTTGTATTCGAGGTTACCATCAACTCAGTTTCAAGAAGCTTTGTTCCTGACCTTACAGACGAGTTTGTAAAGGAAAAGAGCGGTACAGACTGCAAAACAGTTGCTGAATACGAAAAGTACATTAAAAAGCAGCTTGAGCAGGAAAGCAAGGATGCTGCTCAGCAGGAAATGCAGTATGCATGCTTCCAGACCATCATTGATAATACAGAAATAATCGGTTATCCTGAAAAAGAGCTTGAATCCTATAAGCAGAAAATGTTAGAATATTACGAGCAGTATGCTGCTCAGTACGGAACAGATCTCGATGGCTTCCTTGAAATGGCGGGAACAGACAACGAGACACTCCAGGAGCAGATTCAGACTCAGGCAGAACAGGTTATCGCTCAGCAAATGATTATGCTTGCAATCTGCAGAGCAGAAGGCATTGAAGTATCAGATTCTGAGTATAAAGAACAGGTTCAGGCATACGCTGACGAATACGGCTTCGAGTCAGTTGAAGCATTTGAAGAAGAGTACACAAAGGAAGATATTCTGCTTTCATTATATGCCGAAAAATTCCTTGACTTCATTCTTGATAATGCAAAGATAGTGGACAAGCTTGAAACAACAGCAGATGACACCGAGGGAACTGACGATGCCCCGGAAAAGGCTGACTCAAAGGCTGATGCTAAGAAGGAAGACGCTGAATAAGCTAAGTCCCTCTGATTTTTCGGTCCAAAACGTACTGCTAATAAAGCAGCAATGCTTTGATTAATCAGACACGATAATTTTTCCCGCCTCATTGAGGCGGGTTTTTTTGAGAGGAGAAGTTATGAGTAAACAGAGAATTGAAACGAAATGTGTTCAGGGCGGCTACACACCTGGCAACGGGGAGCCAAGACAGATTCCTATCATCCAGAGCACAACCTTTAAGTACAACACAAGCGAAGACATGGGTAAGCTCTTCGATCTGGAAGCTGAAGGTTATTTCTACACAAGACTACAAAACCCTACCAACGATATGGTTGCAGCAAAAATCTGCGGTCTTGAAGGCGGTACAGCAGCTATGCTTACATCATCTGGACAGGCTGCTTCTTTCTTCAGCGTATTCAACGTTGCAAGCTGCGGAGACCACGTTGTGGCTTCATCTACACTTTATGGCGGAACCTACAACCTTTTTGCGGTTACAATGAAGCGCATGGGCATCGATTTCACTTTCGTTTCACCTGACTGTACACCTGAAGAGCTCGAAGCAGCCTTCAAGCCAAACACTAAGGCCGTATTCGGTGAAAGTATTGCAAATCCTGCTCTTGTCGTTCTCGACTTTGAAAAATTCGCCAATGCTGCACACGCACACGGCGTGCCTTTCATCGTAGACAACACCTTCCCTACACCTATTTTCTGCAGACCTTTTGAATGGGGTGCAGACATAGTAACACACTCAACAACCAAGTACATGGACGGTCACGGCTCGGGAGTTGGCGGCTGCATCGTAGACAGCGGAAACTTTGACTGGATGAAATATAAGGACAAGTTCCCTGGCCTCTGTACTCCGGATGACAGCTATCACGGAATCACCTATGCCGAAAAATTCGGAAACGCTGGGGCTTTCATCACAAAGGCAACAGCACAGCTCATGAGAGACTTCGGCTCAATCCAGGCTCCACAGAACGCTTACTATCTCAACCTCGGACTCGAAAGCCTTCACGTAAGAATGAAGAGACACTGCGAAAACGCAATGGCAGTAGCAAAATACCTCGAAGCAAATCCAAAGGTTGCATGGGTAAACTATCCAGGTCTTGAAGGCAACAAATACTACGAATTAGCAAAGAAATACATGCCTGAAGGAACCTGCGGCGTAATCAGCTTCGGTGTTGAGGGCGGCAGAGCTGCAGCAGAAAAGATGATGAAGTCATTAAAGTTAGCTGCTATCGAAACTCATGTGGCAGACGCAAGAACCTGCTGTCTCCACCCTGCAAACGCAACACACAGACAGATGAACGACGAAGAGCTGTTAGCTGCAGGCGTTGGTCCTGACCTCGTCAGATACAGCTGCGGTCTCGAAAATGCCGATGACCTTATTGAGGACCTCGACCAGGCAATTGCACAGATTTAAGCTTCAACCAAACTGATAGAAAGAAGGAAGAGTAAATGCCGATTAAAATCCCTTATGACTTACCTGCCTTTAATACCCTCACAAACGAAAATATTTTCGTAATGACTGAGACAAGAGCCATAAAACAGGACATCAGACCGCTCAAAATTCTGATGTTAAACCTTATGCCAACAAAAATAGATACGGAAACTCAGTTCAGCAGGGTTCTTGGGAATACTCCCCTGCAGATAGATCTGGAGCTGCTTCAGACCGGTTCTTACCTGCCAAAGCACACTCCTGAAAAGCATATGCTTTCCTTCTATAAGACTTTTGATGAGGTTAAGGATAAGAAATATGACGGCATGATTATTACTGGCGCTCCAATAGAGCACCTCGCCTTTGAGGATGTTGAATACTGGCCTGAAATATGCGAAATATTTGAATGGACCAAAACCCATGTTCATTCCACAATGCATGTATGCTGGGGAGCTCAGGCTGCACTTTACTACCATTATGGCGTGCCAAAAATACCTCTTCCCCAGAAGCTGTTCGGAGTTTTTCCTCATAAGCAGGAGGTTCAGAACCATCTTCTCATGAGAGGCTGCGATGATGTTTTCTACTTCCCTCACTCGAGGCATACCACCATCAACCGAGAAGATGTTGAAAATATCAAGCACATGAAGATTATTGCTTCTTCGGACTATGCAGGTGTTACTATTCTCGAATATATGGATGGCAAGGAGTTTTTCATACTCGGCCACGGAGAATACGATCCGTTTACCCTGAAGAAGGAGTACGACAGAGATGTTTCTGAGGGTAAGCCAATCAACATACCGATGCATTATTATCCTGACGATGACCCTTCAAAGGACCCTATTGTTCTTTGGAGAGCCCACGGAAATCTCATTTATTCCAACTGGCTCAATTACTTTGTGTACCAGACAACACCTTACAACATTGAGTCTGTTAAATAATTCACAATATCTTCCGCGCATAGCGACTGCCTTTCGTCGGCCGGTGGCTATAAGGGAATTTTGTTAGGTCAAAAGTATTCAAGCCTGCAGTTCAAAACGAAGTGCAGGCTTTTTATTTGCTATGTATTGCAGGTCTTTTGTTTCTATGTATGCGGCAGCTTCAGGTTTTTACAATCGGTCCGAAGCAGGTGTGAGCGGCCGGTTTTCATAAGGTTTGTACAATAAAAAACCGCGACCTACGGGAAAAGTCGGTCAACGGCTTTTTACGTCAATTATATTTTATAAGAAAGAGATTATTTGCTATGGTTCTGAGACAGTCTGCTCTCCAAGAACTATCTTTAAAGTTTTAGACTGTCCGTTTCTGTATACGGTGAGCTCAATTGTTTCGCCCGCCTTATGCTTGTCTCTGGCTGAATTCAGTTCATCCATGGAGGTGATTTCATTTCCGTCAGCGGCAACGATTACATCTCCCTGCTGAATGCCAGCCTTGCTTGCTCCGGAGTTCGGATCTACGTATCTGACATAGACTCCCTGCGGAATGTTATATATCATTGAAATCTGTGCTGTTACATCTTCTCCGGATATGCCTATCAACGGTCTTCCCGAAACATAACCCTGATTTATGAGTGACTCTATAACAGGCACAGCTTCGTCAATCGGTATTGCAAAGCCCAGTCCTTCAGTCATCGAAGAGCTTATTTTCGCCGACGCTATTCCTACTACCTGACCTGACAAATTTACCATTGCCCCTCCGGAATTGCCCGGATTTATGGCTGCGTCAGTTTGTATGTAGTGCATGGTGCGACCTTCAATTTCTATCTCTCTTCCCAAAGCGGATATTATGCCCTGTGATACGGAGCCTGAGAGAGTTTCACCGAGGGGGTTTCCTATTACAAGGACGGTTTCTCCCTGCGCCAGATCTCCAGAGCTTCCTATAGTAGCAGCTTTTAACCCTTTTGCATTTACTTTTACTACCGCAAGGTCTGTCTGCTCGTCCTGACCCACAAGACTTGCTTCGTATTCCTTGCCATCGCTCATTTTAATAGAAATCGACTGTGCTCCATCCACTACATGCTGGTTGGTAACAATGTAGCCGTCCTCCGAAAAAACTATTCCGGAGCCCGAACCACTACCTTGATAATTTGTTACATTTACTTCCACTACTGTCGGAATTACCGACTTGACTATTTGTGGAGTTGTCAATACATCGGTTCCCGCAATATCTACTGAGGTGTTAACCGAATCGGAGCTTTGCTGCTCAACCTTGAACGCGCTTTCGCCCAGACCTGTAATTTTCAGAAGCGCAAAACAGCTCAGCATAGATATTACAGCTACCAGAAGAATTAACCCTATGACCTTGAGAATGGTAATTTTTTTATTTTTATTACTATTGATAGAAGAGGAAGATTCTCTATAGTCTGGGCTAAATCCGCAGAACTGCCCG
>DCGW01000093.1:12737-13407 GCA_002315335.1 Firmicutes bacterium UBA1768 | reverse complement strand
ACCATATCTGCGTGCTCCATAGGTCCTAACACCGGAGTTCTCATGCCAAAGCCATATTTCACCGCTTCGTCAACTGTTGCCGCATCGGCTATTCCGTTTTCAACTATGTAAAGGGCTTCTCTTAAAAGAGCATGCTGGAGTCTGTTTCCGATAAAGCCTGGTACATCCTTGTTAACCTTTACAGGTCTCTTGCCTGCCCACTTGAGGAAGTCATAAACCGTATCTACAACCAGATCCGAAGTGTCTTCTGTTCTGATTATCTCAACAAGAGGAATAAGGAATGCAGGATTCCAGAAGTGCGTACCGACTATTCTGTGTCTGTGGACAGACTTTGATGCAATTTCAGTGATGCTCATTACCGAAGTGTTTGTGGCAAGAATAACGTTTTCCGGACAAATTTCATCAAGAGCTTTAAACAGCTCCTGCTTTATTTCCATGTTTTCTATAACACATTCAAAAATCAGCTCCGCATCCTTGACTGCCTCTTCCATATCATAGACAATCTTAATGTTCTTTTTTACCAGCTCGCCTTCTTCAACAGTCATACACTGATTTTCAATCATGTCTTTTATATTTCTATCAATATTTTCAACCGCATAATCCTCTTCAAACTTTTCTCTTGCCCGAAGAATAACGCTGCAGCCCTTTTGCGCAAACTGAATGCCTATTC
>DCGW01000093.1:268-12701 GCA_002315335.1 Firmicutes bacterium UBA1768 | reverse complement strand
CCCATCATTCCCGGTCCGAAAATTGTAATGTTCTTTATCATAGCTGAAACCTCCGAATTGCTATAGCTTTAGAGCGATACAAAATCACCGCTATCTGTTTCAAATTCAACTGCCTCGCCCTTTTCCAGCGATTTTTTTACATCAATCAGCCTCTGATTGGTGCTGCCTCTGAAAATCAGCGACAAGGTCTTTTTTTCTATTTCAAATCTGCCGTCTATTATCAGGCTGCATTTTTTCAGCAAGTCCATAACAGCAGGTTCATTTTTCGACTTTTCTACAAGCTGCTCAAAGGTCCAGCCTGTGTATGATATTAGGTTAAGCCCACGCTTCAAAATTTCGTCAGCAAGAACGGAAAGTACTTCCGCCTGACAGAAGGGTTCTCCTCCGCTAAAGGTGACTCCCTGAAGCATAGGATCCTTATCTATTTCTTCTAAAAGACGGTCGATAGTAATATCATTCCCGCCGTCAAAATCGTGGGTTTGCGGGTTATGACAGCCCTCACACCTGTGAGGACAACCCTGCGCAAAAACAACAAAACGCATACCCGGGCCGTCCACAATGGACTCCCGGATAATGCCGCTTACTCTTAATATTCTGTTCATTTTATCTTGTCAGTGCATCTTGAATAAGAAAATCAAGCTGTTCTTTGATTGGAATACCCGCGCCCTCCATCATGAGAGGAAATCTGCTGTAGGTAGTAAATCCCGGCAGGGTATTGACCTCGTTGAGGTAAATCTCGTTGCCCTCTGTCAGGAACATGTCTATTCTTGCAAGACCTCTGCACTCCATAACCTTATATATTGCTGCACCTGTTTCCTTGATTTTCTGTCTTACTTCAGGTGGGAAGGAAGCCGGAATTCTGAGACTGGAGTTAACCGAACCCTTTTCAGGATTTGCCTGAAGGTGGGTGTTTAGGAAGCCGTACTCTAAAACTATCTCATCGACCTCGCCGATTTTGATATTGTCTCCGGTACCCATGATGGAACATCCACATTCAATACCAACTACCTTCTCTTCTATCTTTATCTTTTCTCCGTATTTTGCCGCAAGCTCAATGGCCGCAGCAAATTCGCTTTCGTCCTTAACCTCGCTTACTCCTATCGAGGAGCCAGCACAGGCAGGCTTAATAAAGAGTGGATATTTGAGCTTTGCCGCCCTTTCCATTATTGTTTTCGGATTTTCTTTCCCGTCTGCCACAACATAAGGAGTAGTTTTAACGCCAATGGTTGAAACTGTTCGGTGACAAAGATCCTTGTCCATGCCAATAGCAGAGGCCAGTATTCCGCAGCCAACATATGGAATTCCGGAGAGCTCAAACAGTCCCTGCAGAGCTCCGTCTTCTCCTGTTCTCCCGTGGATTACAGGAAAAATCACGTCCACTCCTAAGTGGGTAAACTCACCATCATGCTCAAACTGCATAAAGCCTCCGCCCTTCCTGTCCGGAGAAAGCACTACCGGCTTGCAGCTTTCGCCCTGCCACTCATCTGATTTTATTTTGTCAATGTCCCCAAAGTATCTGAACCACTTTCCGTTTTCGGTGATTCCTATAAAGTAAGGCTCATATTTATCCTTATCAAGATTTTCAATAACATTATGAGCTGACTTCAGAGAGACTTTATATTCGCTGGAATAGCCGCCAAAGACTATCGCAACTCTGATTTTACTCATCAATTTCCTCCATAATTTCATGCTTAACCCTGTCAGACTCTTCTGATGACTTGGCATCATTCCACTTTGTCATATCGCCAACAAGGTATCCGGTAATTCGCCTGATTCTCTCAAATTTAGGCGCTTCATGTTCACGTCTTCCGCAGAACGGGCAAACGTCATCGATGATTCCATTATATCCGCAAATCGGGTCTCTGTCTACCGGATGATTTATCGAACCGTACCCTATTCCGGCTTCTTTCATGCATCTTACTACCTGCTCAAAAGCATCGAGGTTGTTCAATGGATTTCCGTCGAGTTCAACATAAGTTATATGGCCCGCATTTGTAAGAGCATGGTACGGAGCTTCAAGCTTAATCTTGTCAAAGGCATTGATGTTGTATTTAACAGGAACATGGAAGGAGTTTGTGTAATAGTCCTTATCTGTTATTCCCGGCATTACTCCGAACTTCTTCTTGTCTATCCTTACAAATCTTCCCGAAAGACCTTCAGCCGGTGTTGCAAGCAGTGTATAGTTGAGCCCTGTTTTTGCGCTTTCCTCATCAACACGCTTTCTCATGTAGCCGATTATTTCAAGACCGAGGTTCTGTGCTTCCTCGGACTCGCCGTGGTGCTTGCCGATTAAAGCTGTAAGACACTCTGCCAGACCAATGAAGCCAATCGAAAGAGTTCCGTGCTTCAGCACCTCCGCAACACTATCCTCAGGAGAAAGATTGTCGGAGTCTATCCATATCCCCTGTCCCATAAGGAACGGGAAGTTCTTAACTTTTTTACCGCACTGGATTTTAAATCTTTCGTTGAGCTGCTTGATACAAAGGTCTATCTTTCTGTCAAGGTCGTCAAAGAAGAGTTCAATGTTTCCATGAGCATTGATAGCTATTCTTGGCAGATTGATTGAGGTAAAGCTCAGGTTCCCTCTGCCTGTTACTATCTGTCTTGAAGTGTCGTAGTTATTACCAATTACTCTTGTTCTGCAGCCCATATATGCAACCTCTGTTTCAGGATGCCCTTCTTTATAATACTGAAGGTTATATGGAGCATCTATAAAGGAATAATTCGGGAAAAGTCTTTCAGCCGAAACTCTCAGACTCAGTCTGAAGAGGTCGTAGTTTGGCTCGCCTTCGTTGTAGTTTATTCCTTCCTTTACCTTGAATATCTGTATAGGGAAAATCGGTGTTTCGCCATTGCCGAGGCCGCTCTCTGTTGCAAGGAGAAGGTTCTTAATTACCATCCTGCCTTCCGGACTTGTATCTAAACCATAGTTTATTGAAGAAAACGGAATCTGTGCGCCCGCTCTCGAGTGCATTGTGTTGAGGTTATGAATAAGAGCTTCCATAGCCTGATAGGTCTGTCTGTCAACCTCTTTTGTCGCTGTTCTTCCTACAAAGTCGACTATTTTATCGGTAATTTTTTCATCGTTTACGATACTTCCGATAACAGTCTTCTGAATTTCTTCTTCCTTATCTCCATCGGCAAGGCCAGGCACATAGTCATACTTGTCTTTGAAAACAGACATTACTTCCTCAGCCTTAGGCTTTGCCTCTGTCATGTCACACATTATTTCAAAACACTTTTCGAGATTTGATTTGAAAAGTGTAGCATAGCTCTTTTTGACACCGCCAGCCATTGCCACATCAAAGTTAGGAATAGACTGGCCGCCGTGCTGGTCGTTCTGATTAGACTGTATTGCTATGCAGGCAAGAGCAGAATAGCTTGCGATAGAATTTGGCTCTCTCAGGAAACCATGGCCTGTAGAAAAGCCACCCGAAAACAGCTTTTTCAGATCTATCTGACAGCAGGTAGTGGTAAGTGTATAGAAGTCCATATCGTGAATATGAATATCGCCATTAACATGAGCCTCGCTCACCTTTGGATCGATGATGTACATATTGTAGAACTGCTTTGCACTTTCCGAGCCGTATTTAAGCATTGTGCCCATTGCGGTATCGCCGTCAATATTTGCATTTTCTCTTTTAACGTCGTTATCCTTGGCGTCCTTGAAGGTGAGCTCCTCAAGAGTCTTCATGAGGCTTGTATTCATCTCTCTCTTTCTTGACCTTACCGAACGATAAAGAATAAATTCTTTTGCCGTTCTTGCATGGCCTGTTTCGATAAGAGTTTTTTCAACAGCATCCTGAATAAACTCAACGCTTGGCTTTGATTCATTAAGTTCGTTTTCAATATAGTCTATTACCTGAGTTGCCAGCTTTTCAGCCATTGCGCGATCTCTTCCTCCGGTAGCCTGTGCAGCCTTAAAAATCGCTTCGGTTATCTTGTCCAGTTCAAATGGAACCTCTCGTCCGTCTCTCTTTATAATTGTTTCTATCATGTTATTACCTTCTCAAATAAAATTGTAACTCTACAGAAACATATTACAAAAAAATATATTCAATGTCAAGCAAAAGCACCTCTTATTGTATGTCTTTTAGATTACAACTACTATATATTGTCAGAACTTTGTTCTCAAAATATAACTCTACAAAGGTACTATTTTTGTTTTTTCAGAAAAACACCTGGTTTTCACCCTGCTCAGGATGTCCAAAAAAGGCCTGAACCCCATTGGTTTGGTGATTATTTTATAAAAACAGTGCTCTTTTCCTTTCAAGCATTTCATCAAGCCTGTCAATATATATTTCGTAGTTGGAAACATTGGCAGCCCTCTCAATACGATTTTCCTCCGGGAAAAATCTCTTGCTTATTCCCCCAGCCCCAAGCGCAAGCATCGATTGTTTTTCCTCCATGGTTCTGATGTTAAAAATACATTCAGTGCCAGGCTTGGCATAACCGACATTTTCAAAGTTGCCAGCCATATATTTCTGTCTGTAAAGATAATACGGCCTGTACCCGTTAGCTTTCATTGCAGCCGATGACAGCTCAACCATTTTAGTCAGCCTTTCAACCTCCTTATAGTTGTAGGAGGAGTCCTCTTCTCTTAATCTTGATGCACGTTTCAGGGCAATAGTGTGAACGGTAATATTTTCCGGCTTCAGATTAATAACCGCCTCAAGAGTCCTTTCAAAGTCGTCAGGACTTTCGTCAGGCAGTCCGGCTATAAGATCCGTATTTACTACATCAATCCCAACCGCGTCCGCCATTTCAAAACAGGTCACTATATCTTCAGGCGTATGAAGTCTGCCGATTTTCTCAAGAGTATTGCTGTTCATAGACTGAGGATTAATACTTATTCTGCCAATGCCATAGCGTTTTAAGACTCTGAGCTTTTCCAAAGTAATGGTATCAGGTCTTCCTGCCTCTACAGTAAACTCCTTCAGGCTGTTAAAATCAAATCTGTCAAAAATCCTTGACAGAAGCTTGTCAAGTTGTACTTCTGTGAGGGTAGTCGGTGTTCCTCCGCCAATATAAAAGCTTTCTACACTAAGGTTTTTCTCCTTCAACAAACCGCCAGCAAAGTCAATTTCCCTGTACAAGCTGTTTAAATACCTGTCAATTTCCCCATCCTTAGCCACATTTGAGGTAAAGGAACAATAAATGCAGCGGCTCGGGCAAAAGGGAATTCCGAGATAAACACCCAAAGGCTCAGGCTTTTGAGGACTATTATTGCAATTCGTTTCGGCAACGCGAGATACTTCTAAAGAAGCAGTTTGCACCCTGAGTATCTCAATAAGCAGGTCTGCTTTATCTTCGGAAACAAGATAATAGTCCATCATATACTGTTTTATCGAAGCCTCATCATAGCCTCTGTCCGCAAGCTCCCTGACTATCTTCACCGGCTTGACTCCCGTCAGTATTCCCCACGGGAGAAGCTTTCCGGTCTGCTTTGAGAGCGCATCATATATGCCTCTCTTAATCAGATTTTTAAAAACCTTTTTCTCATCAGGTTCTACGACCGGCCCCTTATATTCAAAGTCCCTTGGAGACTTATTAATGATTTCTTCTCCTATAGCAAGGGAAAAGCTCCTGTCAACATTTAAGGACGGAGCTTCTTCCGAGTCTTCTTCAATTATCTCAAACATTTCTCTCTCGAGAAACATCTTCACCAGCTCGCCAACTTCGTATGCTGAAGCAGGCTTCATAACTGTAATCCTATACATTATTATCTCCTAAAAGAAAGGGTTGTATTTAATCTCTCTGTCTATTGTCGTCGCGCCCTCATGACCCGGGTAAACCTCGGTTTCGGGTGGCAGCGTAAACAATCTGCTTCTTATTGCATCAAACATATCCGGAGTGCTGCAGAGTGGGAAGTCAGTCCTGCCCACGGAACCTGCAAAAAGCGTATCTCCCGAGAAAAGCCAGTTGTTTACATGAATTGATATTCCTCCAGGTGAATGTCCCGGTGTGTGATATATTTTTATCTGATTTCCTTCAAAGTCTATAACATCGTTGTCATTAAGCCACTTGTCTGCAGCGATGGAAATCCCGCCTGGAAACATCATCTTTGATGCGTTGTACTCAGGCTCAGCAAGCATTTCCTTTTCCTTCCAATGAGCATACATCGGAATTTCATACTTCTTTCTATATGTATCAACTCCACCGATATGGTCTCCATGACCATGAGTAAGAATAATAAACTGAGGCTTGATTTTAGACGTCTCAACAAAGCTGTCCAAAGCCGGTGCTGCTCCACCCGGATCAATAATAAAGCCTTTTTTTGTTTCACTGTCATAAACCAGATATGTATTCACATACAGAGGTCCTGTATAAAACTGTTTCATCATTAGCATAGTTTTTCTCCTTGTATATCAAACGTGTTTCAATGTCACTTTATGCGCCTGTAAGCTTCTCTTACACCTTCTACCAAACGCAGCTTTCTGAGAGCCGCACCCAGCTGATCCTTTTGTGTTATTACCAAAGTACATTCAAAAATGGCCTTTTTATCTTCATTAACGTTGAGGTTCATGTTCTTAAAGTCCATGTCCAGCGAGCTTACAGCAGCCGAAACATCAACTATCAAAGCCTTTCTGTCGTCGGCAATAACACAGATGTCTGCTTCGTAGCTGTTATGCTCCATAGCATCCTCGTCCCACTCAACCTCAATAAGTCTTTCCCTTTCATCGTTTGAGAGAGAAATCATGTTTGAGCAGTCTGAGCGATGGACAGAAATCCCTCTGCCCTTAGTTACATAGCCGATAATATCGTCGCCCGGAACAGGGGTACAGCACTTTGCAAACTGTATCATCAGGCCCTCAACGCCTTTAACTCTTACCCCCAAGGCATCCTTCTTGAAAGCTCTGTTTTCCTGAGTAGTCTCCAGACCTTCGGCAAACTCGGCAGCCGTCATTTCCTGTTGAATTTTGAGGTTTTCTTCGGCCTCCTCTTCTCTATAGAAATCGAAGAGCATGTTTACAACCTTTGTTGCCGGCACTCCGCCGTAGCCAACAGCTATGTAAAATTCATCGAGACTGGTAAAATTGTATGACCTGAATATTCGTGTAAGCCAAAGAGGTCTTAAAATATCCTGAATATTGTGAGTCCTTCGCCTTACAGCCTTTTCAAGAGCATCTCTGCCCTTTTCAAGGTATTCCTCGCGTCGTTCCCTTCTGAAGTACTGCTTGATCTTAGTCTTAGCCTGAGAGGTGATAACAATATTCAGCCAGTCTGTGCTCGGCCCCTTAGAGTTCTGGCTTGTAATAATTTCTACCTTCTGGCCGTTTTTCAATACATAGTCTAACGGAACTATTTTATTATTAACCTTTGCTCCTGTACACTTGTTGCCTACCTGCGTATGGATTTTATATGCAAAGTCCAGCGGTGTACTCCCGGCAGGAAGCTCCATAACCTGACTTGCAGGGGTAAATACATATACCTGATTTGAGAATAGATCCACCTTGAGGGACTCCATGAATTCCTTTGGATCAGCAACGTCATTTTGAAGCTCCATAGTCTGTCTGAGCCATGCAAGCTTCTTTTCCGCTTCTTCATTATCCTCGGTATTTCCCTCTTTATATTTCCAATGTGCTGCGATACCATATTCCGCAACCAGATGCATTTCCTTTGTTCTGATCTGAACCTCAAAAGGTGTTCCGCCGCTGCCCATCAGCGTAGTATGAAGAGATTGATACATATTAGGCTTAGGCATAGCTATATAGTCTTTAAAACGACCCGGGATAGGCTTCCATAGGGTATGAACAACGCCTAATACAGCATAACAGTCCCTTGTAGTCTCAACTATAACTCTTATTGCAGAAAGGTCGAAAATCTCATCAAGGGTCTTGCCGGTCTGCATTTTTCTGTAAATGCTGTAATAGTGCTTATATCTGCCATAAATCTCATATTTTATTCCCAGTTCATCTATTGCAGGCTTCATTTCATTAATGACAGACTCTATGTAGTCGTTCTGCTTCCACTCCCTCTTCATGCGAAGACCGCTTACCAGAGAATAGTAGGTTTCCGGTTCAAGAGCCTTGAGTGCAAGGTCTTCAAGCTCGAACTTTAGCTTGTATATTCCGAGTCTGTGTGCGAGCGGTGCATAAATATCCAAGGTTTCCTGACATTTTTCCACCATTTTTTCATCACTCATGAAGTAGATAGTCCTCATGTTGTGAAGTCTGTCAGCCAACTTGATAATAAGAACTCTGATGTCCTTTGTCATTGCAAGGAACATCTTTCTGAGGTTTTCCGCCTGTTTTTGTTCTTTATCCTGAAACTTGATATTGCCCAGCTTAGTTACACCATCTACAAGAGCTGCGATTTCTTCACCAAAAATAGAAACCATGTCATCATAGGTGTAATCTGTATCTTCCACAACATCATGCAGAAGAGCCGCAGCAACGGTCTGTGAATCCATGTCAAGGTCAACAAGAATCTTCGCAACCTCCATAGGGTGTATGATATAGTCTTCGCCCGACCGTCTCTTCTGTCCTTCATGGGCCTTATATGCAAGGTCAAAGGCACGTTCAAGCAAGAATAAATCAAAATCAGAATTTCTTTCTTCAACGTATTTTAAGAATTCTTCCTTCACAGGACTCACCTCCCTTATAAAATGATATGCCAGTCACTTATGTTAACAAAAGGGCGGCATGAGGCCGCCCATAATCTTTGTTATTTATTTCTTTGCTTTAGCCGCTTTTCTTGCCTGTTTTGCAGCTATTTTTTTATTCTCAGCTCTCTTATCAAATAATCTGTTTATGTCATACCAGATTGAGCCTGATACGAAGATTGATGAATATGTACCCGCTATGAGACCGAGGAGAACCGGTATTACATAGCTTCTGAGTCCTGATGTACCAAGAACCAGGAGAGCAACAACAGCTAAGATTGTTGTAATTGAAGTACATATTGTTCTTGAAAGAGTCTGCTTAACACTCAGGTTAATAAGGTCTCGAGGTCTCGTCCTCTTGTTAAACCTGATATTTTCTCTTACTCTGTCGAATACTACGATAGTATTGTTTATCGAGTAACCCAGGATAATAAGTATAGCTGCGATGAACGGTGAGTTTACCTCGATATGGAAGAGTCCATAGAAGGCAATCATCGTGAGTACGTCGACACAGAGTGCCAGAATAGCAGCAATACCAAATCTTATCTGGAACCTGAACGCAATATAGATGAGCATGAGTATACATGCAATTATTACTGACTTGAGAGCCGACAGCTGGATTTCATTACCTACAGATGGTCCAAACTGTTCCGCACTCATCAGGCTATCCTTATCGATGTTATATTCATCGTAAACCTTTTCGAGAACCTGTTCTCTTGCTGTATTATCAAGTGCAGCAGAGGTTCTTATTATTGCCTGGTCGTTATTTTCACCGGCATAAACTACTGTTGCATCGTAACCGCAGTCTTTCATTATGTCTTCGAGAGGTCCAAGGTCAGCTTCTGTTTTGCCGAGGTCGAGCTGCATAACAGTACCGCCTGTGAAGTCGATACCATAGTTGAAGCCTCTGACAACACCGCAAACAAGACCAACGATGATGATAACCAGTGATATTGTGTACCAGATTTTCCTCTTATCAACAACAGGAATTTCTTTTTCTTCAAATTCTTTGATTTCTTCAGGTGTCTTAACCTTAGCACCGAAGAGGCTGAGCTTGCTTAAGGTCTTTGACTCAGCAAGTACAGTTACAAAAAGTCTTGTTACCAGCATAGCTGTAAGCATACTGATAATTATACCAACCATGAGGGTAAATGCGAAGCCCTTTACTGTTCCTGAACCAAACTGATAGAGCACGATACCCGCAATAAGGGTTGTGATATTGGAGTCAAGGATTGTAGCTGTTGCACGGCTGAAACCTGCTTTTACAGCAACTCTTACACTCTTTCCAGAAGCAATTTCTTCTTTTATTCTTGCGAAGATAATTACGTTAGCGTCGACCGCCATACCGATCGAAAGAAGTATACCAAAAATACCTGGGAGAGTGATTACAGCTCCGAATACTTCAAATATCCAAATATATATTACAGAATAAAGGAGTAATGCAATGCTGGCAGCAACACCCATCAGTCTATAAACCACTATCATAAATACTATGATGAGAAGTATACCAATCAAGCAAGCTAAGAGCGCCTTGTCAAACGAATCGGCACCCAGTGACGCACCAACAATTGAAGTTGTTACTTCTTCGAGGGTTACAGGGAGCGAACCGCCTCTGATAAGGGCTGCCATCTGTGTAGCGCTTTCCTTAGTAAAGCTTCCCGAAACGAAGGCAGACCCACCCGCAATTTCCTGATTTACTGAAGGATATGAGAGAATCTTGTCATCGAGAACGATGAAGATTACGCTTCCGTCATATTCGCCGAACTTACTTGTTACTGTAGTTCCTTTGTTTGCCATAGCCTTCTTTGTTGCTTCATAGAACGCATCCGCACCCTTTGAGTTGAAGGTTATGGATATTCCCGGTTCATTGCTTACGCTGTTTCCGTCATAGCCGAATACTGCGTCCTTTACATCTGCACCGGTTACAATTACTTCACCCCATGCGTCAATGAACTCTAACTGAGCAGTCTGACCAATGGCCTCAATAGCACTCTGAGCATCCTCAGCACCCGGGAGCTCAACTCTTATTCTGTTGCCTGACTCGGTTGTCACTGTAGGCTCTGAAAGACCCATTTCGTTAACACGGCTTTCGATTACGGCCTGTGTCTGTTCCATGAGTTTTGTGAGCTCGTCACCGGTTGCATCGGTCTTTGCTTCAAGGACAGCATATGCACCGCCCGCAAGATCAAGACCCAGTGTTACATTATCTTTAGCATTCGGTATTTCAAGGTCGCCTATTTTAAGGCCGTTAAAACTGACATAAAGACCTAAGGCAACGATAATTACCAGTATTATTGATACAACTCTTTTCCACATTTTTGATTACCCCTGATTATTCGGCAGTTTTTTCTGCTGCCTCTTCTGCTTCAATTTCTGCAACTTCTTCAACTTCCACAGCTTCTTCAATTGCTTCAGCTGGAGCTTCTTCCGCAGGAGCTTCCTCAGGAGCCTGTTCTGCTGCGATTGCTGCAGATTCTTCTGCCTTCTTATTATTTCTGATTGAGCCTCTTCCTTCTTCAATAACTCCGGAAACAGCCCATCTCATTACTTCCATTCTGACTCTGTCGCCAACTTCAAGAATAAGACTTTCCTGCTTGTCCTTGATGACACGGCCTTTAATACCACCAATTGTAACGATTTTGTCGCCTGCTTTTACGCCCTTACGCATTTCAGCTATCTGCTTATCCTTTTTTCTCTGTGGTCTGATTAATATTAACCAGAAGATAAGTAAAATTGCGATACACGAAATCCAGGTGATTGCTGATGAACCCATATTGTATTCACTCCTTAATTTTAAAAATGGTACCGGCGATCGGTCTCGAACCGATACGGTGTTGCCACCACGGGATTTTGAGTCCCGCATGTCTGCCAATTCCATCACGCCGGCTGATTAACGTTATCATTCTACCATACGATAAACCTTACTGCAAGTTTATTGTTATTAAAATCCTGTTAATCATACTATATTTTGTTTATTTGACCTCTGCACAATACCCTGCACAGAGTTTTTTGCCGTCAGCCCCCATAAGCCCGAGGTGACTTTTACGGCCAAAAGTTGTTATTTTACTACAGCTCTGTGATAAACCTTCTTACCCTTCTTTATCTTTACGCCTTCTTTAAGCTCGGCAAGCGAAACTACCTGCTCATGCGAAGCTGCTTTTTCGCCGTTGATTGATACTCCGCCCTGGTTGATAAGTCTTCTTCCTTCTGACTTTGAAGGTATGAGACCACACTTGTCAAGAAGATCTATTACTGTTATTCCTTCTCCTATTTCAGCGGCATCAAGCTCTGTAGTCGGCATATTTTCATCGCTTCCTTTGCCCGCGAACAATGAACGAGCTGTTTCTAAGGCTTTCTTTGCTTCTTCTTCGCCATGAACCAGGCCGGTAAGGCTGTATGCTAAGATTTCCTTCTTTTCGTTAATTCTGCTGTCATCCCACTTTGCCATTTCTTCGATTTCTTCGAGCGGAATAAAGGTGAGCAGCTTCATGCACTTTATTACATCTGCATCATCCACATTTCTCCAGTACTGGAAAAATTCGTAAGGTGTGGTTTTCTTAGGATCAAGCCATACCGCTCCCTTTGCGGTCTTACCCATCTTCTTGCCTTCGCTGTTCATTAGAAGAGTGATAGTCATTGCATAGGCATCGTCTCCTCTTTTTCTTCTGATGAGTTCGGTTCCGCCAAGCATGTTGGACCACTGGTCGTCTCCGCCAAACTGCAAATTAACCCCATAGTTGTCGTGAAGGTACAGGAAGTCGTAGGACTGCATTATCATATAGTTAAACTCTAAGAAGCTGAGCCCCTTTTCCATTCTCTGCTTGTAGC
>DCGW01000093.1:0-231 GCA_002315335.1 Firmicutes bacterium UBA1768 | reverse complement strand
TTCTCTGCTTGTAGCATTCTGCTCTGAGCATGTTATTGACAGAGAAATGAGCTCCTACGTCTCTGATAAAGTCAACATAGTTGAGCTTGAGCAGCCAATCTGCGTTGTCAACCATTATTGCCTTGCCTTCGTCGAATTCTATGAAACGTGACATCTGTTCTCTGAAGCAGTCGCAATTGTGCTTAATTATTTCAGATGTCATCATTGTTCTCATATCAGTTCTTCCGGAAG
>DCGW01000071.1 GCA_002315335.1 Firmicutes bacterium UBA1768 | reverse complement strand
CTTCTTCTCCAATCGTGAGTATAACCAACCATACCAAGCGAATTTTTTATTTTCTGGTCAGTCTTATGCGCAACCTCAACTATGCAGCCAAGCGCCGCCTCATTTGCATAATATTGGTCATTAATTCTACCTATATCCATAGGAATTGTATTATCCCCAAGTGCAACCTCTAACATACCCTCTATTGAAGAAGGAAGTCCGAGATATGAGCCAAGGTCATTTGCAGTTCCGCTCGGGAAAATGCCTATGGGAACATCGTAGTCCGCACCTACAATCGCGTTAATACAAAGGTCTACTGAGCCATCACCACCGGAAATCAGAATTTTCTTTACTCTCTCTTTATCAAGACTGTTAAGAAAGTCTATCATAGGCTGTGCAGTAAACGGAATTTTGTAAGGCAAAATAAGCATGCCCTTCTTTTGAAATTCCCCTATTACCAAGTCAAGATAGTTGCCAAAGGTTCCCGCACCGGAATGGCTGTTATAAAACAATACTACATAATCCATTTTTTCCTCCATCGGCAAAATGCCGCTCCCAAAATTCCCATTATTTCTACTTTAATAAATAGTTTCTCACTTCGCTAATCATATACAAAGAGCCGGTAAAAATCAATCCTTTATATTCATGATTTTGTGAATTATTTATCAATTTAAAAGCATAGTCCGCAGCCTCTGTTGGTTTTTCAACAATCGCAGCCACACTGTCATTTCCCGCATATTTTTTTATCACAGCAGAATACTCTGCAGGGTCTAAGGCTCTCGGATTATCCGGCCTTGTAATTATGAACGACGTGCCAAATTCAGCCAACAGCGAAGCGATTTTCTCCCTTTCCTTATCTGCCAGAATTCCTGTTACAACAAGGATTTTATCTTCCTTTTCAAAATTCGACAAAGCCCAACTGCTCAATGCCTTAACACTGTCCTCATTGTGTGAGCCGTCGAGTACCACAGTCGAATTACAGTCCTGAATATCAATAACCTCTATTCTCCCCGGCTGCTTCGCCTTGGAAATTCCACGCTTAATTATTTCCTCTGAAATATTGAAGCCTGCCCTGTCAAGCACCGCAATCGCACAAAGAGAGTTGTAAATCTGGTGCTTGCCCGGCATCCCCGTTACTATATCGCCATACCTTCGGCCAAATACTTCAGCAGAAAAGCTTTCGCTGCCACTCCCCTTGCCTGACCGGCTATCCACCTCAAGTTCAAAGTCGAAAACATTGTATACGGGAGCATTATGAGACCTTGCAGCCTCTTCAATAACCCTGCAAACGTCCTCATCTCTTGAAGCATATATAACAGGAACCCCATCTTTAATTATTCCGGCCTTTTCCGCAGCTATTTCCTCGAGAGTATTGCCAAGCACATTCATATGGTCGTAAGAAATAGAAGTAATGCAGGTCGCAAGCGGTTTTACAATAACATTGGTCGAGTCTCCTCTCCCTCCGAGTCCGACCTCCAGGATAATAACGTCAGGCTTTACCTCTTGATAATAACAAAACATAACCGCTGTGATAATTTCAAATTCTGTCGGTGATTCCAATCCGTCGGCTATCATGGTTTCTGCTACAGCAATAACCCTGTCCGTATTCCTTTTCAAGGCTTCGGCCGGAATATGTTTCCCATAATATTCTATTCTTTCCGTAAACTCCTCAATATACGGCGAAACAAACAGCCCCGGCTTGTACCCTGCTTCCATTAAAGCAGAATACACGCAGCGACACACGGAACCCTTTCCATTGGTTCCTGCTACGTGTATTACCCGTTGATTTAATTGAGGATTTCCCAAACGCCTCAGAAGCTCCGAGACTCTTTCGAGCCCCGGCTTACTTCCAAAGCGCAGAAACTTTCCTATTTTTGAAATACTTTCGTTAAGCAGTTCTATATCCTTCATTTTACCTTTGCTTCAACCTGAGCAAGTCTTTCTTCTGTCTTCTTGAGCATGTCATTATAGTTCGCCAGCTTGCCCTTTTCCTCCTCAACCACCTTTTCAGGAGCCTTTTTGAGGAATCCTTCATTGGAAAGCTTGCCCTCAAGTCTCTTAACTTCCTTTATGAGCTTTTCCTTTTCCTTCTTAAGTCTTTCAAGCTCTGCCGCATAATCAAGGAGGTCGTCCAGCGGAATGAGTATCTCAGCTCCCTTTACGAGACCCGACATTACATCCTGCGGAGCTGCCGCCTTATCAGCAACAAAGGAAATTTCTGTAATATTTGCCAGATTTTTGATATATCTTTCATCAGAACCGAGGATAGTCTTTACTTCATCATCACATACAATTACCGCAGTGAGCTTTCTTGAAGGAAGAGCACCCGCTTCGGCTCTGATATTTCTGATAGTTCTTACGCAGTCCATAACCAAATTCAGCTTTGCAGCAGCAGCAGAATAGTCGAGCTTAGCATCATATTCAGGCCAGCTTGCCTTTATGAGCATTCCTTCTGCATCCGAGCCCGGTAAGAATGACCAGATTTCTTCAGTAATAAACGGCATAAACGGATGGAGGAGCTTGAGCATGTCTCTCATCACTCTTATAAGTACAAATACAGCTGTATTTCTGTCGCTTCCGTCTTCTCCATAGAGTCTGCTCTTTACAATTTCGATGTACCAGTCGCAGTATTCGTTCCAGATGAAGTCGTATATTTTCTGACCCGCAAAGGCAAGCTCAAACTTTTCGAGGTTATCTGTGCATTCTTTTACTACTTCATTAATTCTTGAAAGAATCCACTTATCCTCATCCCTGAGATTTGCAAAGGCTTCCGCTTCGCTGATCATCTTCGCGTCTTCCACATTCATGAGAACAAATCTCGAAGCATTCCAAAGCTTGTTGGCAAAGTTTCTTGCGCTTTCAATTTTTTCTGTCTGGAAACGCATGTCGTTGCCCGGTGTTATGCCTGTCATGAGCATAAATCTGAGAGCATCCGCACCATACTGGTCTATCATTTCGAGTGGATCAATTCCATTTCCGAGCGACTTACTCATCTTTCTGCCCTGTGCATCTCTTACAAGGCCATGTACATAGACATACTTGAATGGAGACTCGCCCGTAGAGTAGAGTGCTGAGAATACCATTCTTACTACCCAGAAGAAGATGATGTCGTAGCCTGTTACTAAAACATCTGTCGGATAGAAATATTCGAGGTCAGGTGTTTTTTCCGGCCATCCAAGTGTTGAATACGGCCAGAGGCCCGAGCTGAACCAGGTATCGAGCACATCTTCGTCCTGCTTGATGTTTGTGCTTCCGCACTTAGGACACTTATGTGGTGCGTCTGCAGCTACGATAAGCTCCCCGCAGTCCTGACAATAATATGCCGGGATTCTGTGGCCCCACCAAAGCTGTCTCGAAATACACCAGTCCTTAATTGTTTCAAGCCAGTGCAGGTAGATTTTTTCAAATCTGTCAGGAACATGTACGAGCTGTCCGTTCTTTGCTACTTCTATTGCCTTCTTTGCAAGAGGCTCCATCTTTACAAACCACTGGTCTGAAAGCATAGGCTCTACTACTGTGTTGCATCTGTAGCAGCCGCCAACCGGAATAGTGAGGTCCTCTGTCTTTACCAGGTGACCTGCTTCCTCTAATTCCTTTACAAACTGCTTTCTGCAGTCGTATCTGTCAAGACCCTTGTACTTGCCTGCAAGCTCTGTCATCTTTCCGTCAAAGTCTATGCAGGACAGTCTTTCGAGGTTATGTCTTTCGCCAACCTCAAAGTCGTTAAAGTCATGTGCCGGGGTGATTTTTACCGCACCTGTACCCTTTGTCGGGTCAGGATATGGGTCGGTGATTAGTTCGATTTCTCTTCCAGTAGTCGGAATAATGTATTTTTTGCCGATTTTACCAGCATATCTTTCGTCCTCAGGACTTACCGCTATAGCCGAGTCGGCAAAAATTGTTTCAGGTCTTGAGGTTGCAATGGTAATGCTTCCATCACCGTCAGCAGCATCATATCTTACATACCAATATTTTCCATTTTTGTCTTCGTGCTCTACCTCTGCGTCTGATAATGTAGTCTTGCAGCTTGGACACCAGTTGATAAGTCTGTTTCCTCTGTAGATAAGGCCATCATTATATAAGTCGATAAAGAACTTTGTAACCGCTTTGTTGCAGCCATCGTCCATGGTGAAGCGTTCTCTTTCCCAGTCACAGGAGTTGCCGAGCTTTCTTACCTGCTCTGTAATTCTTCCGCCAAAGACCTTTTTCCAGTCCCAGGCTCTCTTCAAGAATTCTTCTCTTCCAAGTTCTTCCTTGGACTTGCCTTCTTCGTTGCGGATTTTATCTACCACCTTGACCTCTGTTGCGATTGAAGCGTGGTCAGTGCCTGGAACCCACAGTGCAGAATAGCCCTGCATTCTCTTCCATCTGATGAGAACATCCTGCAGTGTCTGGTCAAGAGCGTGTCCCATGTGAAGCTGGCCGGTGATATTTGGCGGCGGCATTACTATTGTGTAAGGCTTCTTTTCAGGATCTCTTTCCGCCCTGAAGGCTCCTGATTTCTCCCAGGTGTTATAAATTCGTTCCTCAAATTGTTTAGGATCGTAGGTTTTTGCTAACATTTTTTTCTCCTTATTTCTGCTTCTAATTCTCTCTCATAGAAGTTTATTTTCGCAAATAATTATACATTAATATCGGTATTTAGTAAAGCGGGGATATTTGAACCGCTAACCCATGTTCTGAAAAAATGCCAAAAACGGTGCGCTTTACAAAACAGGGATTTGTCGGGGCTATTAAAGGAATAGTTTTCTTTCATTATTTACTCAAAAATATTTCCTCTGCCAAGCAGATTATTCGGGTCAAAGGCTCTTTTTAGCTCTCGCATCTCACCGACCGCAGTTTCTCCATACATTTTTAACAGAAAATCTCGCTTCAGCTTGCCTACACCGTGTTCAGCCGAAATGCTTCCTCCGTTTTTACCCACAAAGTCAGCCCACTTAGAAAAGATCGCCTTGCCGGCTGTATATTCATCTGCATTACGAGCCATGATATTGCAGTGCAAATGACAGTTTCCGATGTGACCGAAAATCACAAAGTCAAGACCAGCAACTTCAAGGTCGTGCTTATACATTTTAACCGCATCAGCAAAAGCCTCCTCTGGCAGTGCCATATCGCTTCCAAGCTTAGTAATAGTCGGCTCAATCAGCTTCATTTCGGCTACCCTTTCATTTACCGCTTCGGGTGTCTTATGACGAAGCTCCTTAAACGAAGCAAAGCTTCTTGAGCTGCTTGCGGCCCAGGCTGTATCAGGATTTCCTCCGGCCTTGAGGATTTCAGCCTCAAGTTTTCTGATAACCTCAACAGCTTCGACCCTGCTTTCGCCTAATATCTCAGAAAAAACAGCTTCCTCGGCTTCCTTTGGAAGATTAATTCCCTTTGTTTTTAAAAGCTTAAGGGAACCCTTATCAAAATACTCAATTGAAATTACGCCCCTTTCAGGACATTGCTTTGGGAAAGACTTCCTGAGGCTCTCTGCATATTTCAGACCTCTGACTTCCTCAAAAAATGCAATCAGCCCCCATATATGAGCAGGCGATTTTTCTGTTCTGAATTCCACCTCGGTGATAATTCCAAGCGTACCCTCAGCACCGATAAACAAATCCACAAGGTCAGTTCTATCCTTAATATAAAAGCCTGCTGCACATTTTACCTCGGGCATTCTGTATGAAGGGAGTTTAATTCTTCGCTGTAAGTTTTTTCCATTTTTGTCAGTTTGAGCAGCCGCTGGCAGTTCAATATATCCTTCAGAAGAAACAAAGTCTCCCCTTTTAATTTTAATAATTGAGCCGTCTGCAAGTACCACTGTCAGCCCTTCAATGTATGACCTCATAGGACCGTAGCCGTAGGTTCTCGCACCAGAGGAGTTGCAGGCCGCTGCACCGCCGGCCGAAGCCGACCTCTCGGTAGGGTCAGGTGGCAGAAAGAACCTTCCTCCTGTCTCTATTCTTAGCTTATCATCAATTTCTAACAGCCTGACACCGGCTCCGGCTATTATTTTCGGCGGAAGAGCTTGCTGCTCAGCTTTTGAACCGCCTGCCTCAATCTCGCTGCTGTCAGCACCAAAATACTTCTCGTTATTCTGGTTATCCACTTCAATTTTCAGCTCTTTCAGCCTTTCGAGGCTCATAACGAGTCCGCCCTCGGGAACAGCTCCACCGCCGACTCCTGTCCTTGAGCCCTGTACAGTCACAGGAATTTCATGCTCTGCACAAAAGTGCATTGCTTCCGCAACCTCGGCAGTGTCTTTTGGAAAGCATACATAGTCTGCAAAACCAGTCCTTTTGCTCTCGTCTCTTAAGAGAAGAGCAAAGTCATCAGTATATTTTTGTATATTCATTTGTACTCTACTCTCCTTTATCTTCAAAGTTTCTTAGTGGAACACAACTCGGCGGCAAAACAGCAATCCCCTTAAACGCTAATCAACATCAAAGTTTTTCAGGAAGCTCTTTCTGTGTATTTCACTTATCCCGTTTTCTCTAAGCCCCTGATAATGGGCTGCTGTTCCATAGCCCTTGTTCTTTTCAAAGGCATAGCCAGGATATTTTTCAGCCATTTCCACCATATATCTGTCCCTTGTTACCTTTGCAACTATAGAGGCCGCCGCAACCGAAAGTGACTTCTCATCGCCCTTAATTACGGAATGCTGTTTGATTTCAACGTCCTGCAGCTGAACAGCGTCAATAATAAGAGCCTCCGGCTTCGTACTCAGATTGTTAACCGACTCGACCATGGCTTTTTTTGTGGCTTGAAGTATATTTATTTCATCAATTACCCTGTTGTCTACAAATGCAACCGACCAGGCAAGTGCCTTTTGAGTTATTTCATCATAGAGGGCTTCTCTTTTTTTCTCGCTCAGCTTCTTGGAATCGTTAATTCCAGGGACATCAAAGTCTGCCGGCAATATCACCGCCGCAGCAACCACAGGTCCGGCCAGCGGGCCTCGCCCCACCTCATCAATTCCAGCAGCTATTGCTCCTCCTGTAACTTCTTCGTCAAAGCCCTTCATTTCCTTCAATCTTTCCTGCTCAAGAGCAAGTCTTTCAGCCTTAGTCAAAATGCACCTCCACGAGTCATGTTTTTCTCAAACATAATAGTATCCCAAAACCTGCTTTTGCTCAACAGAAAATTGTAAAAAAGCTTGTGTGCCAACAAAAACCAGGGGTCCCCTGCGGCACACAAAAACCGCCATTCACTAAAGCGATAAAGCTTCATGAATAACGGTTTTTCGTAATACATATGTTTCACTTAGAAACGGTGAAACCCTACGGCCGCTCCAGCGAAATCCTTCCGATTTTCGCCGCCCGAAACTCATCCATTACTGTTCTTGCGCACCTTGCGTAGTCGAGTCGCTTGCCCGCCATGATGAAGCCTCTCTTTTCGCAGATTTCGTCCATTATCTCTATTGGCTCTCTGCCTTCTGTCGGCTCAAGCCCATAGCGTTTTTCAAGCTGCTGCGGATACTCAGCCATCAAAAACTTTATCAGTTCAAACGCGAGATCCTCTCTGTCCAAAACCTCATCCTTTATCGAACCTGCGAAGGACAGTTTGAGCGCAACAGTCTTGTCCTCAAACTTCGGCCAGAGAATACCCGGCGTATCGAGAAGCTGAACCTGGTCCTGCAGATTAATCCACTGCTTTCCTCTGGTTACACCCGGCTTGTTCCCGGTTTTTGCGCTTTTCTTCCCTGCAAGTCTGTTAATCAGCGAAGATTTTCCAACATTAGGAATACCCACAATAATTGCTCTCAGCGGC
Source organism: Firmicutes bacterium UBA1768 (assembly GCA_002315335.1). GTDB lineage: Bacteria > Bacillota > Clostridia > Peptostreptococcales > Anaerovoracaceae > UBA1768. Next base: position 3,889 of record DCGW01000071.1, on the reverse strand, counting down.
TTTTTTCGTACGCTGTCCTTGTTGATTTCGTCCTTCATTCGGTTCATCACCTTGAAGAGGTCTGCTATGCCGTCTCCCGTCATTGCATTCATGCAAACAGGCTCGGCACCCTCTTTTTTGAAGTGCTTTACCCATTCATCCGTGATTGCCTTGTCTGCAAGGTCATATTTATTTAGAATAATAATTCTTCTTTTATTCTTAATCAGTTCATCGATAACCGGGTTTCTGCTCGCCATAGGTATTCTCGCATCGAGAATTTCAACAGCTGCATTGCAGAGCTTAAGATTGTCGGATATAAGCTCTCTGGTTTTTTTCATATGCCCCGGGTACCAGTTAATATTTTCGTTGCTCATTATTTCTCCCGATAAAACATAAGCGAGCCAATATGGCTCGCCTGATGTTTATTACTTTTTCTTTTCCGGTCTGATTTTTGCAGATTTACCTGTTCTTTCACGCATGTAGTTAAGCTTAGCTCTTCTTACGAAGCCGTGTCTTACAACTTCGATCTTTTCAAGCTTTGGTGAATGAATAGGGAATGTCTTTTCAACGCCAACGCCTGAAGCAATTCTTCTTACTGTGAAAGTTTCGTTCAGTCCGCCGTTCTGCTTCTTAAGTACATAACCTTCAAAAATCTGGATTCTTTCTCTTGAGCCTTCCTTAATCTTGATGTGAACCTTAACTGTGTCACCGACTCTAATTTCAGGCACTTCCTGCTTCACATATTCCTGCTCAATAGCTGTAATAATATTCATAGTGTTCCTCCTTTGAAATACTAAACGTTCATGAAGCAGAAACTAAAGCCTCAGCGGACCGTTCGTGATACACCTCGAATATTTTAACAGAAATACATCTCATTTGCAAGCATTTTTTATTTTACTAACGCGATTTGCAATTATTTACTATCTATGCTTCTTCTTCAAATACTGCAATTTCGATTTCTGTAAAATCATAGTCTGTAGTGTATTCACCATCACTTCTTGACCAATAAATATGGCCGTTCTTAACCTCAAAGCCACCACTCATATTTTCCTGAAGAATTGTAATTGTCGGCTCGGTTTCTTCATCGGTGAATTCATATTTTCTCTCTACCCCATCAGTATAGAAGAGATCTCCATCCTCCTGATAAACCGTCATTTCCCATTCATATGTGATAGCATAGGAGTCTCCATGTGAGATTGTAATTATAAATTTGCCCTCTTCATCTGTTGTTGAAACTGTAGCAACAGCTCTCTGGCTGATATTATCCGCATACAAACCCGGCTCTACAGTATAATCAACAGGCGCAAAGCACCTATAAAGAATAGTCACTATCTGAGCTCTTGTTGCAGTTTCCTTTGGGCCGAACAGGTCATTCTTAAGACCATTCATAACATCTGCACCAACCGCCCACTGGATGGCAGGGATTGCATACTCAGAAATGTCAAAGAAATCTTCATAGGAAAGAATATTTGTATCCTCACCAACAGATACATCCTTACCTGTGTTCTTCATATATCTGTACATCATTACAGCGATCTGCTCTCTTGTCACCTTAGCATTTGGACTAAATGTAGTAGCTCTTGTTCCTGTTACCACCTCTTTAAGATTTGCCCATTCGACTGCCTTTGCAAAATAGTCATCGCTATCAACATCAGCAAAAGGATTTGGTGTTTTATACGGGCCATTCGCTGTCATATTTGCAAACACCGGCGAACCTACAGTTCTCCAAAGGAAAGTAACAAACTCAGCTCTTGTACAAGCCTTGTTCGGGCTGAAATGTGTACTGTCTGTACCGTTGGTTATGCCCTCTGCTACAGCCCATTCAACAGCAGCCTCATACCAGCTTCCAGCCTCAACGTCAGCAAACTTCACCGCAGGCGTAGAGACAGTTGTAAAAGGTGAGGAAGAAAAGCCTGAACCATAAAATGCATTTCCTTCTGTGTTTTGTGGTAAGCTTTCGTCGGTTGACGTCTCAGCAAAAACTGCAGGCGTCATAGTCCCGATAACAAGAACTAATGCCAATAAAATCGTTAATATTTTTTTCATTTTGCCCCTCCATTTTTTCGTAATAATTGTTACCTTTATTATAGCACCATTGATATACATAGACAACAGCATTAGCTTCATAAGTATACTATTACCTAAAACAGCACAGCGATAGAATAATTCATGCTTTCACAACGTCTCGCCGCTTTGGAAATTACTAACATATCAAACTTTTTAGACAAAAAACGATTGCAGTAACCGACTATTACATCAATTACTGCAACTTATTCTGAACAAATGCATAGAAAGCTCTTGTGATTTCGCTGTTTTTATCATAATCATAGCTACACTGTTCAAAAATATCAGTAATTTTTTGATATGCTCTACGTTCGCTGGCACGAATCTCACGAATTCTTTCAAGTAATTCATCGAAATAATCTTTCCCAAAAGGCTTTCCATTCTTGAGCATATCGTCATTAAGTACAAATCCCTTTGTAATATATTCCTTAAGTGTTTTAGTAGCCCACTGGCGAAATTTTGTAGCTTTCTTTGAATTTACCCGATAACCAACAGCAATTATCGCATCAAGATTATAAAAATCCAGCTTACGCTTTACCTCTCGTCCTCCCTCCATTTGAACTTGTTCCTTTTTGGAACAAGTTGCTTCGCGTACAAGTTCTTCCTCTTCATAGATATTTCCCAAATGTTTTGTAATTGCCTGTGATTTTACTCCAAACAATTCTGCCATAGACTTAGTAGTAAGCCAAAATGTTTCATCTTCAAAATATACACTGACGCAAATATTTGTGTTATCTATTTGATAGAGAACTATCTCACTTTTTTGTTTCATTCATACATCCTTCCAATATTTATTTATATTCACGATTATCATAAACAGTAGTCCTTACTTGCTTATTTTACTTCACGCATATACATAAAGCAAGACATTAAAAAGCCCGTAAGTATTGACACCTACGGACTTTTTTCCTTATTATTTACCCCTCAATTTCTATCCCGCTGAAGAAGCAGAATACCGAGGTGCACTCCCTTTTTACCACATCGCTGTGGACGATGGTAAGCCGGAGGCAGTCATTGAACTCTGTAATCAGCTCTTCTCTTTCTGACAAATCCTGAAGGCGTAGTTTTACCGCTCTGCTTTTGCGAAACCTTTCTTTTTTAATAATGCTAAGTATAATTATTTCACAATAGTTCTTAAAAGTTTATATATCAAGATAAAACTGCTTAGTGAAGGCACAACCACAACAACAGTCTTTGGTCTAATTAAAGACTGCAATATTTTCAAGCCAAGTATTGTCTTTATACCTGTATTAAGAAATTCAAATCCATTATTGCTATTACCGATTGTTACCGTTACACAGGCAGGAGCAACATCGTTGTAGTTAGTGTTGCCATCAACCTTGTACCAAACATAATACGTTGCTTCAGCATTTCCAGTAGGAACAGCAGTGTCCCAGCCGGAAGTAGGAGCGTTTGTTGCATCGGTACCAAGTGCATACTTCATAGTGCCGTTAGTAGCTGAACCGTTTTCTACCAATGCCTGATTGCCGCCAGTGTAAACGAGGTTAGCAACGGCAGTAGGAGGCGTTACGGTTGGATTACCCTTACCGATTGTTACCGTTACGCAAGCAGGTGCAACATCGTTGTAGTTAGTGTTGCCTTCAACCTTGTACCAAACATAATACGTTGCTTCAGCATTTCCAGTAGGAACAGCAGTGTCCCAGCCGGAAGTAGGAGCGTTTTTTGCATCGGTACCAAGCGCATACTTCATAGTGCCGTTAGTAGCTGAACCGTTTTCTACCAGCGCCTGATTGCCGCCGGTGTAAACGAGGTTAGCAACAGCAGTTGGAGGAGTGACTGTTGGATTAGCCTTATCGATTGTTACCGTTACGCACCCAGCATCACT
>DCGW01000035.1:9628-11594 GCA_002315335.1 Firmicutes bacterium UBA1768 | reverse complement strand
CTATGCTGATAATAGCCTCAGCTCTCTGCCAGGTTGACAGACCTGAAAGGTTAACTATGCCATACTCTGTACATACATTCTGCACAAGGCTTCTTGGGTCTGTGATGATGGAGCCCGGGCTTAACGTAGGCAAAATTCTGCTGTGAACTGTGCCGTCCTTTGAAGTGAAGGTCGATGACATACAGATATATGAGGCAGAGCCCTTTCCTGCGTACGCTCCCATGAGGAAGTCGAGCTGACCGCCTGTGCCGCTTATATTGACCGGCCCATTTGACTCTGCATTAATCTGACCGAAGAGGTCAATCTGCATAGCGTTGTTAATGCTGATGAGGTTTTCTGTTTCTGCGATAATGCCAGGGTCATTGACATGGTCTACAGGGTAGCTCGCTGCTTCTTTGTTCATATCAAGCCATTCGTAGAGCTCGTGAGAACCAAGTGCAAGGTTCCAGACGCTGAGTCCTTTATGTGTGGTCTTCCTTTTGTTTGTCAACTTACCGTGCTGCCAGAGCTTGAGATAAGGATCGGCAATCATTTCTGTGTGGCAGCCGAGGTCCTTAATGTCTGATTCTGCAAGGTGGTCTCCGATTACATTTGGCATACCGCCGATTCCGAGCTGAATAGTTGCACCGTCAGGAATTCTTTCAACAATCGAGTCTGCAATAATAGCATCGGTTTCTGTAGCAGGAGGTACCGGAACCTCAGGAAGCTCAGGGTGCGGACCTTCAACAATGCAGTCTGCTTCTGAAATGTGAATGACATTTCTTGCGCCGTCACCAAGTACAAACGGCATCTTTTCATTCACCTCAAGAATAACGTACTTTGCCTTTTCACAAATAGCTCTTGTTGCCGAGTTTGTAAGACCGACGCTGAAGTAACCCTTATTGTTCATCGGTGAAACCGGAAGAAAAGCAACATCTACATCTAAATATCTTCTGTAGTAAGAAGGTACATTGTGGTATGTCATTGGAATATAGCTGCAGAGTCCTTTAGAATAGAGCTTTCTTTCGTAGCCTGTAAAGTGCCAGGAGTTAAAGCTGAAAACCTCGCCCTTTGGGTCGGCGTCGATAATCTTAATGTAGCCCTGAAGCAGCATGCCGCCCCTTACTAAGATGTTTGAAAGCTCATCCTTTCTTTTTGCGAGTGCCTCGTCGAGGAGATATGGAAAGTTGAGACAAAAGCTATAATCAACTATGTCGCCGCTCTTGACGACCCTGACCGCTTCATCGGCAGTCTTAAGCTTGGATTTATATTCACTGACAAATGTGTTCATTTTTATATCCTTTTCATATATTTTCAGAAGTTTTTAATTATCAAATAGTTAAGCCGATGCCATAGAAGGCACCGGCTTTGTAGTTAAACCAAATTTATCTAAGTGTCTTAACTAAATTGAGTTTTTGGAAAACCGGTTTCCCGATACCGCGGGACCTTATAATTCCTGATTGAGGTAAGACTGCTCAAGCTTTTTGAAGTCTTCATAATTAGCCTTAGCATTTGCTTCCGCTTCTGCAAAGAGCTGCTTTGCATTTTCCGGGAAGGTAATGTTAAGTGAAGCATATCTTACTTCTCCGGCAAGGAAGTCAGCATAGCTCATTGTAGGCTCCTTGGAGTCAAGCTTGAATGGGTGCTCCTTGTCGAATGGGTTGTATCTGTAAAGTGTCCAGTAGCCTGACTCAACCGCACGCTTCATCTCGGCCTGAACGTTGTTCATTCCAAGCTTGATGCCGTGAGTGATACACGGTGTGTAAGCAACGATTACTGATGGGCCAGGGAAGGCTTCTGCTTCCTTGATTGCGGCCATGAGCTGATTCATATCCGCACCCATTGCAACTGATGCTACATAGCAGTGACCATAAGCCATCATCAGCTTACCGATGTCCTTCTTTGGACTTGTCTTGCCTGCTGCCTGGAACTGCGCTACAGCGCCGAGTGGGGTAGCCTTTGAGGACTGACCGCCTGTGTTGGAATA
>DCGW01000035.1:0-9541 GCA_002315335.1 Firmicutes bacterium UBA1768 | reverse complement strand
CCGCCGTAACCTATGTCATAAGCCCAGCCGTCTCCGCCGAACATCCAGATTGTCTTCTTGGCGAGCTGGTCCTTTCTCTTAAGGATGGCATCTACTAACTGCTGACCCTTTTCGTCAAAGCTTCCGCCTTCGAGAGCTTTAACAAGCTCGTCTGAGGCTTTCATTGAAGTTTCGAGGTCATCATAGGTTTCAATCCACTTATCTATTGCTGTACCAACTTCAACGTCAACGAGGTTTCTGAGCTTTTCAACCTGCTCTCTGACCTTTGAACGGAGCTGCTTTACAGCAAGGCACATGCCAAGTGAGAACTCAGCGTTGTTCTCGAAGAGAGAGTTTGACCATGCAACGCCTCTGCCTTCTTTGTTAACCGTATATGGAATTGATGGCATTGCAGCACCCCAGGCCTGTGAGCAGCCTGTGCCGTTTGCCCAGTAAATTCTGTCGCCATAGAGCTGTGTAAGCAGCTTGGCATAAGGCGTTTCGCCGCAGCCAGCACAAGCTCCTGAGAACTCGCAGAGCGGCTGACGGAACTGACTTCCTTTTACTGTATGAACGTCAACTGCGCCTTCTTTTTCTGTAATAGTAAGACCATATGCCCAGCTGTCTCTTGTGATTTCAACTTCGGTTTCAGGCTTGATGAGAAGTGCACCCTTATCCTTTGTTGGACAGATAGCTACACAGCTTCCGCAGCCTGTGCAGTCCATATGGCTTATCTGCATACTGAACTGGTATTTATCAAGACCAGGGCCCTTTGCCTTAACCATCTTAAAGCTTGCAGGAGCATGCTCTGCCTCGTGCTTGCTGAGGAGGTAAGGTCTGATTACTCCGTGAGGACATACGTATGAGCAGCGATTACACTGAACGCAGGCAATCGGATTCCATACAGGAAGCTGTGTTGCGATGCCGCGCTTTTCGTATGCTGTTGTGCCCATAGGCATTGTTCCGTCTTCGTAGCCGAGGAAGGTTGAAACAGGAAGTGAATCGCCCTTCTGTGCGTTGATAGGTCTTAATATCTTTTCGATGAAGTATGGGAGGCCTTCTTCCTTTGCCTTTTCGTCAGGCTCTGCTGTTTTCCAGCTATCTGGAATGTGTACCTGTCTGACACCCTTGATGCCGCCGTCAACAGCATCCTTGTTCATCTTTACTATTTTTTCGCCCTTTTTCTTATAGGTCTTTTCGATAGCATTTTTCATGTGCTCAACAGCTTCCTCTGATGGAATGATGTTAGCAAGGTGGAAGAATGCTGCCTGAAGTACGCTGTTAGCTCTGTCTCCGAGGCCGAGGCTCTGGGAAATAGAGTTGGCGTCTATAGCATAAAACTTTATGTTGTTGTTTGCGATATATCTCTGAATTTCGCCCGGAACATAGTAGGACATCTCTTCATCAGTCCAGGCTGTGTTGAGGAGGAAGGTTCCGCCCGGCTTAAGCTCGTTGATAATATCGTAAAGGTATAAGTACTTGAAATTGTGACAAGCAACGAAGTCGGCATTCTTTACATAATAAGATGAAAGAATAGGCTTGCTGCCAAATCTCAGGTGGGACTTGGTTATGCCGTAAGACTTCTTTGTATCGTATTCAAAGTATGCCTGAGCATACATGTCGGTATTGTCACCGATAATTTTGATGGAGTTTTTATTGGCACCAACTGTACCGTCGGAACCGAGACCCCAGAACTTGCAGGCAATAGTACCCTCTGTATTTACCGGGAGAGGAGGTCCTACTTCCAGTGAGAGGTTTGTTACATCATCGACAATACCGATAGTGAAGTTTCTCTTTGGATTGTCGAGAGCGAGGTTGTCATATACAGCCTTGATCTGTGCCGGATCTGTATCCTTTGAGCTGAGACCATAACGACCGCCTATGATAAGCGGATGCTTGTCCTCGTAGAAGTATACTGCACAAACGTCCTGATAAAGAGGCTCGCCAACAGCACCCATATCCTTACATCTGTCAAGAACAGCAATCTTTTTTACTGTTTTTGGGAGATTTTTAAGGAAGTGCTTGATTGACCATGGTCTGTAAAGGTGAACCTGAAGGTAACCGACCTTTTCGCCCTGCTTATTTAAATATTCTACTGTTTCTCTGATAGGACCGGAAACCGAACCCATAGCAACTATTACTCTTTCAGCTTCAGGATCGCCATAGTAGTTGAAGAGGTCATAGTCTCTACCAGTAATTTCGCTCAGCTTCTTTACGTAGTATTCCGCCACTTCCGGGAACTCGTTGTATGCGTGGTTGTTTGCTTCTCTGAACTGGAAGTAAACGTCCGGGTTCTGTACTGTGTTTCTCAGAGTAGGGTGGTCAGGGTTAAGTGACTTTGCTCTGAAGTCGTCAACAGCATCTCTGTCCAAGAGCTTGTCTAAATCTTCGTAGTCGATTGCTTCAACCTTCTGAATTTCGTGTGAGGTTCTGAAACCGTCGAAGAAATGCATACACGGAATTTTTGTCTTGATTGCGCAAAGGTGTGCTACTGCTGCGAGGTCCATTACCTCCTGAACAGAGCCTGTAGAAAACTGCGCAAAGCCTGTGTCACGGCATGCCATAACGTCAGAGTGGTCTCCGAAAATAGACATGGAGTGAGTGCCGACTGTTCTTGATGCAACGTGTAAAACTACCGGCTGGCGTGTACCGGCTATTCTATATAGGACTGGAATCATTAGCATTAGGCCTTGTGAGGATGTGAAGGATGTAGAAAGAGCTCCGGCTTCTGATGAACCGTGAACTGTTCCGATTGCACCTGCTTCGGACTGCATTTCGATTAATCTTACCTGCTGACCGAAAAGGTTTTTTCTTCCATTTGCGGACCATTCGTCTGTCTTTTCTGCCATCGGTGAGGATGGAGTGATAGGGTAGATGCCCGCTACCTCAGTGAACGCGTAGGCCACATATGCGGCAGCTTCGTTGCCGTCTATGACCATTATCTTTTTGTTTGCCATTTTTGATTCCTCCTAGGATATAAACTTCTTTCTCTCTAACGGCTTTTCAGCCATCCCGCTCCGCAGCACCCTCGGTCGGCCTAAGACCCTTTCTGCCCTGGAGCATTTGCTGAAAAATAACCGCAATATGCCCCGCCCAAGCCCTTGATTGCTTTTAGACGGGGAAAATATCTGAATTATTCTATACCAAAACGCGATAAGATACAATAGAAAATTAGAAAAAAATTAAAAAATCTGCTGCCTTTCGGGGCTAATATTTGGATAGGTATGCGGTAATACACTCACCTACAAAGCTGTTTAATGATATCTCGTGAGATATAGAATATATTAAAGAAAAAAGTGCAACTAAAAACAGTTGCATTGGTTGGTAATTTACCGCTTTGCTGCCTATTGACCGGCAGTGGCGGATGTGTTAAGATTACTACGATAACTCGGCGAAGTGTCCGGAATTTTTCAGACCGGACATGGAGAGGACTCTGGAGAATCCCGCTTGAGCGGGTGCCGAAGGTGCAAGGGCGAAACGCCCGAATCTCTCAGGCAAAAGGACAGAGAAAAACGGTTTTTGTGCCGTTTTGCTTTTGAGTTCCTGGGTTGCCCGAGTCCGGCAGCTCTATTTTTTTATACTATTATTAATTGAAGAAAAAGGAGAAAAATTATGGTTGAAGAAAGCATGAAGTACATAAAAGCATATGACCCTGAAATAGCAAAGGTTCTTGACCTTGAGCTTACCAGACAGAGAAACAATATCGAGCTCATAGCCTCAGAAAACCTTGTCAGTCAGGAGGTAATGGCTGTTATGGGCTCTGTTCTGACAAATAAATATGCTGAAGGTTATCCCGGAAAGAGATATTACGGCGGCTGTGAATATGTTGACATGGCAGAAAACATCTGCATCGAGCGTGCAAAAATAATCTTCGATGCAAAGTTTGCAAATGTTCAGGCACACAGCGGCTCTCAGGCAAACTACGCAGTATATATGGCTCTTTGTAAGCCAGGCGATACAGTTCTCGGAATGTCGCTTGATCAGGGCGGCCACCTCACACACGGAAGCAAGGCAAACTTCTCCGGAAAAAACTACAACATAATTTCCTACGGTCTTGATCCTGAAACAGGCTGCATCGACTACGACCAGGTAAGAGCCCTTGCGCTCGAGCATAAGCCAAAGATGATTATTGCCGGAGCTTCAGCTTATCCGAGATTTATCGATTATGCCGCTTTCAGAGACATTGCTCAGGAGGTTGGAGCATATTTAATGGTTGATATGGCTCATATTGCAGGACTTGTTGCTGCAGGAGAGCACCCATCCCCAATGCCGTACGCAGACGTCGTTACAACTACTACACACAAGACAATGCGTGGACCAAGAGGCGGAATAATTCTTACTAACGATGCCGACATAGCAAAGAAAATCAACAGTGCAATCTTCCCGGGAACACAGGGAGGACCTCTTATGCATATCATAGCGGCTAAGGCTGTGGCTTTAGGTGAAGCGCTCAGACCGGAATTCAAGGCATACCAGAAGCAGATAGTACTCAATGCGGCAGCTCTTTCAAAGTCTCTCATTGACGGAGGAATTGACCTTGTATCTGGAGGAACAGACAATCACCTCATGCTCATGGACTTAAGAAAATTTGACATCAGCGGCAAGGAGCTCGAAACAAGACTTGACTCAGTCAGAATTACTGTAAATAAGAATACTGTACCTGATGACCCTAAGGGACCACAGGAAACAAGCGGAATAAGAGTAGGCTCACCAGCCGTTACAACAAGAGGCTTCAAGGAAGCTGACATGAAAGAGGTGGGAGAGCTCATCTGCAAGGCGACACTTGACTTTGACGGTTCACGCAAGGAAATACTTGAAAGAGTTGCAGCTCTTTGTGATAAATATCCGATTTATCTTCCAAAAAAGTTTTAATAGAAGCAAGAACCACTTGTTTATCCTGTGAAAAAGAAAGGCTTTACTATGAAAGAAAGACTGCTTGAAGCTGCCGAACGTTTTCTGGACTCGCGCTTATGGGAAAAAATAGATGAGGACGAGGTCTTTGCAATCAGGCTGACCGAAGGAAATACCGGCTTTGCTGTCGTTTGCGGCCCGGATGCCAACGGAGGCAAGGGCCTTCCGGAGTCGGGCTGCGCGAGCCTTGAGCTTTATGTCGGCGACCTTGGTATTGAATCAATGCTTGACGCACATGTATACACTGATGTCTTTGACAAGTCAGAGTTTGCGGGCTTTGAAAAATACTTCTCCAAAAAATGCCTGATTTTTGCGGCAGGTGATGAAGGTGAGCCGAGGTTTGTCAAGGCTATGCCGTATAGAGGGCGACAGGAAATAAGCGACGAAGCTGAACTCGAACTGATTTACGAGGCTCTGCTGGCGGCTTTGGCATTGGCGGAAAACGGAGAGCCGGAAAAATCATCCTGTGATGCTGGGTCTTCTGAGCCCGAGTCTATTGATACGAATGTGGAGGGTGAGGACGAGATCGAACAGGTTCCGCTCTTTGAAAAGAACGGTGAGGGCTTCGCTTTAGCCGGATTGATTGACCTGCCGGAGCCTTATGCTGAGACCGAGGTAAGGGTTGATTTAGACAATAATATAATGGAAGAGCTTTTAACAATTCCGCAGGAGGGCAGCTGGGAGTGCGAAATGATATTTGTCCCAGAGCCAAAGCAGATAAAGGCAGGAGAACCGCCGTATTATGAGCATATGCTAATGCTGGTAAACAATTCGACCGGGGCTTCACTTGTATCCGAACCGTTCAGAGACTATAGGTCATGCACCGAAAAACCGGGACAGGCTTTTATTAAGCTACTTCAACTGAGAAAGGTAAGGCCGGAGGCCATTATTGCGAGAGATGACAGAACCTTTGACCTGCTCGAGCCTGTATGCAAGTCGCTGGAAATTGACCTGAGCGAAACGCAGGACCTGCCGATATTGGATGCGGTTCAGCACGCAATTCTCCACCAGGATAAAGAAGCACAGAAGAAAGCCGAAGAGGAGTTCGAGAAATTCATAGACAATCTTTGCGAAATGTCTGACGAAGTCTTTGCACAGCTTCCACCACAGGTTCTGGACGAGGTAAAGGTGCTTTTGGAGATGGGGGTTATAACGGGAGAAAGAGCAGAAATAATAAGAAAAAGACTTTAATCGGGTTTGAGGCCTCTGCCTCGCCCGATATTTTTGTTAACAACATGTGAACTTTATAAAAATATCTTGACTATGCTAAATGAACTTAGTATACTGGCTTGAATTTCATAAACAATTTGTGGTAATATTATAAATGTATGAGCTGCCGATAACGGCACAGAGCAGAAAGGGGAAAAAATGCTTCAACTCAGCAATATTATCAAAACATACTATACAGGAGAATTTAAGCAAAACGCATTAAACGGCGTAAGCATGAATTTCAGAGAGAATGAGTTTGTTTCCATATTAGGACCATCAGGTTCGGGAAAAACTACTCTTCTTAACATAATAGGGGGTCTTGATCGTTATACCAGCGGAGACCTCATCATAAATGGGGTTTCAACCAAGGATTACAAGGATGCAGACTGGGACTACTACAGAAACAATTCTATAGGCTTTGTCTTCCAGAACTACAACCTCATTCCGCATCAGTCAGTGCTTTCTAATGTAGAAATGGCGCTTACACTTGCGGGCGTTTCCAAAGCGGAAAGAAAGGCAAGGGCTGAGGAGGTTCTCGACAAAGTAGGCCTCAGGGAACACATGCACAAAAGACCTAACCAGCTTTCTGGCGGTCAGATGCAGAGGGTTGCTATCGCGAGAGCGTTGGTAAACAATCCCGACATTCTTCTTGCCGACGAGCCTACAGGTGCGTTAGACTCCGAAACCAGCAAACAGGTAATGGACGTACTTCGCGATATAGCTAAGGATAAGCTGGTAATAATGGTAACACACAACGCTGAAATAGCAGAGCGATATTCGACAAGAATTATCAAGCTTAGAGACGGAGCTGTTATTGATGACACCGACTGCTGTATGGCATCAGAGATCACTGTTAAGCCGGAAAAACATAAGAAAATATCAATGTCCTTCGGTACAGCGTTGGCACTCAGCTTTAATAACCTGAGAACAAAAAAAGCGAGAACTATACTCACCGCTCTTGCAGGCAGTATTGGCATTATAGGTATTGCACTTATCCTGTCGCTGTCAAACGGTGTTAACGACTATATTTTGGATGTTCAGAGGGATGCGCTCAGTTCATACCCGATAACTATTGAGTCTTCGACTATAGACACCTCTGCGCTTACCGACACTATGTTAGGAGGCAGCAGCTCGAGCGGAAATACTGACCGTGATGGAATATATGTCGACTACAATGACATTGAACAGAGCGATCTTTTAGAATCGAGCATTAAGGAAAACAACCTGACAGCCTTCAAGAAGTACCTCGATAATCCAAAGAGCAAGATTAACAAGTACCTGGGCGAAAACGGTATTGTTTATGGCTATGATATAAGCTACAGCGTATTCTCATACGATGCGGACGGGGCCTTTGTTGACAATGAATCGACCATAGGTGACGACAGCAGCTCAGCAATGTACGAAGAAATGTACGGCATTGATTCCAGCATGCTGTCAATGACAGGCTCGTCATCGGGAGGAAACTTCTCCGAGCTTATGCCGGGAGCTGGAGGTTCAGATATCAGCAAGGCGCTTACCGACAGCTACAAGGTGCTCGCCGGAAACTGGCCTAAGGCATATAACGAGGTTGTTCTTGTGCTTGACGGAAATAACTCACTCAGCACATTACAGCTTTATCAGCTCGGCTTCATCACAGAAAAGCAGTACACAAATGCGGTTAACAGCATTAAGGAAGGCAAGCAGGCCGAAGAAATCACCTTTGACTATAAAAATGCACTGAACCATAAGTATTACATGGTTCCTGCATGCGACAAGTATACTAAGAACGAAGACGGAACCTATACTCTCATTGGTGACAGCGAGAGAAATGCCGACAAGCTTAAGGCAAGCGCAATAGAGCTCAAGATTGTAGGTGTAGTAAAGCCGGAGGCAGACGCTAAAAACGTTTCGATTTCAACTGCAATCGGATACACATCAAAACTCACAGACTTCGTGATCAAGCATACAGCCGCTTCTGAAGTCGTTAAGGCTCAGCAGGCTTCCCCTGAGACAAATGTTATCACGGGACGTCCGTTTGTGGATACAACTAAGGCAGACAAGGTTGCAGACACAATAGCTTATCTGCAAAAGCTCAGCGAAGAAGACAAGGTATCAGTATTCTCGATGCTTCAGTATTATGACGCGGAAAAGGCTCAGGAAAAGCTGAGTGAAGTGCAGATGAAGGTCTTTGAAGAGGCTCAGCAGACAATGATGGGTGATGTTGGAGAATCTCTCATGAACCAGATATCCGCAAGAGTTCAGACTGCTTTAGGCAAGGCAATGAATGATGCAAGCGCTAAGTACCAGAAGGTAATGGAGAAGTTCGTTTCTGAACTGGAGGCTGCAATGAAGGATGAGTCCGGAGCAACACCGGTACCATCAATTCCTGATGTTGCAAGCATCTTCAGCAACATTGACTTAGAAAAGTACATGGATGCATCAACTCTTGATGTCCCTGGAATGGAAGATATACTTTCATCTATGACTCTGGATAATTCTTCTATAGCTCAGGCTCTCGATGCTTGGGTTGCTGATGATCCTTCGGAAAAGGTTCTCGAAAGACTTTATGACGCATATATCGGCGGAAACAACTACGACGCTAACCTTAAAAGCTTTGGTTATGTTAGCTATGACGCTCCTTCATATATCAGCATTTATGCTGATGACTTTGAAAGCAAGGACAAGATTGCCGAATGCATAGATGACTACAATAAGAAGGCAAAGGAAGATGAACAGATTACATACACAGACTATGTTGCACTGCTCACTGATTCGGTAACAACAATTGTTGACAGTATTTCATATGTGCTCATAGCCTTCGTTGCGATTTCACTGATAGTATCCTGCATAATGATAGGAATTATTACCCATATTTCCGTTCTTGAAAGAACGAGAGAAATCGGTATTCTTCGTGCACTGGGTGCATCAAAGTCCAATATTTCGCAGGTATTCAATGCAGAAACCTTCATTGTTGGCTGTGCCTCCGGTATTTTGGGCATTCTGTTATCGCTGCTCTTGCTGCTGCCGATAAACAGCATAATTCACAATGTTACAGACATTACGGCAATGAGTGCAAAGCTGCCAGTTCTCTCAGCCATTATTCTTATTGCAATCAGTATCGTAATAACAGTAATCGGAGGTCTTATTCCATCTATTAAGGCTGCAAGAAAAGATCCTGTTGCAGCTCTTAGAACAGAGTAATAGGGTTAACGAATAATTGACGCTAAGAGTCTGCCTTCGTGCAGACTCTTCGATTTGGAGGAAATATGTCCGGAATAGCACTTTTTGTTCTTGCGGTGGGCCTTTCCATGGATGCCTTTGCGGTATCAATCTGTAAGGGCCTCTCTGTTAGAAAATTAAAACTTAAGCATGGGATAATATGCGGACTCTACTTCGGAGGCTTTCAGGCTCTAATGCCCGCTGCGGGATACATATTGGGAAAAAGCTTTGAGTCGCTTATCTC
>DCGW01000001.1 GCA_002315335.1 Firmicutes bacterium UBA1768 | reverse complement strand
TACAATTCCTATGTTCATCCTTTCACTCGTTACAATCTTCTCAACAACATCACTTGCAGGCGTTACACCACTCGGTATGGACCTCTTCACATTCCTCGACTTCGTTGCAATGCTGATCACATTACCTATCGGTGCTGTTGTAACATCATTCTTCGTAGCTACAAGATTCTGGGATAGATTCATCGAGCACGCTAAGGTTGGCGCTAAGTACTTCGGCATTCCTAAGTTCTTAAGAGGCTGGTACTTAGTAGTACTCCCAGCTGTTACAGTTCTCGTTGTAATCGTTGGTATTGCAGGCTACTTCTAAAGAGTGAATTGCAATTATTCGTTGGCCGCGAGTCAAACTCCGGCTGGCACTTGCCTTACCGTGAGACAGGTGCCTTAAAAAACATATGTTATTTAACACGGAGGAAATTATGGATAAAAGATTAAAGAATAGACATTTTGGTTACTCAACAGTAGAAAACACAGGTTGGGTTAACATGTGCGACCATCAGCAGATGTCAGGTTACTCAGTTGGCGTTATTTACATCGAAGATGTATTCTATCCAATGGTTCCTGGTAATGTTGTAAACGCTTATACTTACGACTTCCCAGTAAGAATGAGAGGCGTTCCAAATCTCGATATCGATAGACTCTTCAGAAGAGACCCATCTATCGGTGACGACATCATCAAATTAGCTGAATACATGATCGAAAAAGAAGGTATCAGAGCGCTCTGCTCAGCTTGCGGATTCTTTGGTAACTTCCATGCTCAGGTTGCTGCTGCTCTCGATATTCCAGTTGCTCTTTCATCACTCGTACAGATTAACTGGATCAGAGCCGTTATCAAGCCTGGTCAGAAGATCGGTATCTTAACAGCTGATAAATCATCCTTCACAGACGTTCTTCTTGAAAACGTTGGTGTTACATCAAAGGATGACCTTATTGTTAAGGACTTAAGACATGGCGAACACTTCTCATGTATTCTTGAATACAGAGGCGAATTCGACAACAAGAAGGTTAAGGAAGAGGTTGTTGGTGCTGCTCTCGAATTACTCGAAGAAGATGCAGACATCGGTGCTATCTTACTTGAATGCTCAGATATGCCACCTTATGCATATGCAGTACAGCATGCAACACAGTTACCAGTATGGGACTTCACTACATTAATCAGATGGCTCCATAATGGTACAACTCAGAAACCATATTCAGGTTGGATCTAAACCTAAATCTAATCCAATTTCATATTATTAAAACTCCGTAAGGAGATTTTCAAAAACCCGTCGAAGTTCAGACCCTGCCATTTTATATGGCAGGGTCATTTGTTTTTTTGCGGTCTTGCTAAGTTTTTTAAATTGTTATATCATAGCTACATGGGTAAAAATGAAAAGAAAATTGAGCTTTTGGCTCCGGCTGGTGGGACAGAGCATTTTTATGCGGCATGTGAAAACGGGGCTGATGCGATCTATTTTGGTGGAAGAGGCTTTAACGCAAGAGCTCTTGCAGACAACTTTGAATATGAAGAAATGAAAGCGGCAATAGCCTATGCTCATTCTAAGGGGGTTAAGTCATACATGACCCTAAACACCCTGATCAAGGAGGCCGAGCTTTCTGCTGCTCTTAAACAGGCGGAGGAAGGAGCTAAGGCCGGAATAGATGCGCTGATAGTTCAGGACTTGGGATTGGTTTCTCAGCTGGAAAAGCACTATCCTGAGATTGACCTTCATCTATCAACTCAGGGCACTGTCTATGATAAGGAGGGGCTAATCGCTGCAAGAGAATTTGGCTTTAAGAGAGCCGTTTTGGCGAGGGAGCTTAGTATTGAGGAAATCAATGAATGCTGCACAGCAGAAGGAATAGAAACCGAGGTCTTTGTTCACGGGGCGCTGTGCATGTGCCTATCGGGTCAGTGTGCCATGAGCTCGCTGATTGGTGAAAGAAGCGGCAACAGAGGAACCTGCGCTCAGCCCTGCAGAAAAGCATATACCTTAGTGGATGAGGTGGGCTTACAGCTTGGTGAGGCCGGTTATTTGCTGAGCCCAAAGGATATTTCATATCTTGACGAGCTTGATGGTATTATTGCAGCAGGTGTTACTTCAATTAAGATTGAGGGAAGGATGAAGACTCCTGAATACACAGCATTAACAGTTAAGACCTATAGAAAATACATTGATGAATATTATACAAGCGACGAATACGGACCGATAGAGAAAGAAGATAAGAGGAAGTTAGAGCAGATTTTCAGCCGTGGTGGCTTCAGCAGGGGGTACCTGCATGGCAGGCAGAACGGAGGGCTGCTTTCAGGCGAAAGCCCTAAGCACAGAGGGCTGTTCTTGGGAACGGTTAAGACTGTTAAGCCTTCAAGAAAAAACAGGGGAAAGTCTGTTGTTGAGATAGATATTAAAGAAAATCTGGCTGTCGGAGACGGAGTTGAGGTTATTACTCGTGGTTTTCCGGGAGGCATTGTGTCGTACATAAGCGGCAAAAATGGTGTTTCAAAGTCGGCTGAGTCGGGCGAGAAGATTTTTATCGGCGATATTCCCGGAAGCATTAAGGCAGGAGATTTGGTTTATAAGGTCAGCGACGCGGCTTTAATGAAAAATATCGCTAAAACCTACAACGGAGCGTTTTTGCAGAAAGACGGCTCGTGTGGTGAAAGCAGCTCTTCATGCGGAGCAGTTTCGACTGCGATGGATGAAAAAATAAGCATAAGGGGTCGCTTCTTGGCTTCGGAGGGGCTTCCGGTTAAATACATTGTTGCCGATGAAGCGGGAAATGAAGCAGAGGCCCTTGGAGAGACAATTATTGAGGCGGCAATCAACTCCCCAGCAACCGAAGAACAGGTGTTGAAGCAGCTTAAAAAGACGGGAAATACTCCTTATGTGTTGAAGTCGGCTGATATTGTTATCAATGGTCAGCTGATGATTCCGGTGAAAGAAGTAAACAAGGTAAGGCGAGAGGCGCTGGCGCTGCTTGAGTCGAGGTCGGGAAAATAAGATGAACAATTACTACTATTATAATTATAGAGATTTTAATATTGATGACCTGCTTCCCGGAAACAGCATAAGCCTTTCTGTGCGCGCCTTTACTGATAAAAGCATCAACGGCGAGGTGGCAGAGGCAAAGGAAGCTGGTTGTAAAATATTTACATATTTACCAAATTTTTGGGACGTATCTGCTCAGACAAGCCTTGAAGAACTGCGAGCAGCAGCGGACCTTGTTGACGGAATTTATATCAATAATATCGGCCAGCTCAGAGTGGCGAAGGACTGTGGCTTGCCTCTGCTCGGCGACTCAGGCCTCAATATATTCAATGCCGAAACGGCTCTATTTTTTGCAAAGCAGGGTCTGAAATCGGTAACTCTTTCCTACGAGCTAAAAGATGAAGCTGCTGCGCTGGTCAGACAAATCAACCAGAAGATTTCGGAGAACCTTTCATTTTCTCGCGAAAGTCGTGAGAGATGCGATAACAACGGCAAAAAAGAAAGAGCTTTTAAGACAGAGGTGCTTTGGAAGGGCAGAGTGCCGGCTATGGTCAGCAGATACTGTCCGCTTGCAGGTGCGCTTGGGATAAAAAAAGCTGACTGCGGAAGCTGTGAAAAAGTGGGTAAGATATACCTTGAGGATGCGAGAGGCGAAGCCTATCCTGTTTTAACCGACAGAAAAAACTGCACCTCACTGATTCTGAGCAAAGAAGAATTAAAGCTTAAACCCTGCGGAGACATCCGCAGAATAACTATATAAATGGGAAGATTATGGATTTTAAGGTACATTCGGATTATAAATTGATGGGCGACCAGCCTCAGGCGGTAGACAAGCTTGCTGAGGGAGTTATTGCTGGAAAAAACCACCAGACCCTGCTCGGCGTTACCGGCTCGGGGAAAACCTTTACCATCGCCAATGTGATTGAGCGAGTGCAGAGGCCTGTGCTTGTTATTTCTCACAACAAGACTCTTGCCGCTCAGCTATATGGTGAGTTTAAAGAATTTTTTCCTGAAAATGCAGTTGAATACTTCGTTTCCTACTACGACTACTACCAGCCGGAGGCCTATGTGCCTGCGACTGACACATATATTGAAAAGGACAGCGATATAAATGATGAGATAGACAAGCTGAGACACTCGGCAACAGCGGCACTTTCCGAAAGAAAGGACGTAATAATTGTAGCAAGCGTTTCCTGTATTTACGGTCTGGGAAGTCCTATCGACTACGAAAACCAGGTGCTTTCGCTCAGACCCGGAATGGAGAAATCGAGGACAGAAATAATAAGAAAGCTTGTTGAAATACAGTACACAAGAAACGACCTGAGTCAGGAAAGAGGAACCTTCAGGGTAAGGGGTGATATTATTGATATTTTCCCGGTAGGCTCTGAGATAACAATAAGGGTTGAGCTTTTTGGTGACGAGGTTGATAC
>DCGW01000029.1:319-5076 GCA_002315335.1 Firmicutes bacterium UBA1768 | reverse complement strand
TACAACTAACGGAGGAAACATGAAAAAACAGACTACAGATGCAGGACTTGAATATTTAAAAAGGCTTGGAATAAGAGCAGCAAAGGATAGAAACAGCATTGTCAGAGATATGGAAGGAGCATACGGCAAGAAGGAAGTTGATGCTTTTTTCAAGGAGTTCGATGCGCTTTGCAAAAAAGGCGACCGCAAGAGCTATGATGTAAAAAATGCTGACTATGACAGATCAATATTCTTTACAGGAAGCTATGATGGCGACATAATAAGACGTTGCTGCAACTGGATTGAAGAGAACAAGACATTCTTCGGGAAAAAGATTTTAGATGTCGGATGTGACTGCGGCTTCATGACCTGCTTCATTGCCAAAACCTTTCCTGAGGCTGAAATAACATCAATCGACAGATGTGCAAATGGAGTTGCTGTAGCAAAAAAGCTATCCGAATATCTTGGTATTACCAATATTACTTTTATAAACACTGAGCTTTCAGATTTAGATGAAGGTGACTTTGATACTGTATTCTCAATGAGAACCATGATGGAAAACGGCGACTGTATTGAGGATATAAATAACGATTTTTTTGTCCAGACAGATGAGTTCAAAAAAACACTGGAAAATTTTGGAAACCTCTTGGCCGCAAAGGTGAAAGCTGGAGGAAAGCTTATAACTATAGAAAATACGGGTCGCGACCCGCTTCTTGCAGGCTGGATAGAGGCTCTGTATGGTGCAGGCTTTAACGGAAGCATCGATAATTATGATGAAGTAATCTGTAAAGAATTGGGTAAGGAGGTAGACTACCAGGCACTTGTTTTCTCAAAAGAAAAAGCTGACAATAATCCGAAGGACTTATTCGAAGAAATATTTGACTCGGCAAACTTTGGATTGGAGGACAATTTAAGACACTGGGACGCTAAGTTCATGTATGAATCAAAGAAGGGTGAGATGTTAAAGGGTTATTCTGTTACAGGCCCTGGAGCGACAACCGGAAGTATTTTTACACTTTGGTCTGTAAAGGATGATCCTGATAAATTCATATTCTTCCAGACACATGAGGGTGAGCCTATATTACAGATTTATTCAAAGTCGAAGGTTCATGAGGTTGAAGAAACTATTGACGGCTGGGTTGAAGATGCTAAAAAATACTCAATGTTAAAGGTTGAAAAGCTTTAGTGCTGTTGTTTACAAACAGATACTTTGATATACTTATAAAAACACATTAACAGGAGGACAAAATGAAAATAGCGGTTACTTACGACAATGGACTGATCTTTCAGCATTTTGGAAGCACAGAAAAGTTTAAGATTTATGATATTGAAAATAACAACATCGTTTCTGCCGAAATAATTGAATCGAATGGAATAGGTCATGGCGCTCTTGCAGGATTAATTGCAGGCTACGGCGTAGACGTATTGATCTGCGGCGAACTCGGAGGCGGTGCTCAGGAAGCGCTCTTATCTGCCGGAGTAGAAATCTGTTCGGGTGCTCAAGGCGACGCTGATCAGGCTGTTAAGGCATATCTTAACGGAGAGTTGAAATCTGCGGGAGTTAATTGTAATCACCACCATGATGAGAGTCACGGCTGCGGCGGCCATGGCGGCGGCTGCGGTGGAGGAGGCTGTGGCGGCTGCGGAAGCCATATGCCGCAGATTGAAGGCAAAAACGTTGGAAAAACCTGCAAGGTTCATTACAGAGGAACCTTTAATGACGGAACGCAGTTTGACTCTTCATACGATAGGGGTGAAACACTTGATTTTATCTGTGGAGTAGGAATGATGATAAGAGGCTTTGATGCAGCTGTTGCAAACATGGAGGTTGGTCAGATTTTAGACATTCACCTGATGCCTGAAGAGGCCTATGGTCAAACAGACCCTAATGCTATTATTACAGTAGAAATTGCACAGATTCCTGGAGCAGAAAGCCTTAACATAGGTGATAAGGTGGCGCTTTCTAATACCATGGGACAGCAGATTCCGGTTACAGTAACAGCAAAGGATGACACTAACATCACCTTTGATGCAAATCCTGAAATGGCAGGTAAAGAACTCAACTTTACTATTGAGCTTGTTGCTGTAGAGTAATTAAAATACTATATCATGTAAATAAAACATTAATGTAATACAACCATAGGAAATTTTATGTTAGAATATTAGTCGTTAGAAAAAGGGAGGGTTTAGTGATTAAAGCTCTTTCCAATCAAAAGGAGGAAATTATGAAAAAGCTATTAACTGTTATTTTTTCTTTGGCGCTTGTCCTGTCTCTTACAGTTACTGCTTTTGCAGCAACAGGTCTTGACAACTTCCAGAAAAAGAACACCTATAAACCGGGGCAGTTCTCGGATGTTCCGGCTAACTCGAGTGAATGGTATGTTACATCCGTAAAGGCTGCGTATGAATACGGCCTCAGTGTAGGTAATGCGGATGGCACATTCGGAGTTAAGGATAACCTTACTATCGCACAGACACTCGCTTTTGCTTCAAGAATTAACAACATTTACAACGGCGGTACAGGAGTGTTTGACCAGACAGGATTATGGTATCAGGTTTATGTTGACTATTGCGTAAGCAAGGGAATTATTAAAGAAGGCGAATATTCTAATTACGATGCTAAGGCCACAAGAGCTCAGTTTGCAAGAATTCTTTCCAAGTCTTTACCTGATGCAGCGCTCAAGGCTATTAATACAGTTGAGTATATTCCTGATGTAAGCGAATCATCATCATACTATGCTGATATCATCAAGCTTTACAGAGCTGGAATTCTCACAGGCAGTGATACAAAGGGAACCTTCAATCCAAATAGTAATATCGTAAGATCAGAGGTTGCTGCTATCGTAACAAGAATGGCTGATACAAGCCTTAGAAAGAGCATCACTATCAAGAAGGAAACAGTAGACCCTACACCTTCTGTAGATCCAACACCTTCACAGGATCCAAAGGTTAATTCAGCAGCATTTTCTAAAATAGTAAATCAGATTAAAAATACTGAGGGTGTATACACACAGGATGGAATATATCTCTTAGCTTTTGCTAGCTCAGAAGATGAAAATACCTATCCTAAGATGGCCAGCTATGCATCTTACACAGAGGAAGATAAAACTATTGAGCTTGGATTCTATTTAGAATCTGAAAACAATGAAACATACTATGCAGTAATTCACTTTACTGAAGGTTTTGCTACACCATATCAGGCAGCTATCCACCATAATGTAGGAGAATCAATATTATTCGAAGGATTAGCAAATATTAATCCTGCAACATTCAAATATGATACAGACTCATTAACATTCACAGAAAAGACAGGATTATCTGCTGATGACAATAGCGCACTCAAGAACTATTCCATAGCGTTATCAGGTTTTGCTGCATCCTGCATTTATTTCTTTGACAAGGCTGTGCTTTCTCCTGCGGGCTACTCAATTGCGGACCTTGGCTTTACAGCACTCGATTTAGCAGCCTTAGAAAATCAGGCTTAAAATTCTACAAAAGCTTGCATTTTATGCACCAAAGTGCTATAATGCTTGTGTTAAATAAGTTATCACTCAAAGAGCGGAAGAAATCCGCTCTTTTCCTTTTATCATTTTGTAAAACACAGGTTTATTTTCAAAGTATTCACCTTAGAAAGGCGGTGTGGCTGTGGCAAAGATAAAGATTACAGAATTCATAGAAGAGGTGTCAAAACCATATCTTGAAGAAAATGGTTTAGAGCTTTATTTTACAGAATATGTAAAAGAAGGAAAAGACTGGTACCTTAGAATCTATGTAGACAAACCTGAGGGAGTATTCATTAAGGATTGCGAGGACTACAGCCGATGGATAAGCGAAAAGCTGGATGAAGCAGACCCTATTGAAAGAAACTACATGCTGGAGGTTTCTTCTCCGGGACTTGACAGGCCCCTTGTAAAAGACGAACACTTTGAAAAATACAAGGGCAGACTTGTAGATATCAGTTTATACAAACAGTTTAACGGAAGCAAACAGATTACGGCTTTACTGATTGGTCTAAATGACAACAATATTTCTGTTAATATTGACGGAGAAGACCATAGCTTTGACAGAAAAGAAGTTTCAAAGGTAAGGCTTGCACTTGATTTTTAGAATATTCACACAAGGGAGGTTATAGAATTGAACGGTGAATTTTTAGTGGCCATCGATACACTCGTTAAGGAAAAAGAAATTTCCAGAGAGGTTGTACTCGATGCAATTGAAGCGGCACTCACGTCTGCTTATAAAAAACACTACGGTTCAAACAATAATGTGAGGGTAAATATCAACAGAGAATCCGGCGATATAGAAATATATATGCAGAGAACTGTAGTTGATACCCTGGCAGAATGCATTAACGATTCTTCGAAAATTCACATTGAGGACGCAGTGGAAATTGACGATAAGTATGAGGTTGGAGATGTTGTTGAGACACAGGTGTTTCCAAAGGACTTTGGCCGAATAGCTGCTCAGACCGCAAAGCAGGTGGTTGTTCAGAAAATAAGAGAGGCCGAAAGAGAAATAATTTACAACGAATACATAGATAAGGTTGGAGAAATTGAAGTCGGCATAGTTCAGAGAGTAAGCAACGACACTGTCTATATTGATATGGGAAAGGCTGAAGGAATACTTACACTTGCTGAGCAGGTTCCTGGCGAAAAATACTTCCCTAACGAAAGAATCAAGGTCTATATTATGGATGTTAAGAATACCACAAAGGGACCTCAGATTTTCCTTTCAAGATCACATCCGGGCTTCGTAAAGAGACTCTTCGAGCTCGAAGT
>DCGW01000029.1:0-137 GCA_002315335.1 Firmicutes bacterium UBA1768 | reverse complement strand
GTTGTTGATGAAATATTCGGGGAAAAGATTGACATTATACTTTGGAATGACGATCCTGAGGTTCTCATTTCAAGTGCTTTAAGCCCGGCTAAAACAGATATGGTTTATGTCTCGCCTGTAGAAAAAACGGCAATGGC
>DCGW01000051.1 GCA_002315335.1 Firmicutes bacterium UBA1768 | reverse complement strand
GACTGGTTCTTGACGGACACGAAAACCTTGATGCCTATGCAGAACCTGAAACTGTGGATATAATAATGTTCAACTTTGGGTATCTGCCGGGCGGTGACCATAATTTGTCGACCAAAGCCAATACTAGCCTGACTGCGGTAAAGAAGGGCCTCGGACTTTTGAAAAAGGGCGGGCTCATGAGCCTTTGCATATACAGCGGAGGGGACAGCGGCTTTGAGGAAAGAGATGCGCTGCTGAGCTTCCTGCCCGAGATAGACTCAAAGAAATTTATAGTCATCAGCCATGACTATATAAACAGGGGGAATAACCCGCCTCTTCCGGTTGTTATAGTGCGGCTGTAAAAGTCCTGCCGGACAGTGAGCTTAAATAAACGAATAATATTCATTTTATGCATAAATATGCAGAAAATGAATATTTTTATGCAGTAACGAAAACCGACGGAGAATACAAGTCAAATCGAAGACGGCACTCGAGCTATAAATGGCTGAATTTCTCGTATTGCAATTATTAATGATTAAGTGCGTAAGCGAAATTTTACGAAAAACATATAATTATCACAAAAAAGACCTTGCATATTTATTCATAAAGTGGTATACTCTCGTTCGTGAGCTAAAAAGGAAGGGTGGCTATTTTATAAATCAGTCTACCATCCAAAATTACAGGAGCAGAAAAATGAAACCTACAGTATTTATTGATGGAAAAGAAGGAACTACAGGGCTGCAAATTTTTGAAAGACTCGGAAGCCGCAGCGATATTGAGCTTAAGGTTCTGAGTGACGAGCTTAGAAAGGACACAGCCGCAAGAAAAGAAATAATGAATAATGCAGATCTGGTTTTTCTGTGCCTTCCGGATCAGGCCGCGATAGAAGCTGTTGAGCTTGTAGAAAATCCCGAAGTAAAGATTATCGATGCTTCCACGGCGCACAGAACAAATCCGAACTGGGTTTATGGCTTTCCGGAGCTCAATTCTGAGCAGGAAGAGCTGATTCGCAGGTCAAAGAGGACTGCAAATCCAGGCTGCCATGCTACAGGGTTTATTTCTATAGCAGCTCCATTAATCCAGAATGGAATAATTCCTGACGATTATCCTCTGACCTGCCATTCGCTGACAGGTTATAGTGGAGGCGGCAAAAAAATGATAGCCGAGTATGAGGGCGAAAGAGTTGACAACAGACTTAACAGCTGCAGAGAATACGCGATTACCCTTGCACATAAGCATATTCCGGAGATGATAGCGGTTGCGGGGCTTAAAAGAAAGCCGTTGTTTTTTCCAATAATCGGCAACTACCATTCAGGAATGACCACAACGATAGGCCTTTTCAATGAAATGCTCAGCGGGGCGAAGTCACCAAAGGAAATACACGAGCTTTTGAGCGACCACTATGCAGGACGAAAGTATGTAAGAGTTCTTCCTTTTGGTGGAGAAGGGGCTATTGACCCGAGAGGTATTTTGGAGTCAAACAGAAACGTCGGTACCAATTATCTTGACATTGTAGTCAGCGGCAATGAGGACCAGACCCTTATAGCATCTATGTTTGACAATCTTGGCAAGGGTGCTTCTGGAGCGGCTGTACAGAATATGGAAATAATGCTGGGCCTTTAGGCTTAGGCAATTCAAATAAAAAACAGGAGAATAGAAATGAAGTTTATTGAAGGAGGAATTACCGCGCCTGCGGGGTTTAAGGCAGCAGGTCTGCACTGTGGCGTAAAGACCAACAACAGTGATAAAAAAGACCTTGCGCTGATAGTGTCTGACTGTCCTTGTGCAGCAGCAGGGACTTTTACTACGAACAAGGTGAAGGCTGCGCCAGTTTACCTTTCCATGAAAAACGTGGAAAACGGCGAAGCTCAGGCAATAGTGTGCAACAGCGGAAATGCAAACGCTTGTGCACCAAAGGGCGAAGAAAATGCATATAAAATGTGTGTCAAAACCGCTGAGGTTTTAGGCCTCAAACCGGAGCAGGTTCTTGTCGGTTCAACCGGAGTTATCGGTCATACTATTAATATTGAGGCTATAGTTAAGGGAATTCCCGAGGCTGCAAATAAGCTTTCGGCTGACGGAGGACTCGATGCAGCTCACGCAATAATGACTACCGACTTGGTTGAAAAAATCGCTGCTGTCGAGTTTGAATTAGGCGGAAAGACAGTAAAGCTCGGAGGAATAGCTAAGGGCTCGGGCATGATTCACCCCAATATGGGAACTATGCTCTGCTTCTTAACAACAGATGCGGCTGTAGATAAGGCTGTTCTGAAGAAAATTCTTAAAGAGTGTGTTGCTGTCACCTTTAACAGAGTAAGTGTTGACGGAGACACATCAACTAACGATACCTGCCTTATACTGGCAAACGGAATGGCCGGAAATAAGACGGTAAGCGGTGAGGGCGCTGATTATGATGCTCTGAAGGAGGCTGTAAAGGCTGTAACTCAGACGCTTGCTATCAAGATCGCTGCTGACGGTGAGGGCGCAACAAAGCTCATGACCTGTACGGTAAGCGGTGCTGCGGATGAGGCAAAGGCACTTGCGCTTGCGATGTCGATTAACAAGTCACCTCTCGTAAAGACAGCAATGTTCGGCTCGGATGCAAACTGGGGTCGTGTGCTCTGCGCTATGGGTTATTCCGGCGAGGATTTTGATCCTGAAAAGGTAGACGTCGGCTTTAAGTCGGCTGCAGGCGAGATTGAGGTCTGCAGGAACGGACGCGGTCTTGACTTTGATGAGGACAAGGCACTGAAGGTTCTTTCGGAAAAGGAAGTTGTAATCGATGTAAAAATGTTTGAGGGCGAGGGAACTGCAACCTGCTGGGGCTGCGACCTGACCTACGATTATGTAAAGATTAACGGAGACTATAGAACTTAGGAGGACAAAAGTGGAGTATTTATCGCATATTGAACGTGCACAGGTCCTTATCGAGGCGCTGCCCTATGTTCAGAAGTATTACGGAAAGACTATTGTAATTAAATACGGCGGAAATGCCATGATCAATGAAGAGCTTGCCGAGGCTGTAATGAGTGACGTTATACTGCTTTCGCTCGTAGGAATAAGAGTGGTACTGGTTCACGGAGGCGGCCCGGACATTAACGAAATGCTCGAAAAGACGGGCAAGGAAAGCCTTTTTGTGGACGGACTCAGACATACTGACGAGGAAACTATGGATATAGTTCAGATGGTGCTCTGCGGCAGGGTTAATAAAAATCTTGTTGGTTCAATCAATCGCAAGGGTGGAAATGCAATCGGCCTCTGCGGTGTGGATGGCGGAACAATTAAGGCAAAAAAATTCGCTGCAAAAAACGGTCATGACTATGGCTATGTCGGGGACATTACCTCTGTTGACCCTAAGCTTATTAAGGACAGCATAGAAAACGGCTATATTCCGGTTGTTTCAACTGTCGCACAGGGAATTGATGAAGATGTAACCTATAATATCAACGCTGATACAGCTGCTGCGGAAATCGCAAAGGCGCTTAAGGCAGAAAAGCTCATTCTGCTCACTGATGTTAAGGGAGTAATGATGGACCCGTCGGATGATACAACTCTTATTGACGAGCTTCATCCTGAGGAGGTTCCTGAGCTTGTAAGGTCGGGAGTTATCAAGGGCGGTATGATTCCTAAGATAGACTGCTGCGTTGGTGCTCTCAGAGGCGGTGTAAAGAGAACTAATATCGTAGACGGAAGAGTACCTCATGCGATTTTGATAGAGCTGTTCTCAAATCAGGGCTTCGGAACTATGATAAGATAAGAAAATCACTTCGCGGTGCGAAGTGATTTTTTTATACATCAGAACACAATTAGAAGACTTCAGCATATTCGTTTCCGAATATATCGAGGACTTTTACTGCAAGCTTTGTTATTTGCTTGTCGGGAAGGGTCAGGGCAAGGTCAATATCGTCCTTTTCCTTGCAGATGAACATTGACGGCCTCAGGG
>DCGW01000080.1:9087-19885 GCA_002315335.1 Firmicutes bacterium UBA1768 | reverse complement strand
TCAGAAAATGGGAACGTGAAGAAGGGCGCGAAGAAGGACGCCAAGAAGGGCGCCAAGAAGGAGCGCTTGAATTGATTATTAAACAAGTCAAAAGAGGCAGACTTACCATTGCAGAAGCTGCAGAGGACTCTGGTCTTGACGAAGCGACAATTAAGCGTTGTTTATCAAATTAGCCTATATCACATATTACGAACCGAGTAAGGTTCCGAAAGAATTAAAGCCGCTGTTTGACTACATCGAAAACCGTACCGGTTGACCCGGTTGACCCGGTTGACGAATTTCACAATTTGCCGATACGCTCGACAAGTATCGCACTTTAAAATAGCGTATAACTTCTCACAAAAATTCAGCGGTCTCGAATGAGACCGCTGAAATCTTTTTCTTGGCACATTTCCTGTTATGCACAACTCAGCTATATCTGATAACAAGCCACCCATAAACCAGTTCTGAGGTGTATCCATACAGAAAATTGAGCTTGACTCCCGCTCTTCCCGCATAGTCAGTCAGGCCAACTACAGACTCGTATACTCCGTCGTTAACCCTTGCAGGAGAAAACCACAGCTCCGGTCCATCCTTGCAGCAGTCCACCAACGAAAGTACAGAGTTTTCCTTCTCGCCGCCGCTGCAAACAGTTCCTGAATGGTAGGTCCTGTGAAAAACAACCCGATACTTGTCATAAATAAAGGCAGAATAGTCCAGCCCCGGATAAGGCGTGATTTGCAGGACACAGTTTTTCAGCCTGAAATCCTCATTGAGAAACGACACCTTTTCCCCTTCAACAGGGTTCTCCTCTACCGGGTCCTCAGGCAGCTGCGCAAAGCACTTTCCATAATTTTCCAGTGACAGCTCGCTGATATCCACCTCTCCCTCACTGTGAAAATCTATGCCGTATTCAGGGCTCTGAGTCAACAAGCCTCCGCGGTGAAGCAGCGTTTTTCCATCACTTTTATTTCTGTATATAGCAAAGACCCCTGACTCAAGACCGAGACAAACAGACTCCACCGCTTTTCTGAAATTGGTGTGGCCATTAGACCTTTCCTCGCCTAAAGGAGCATTTGCAGAAACAAATATTATCGGCTTCTTTATTTCTCGCAGCAAAATCGAAAAAATAGCGGTAGAATACGCCAGAGTATCCGTTCCGTGAGCAACAATTATCCCATCATAGTCCGAAAGGCTCTTTTCTCCCTGCCCCTTATACAGCGCTCTGAAAAAATCAAGAAGAATATTCCACCTTTCAATAGTCATATTTTCGCTGAGAATACCGAAATTTTCAGTCCTGTCAAAGCTAACCTCCGAAGCAAAGGGCGAAGCAGAAGCCTCAAACCCGGCAATAAGTCCTTCCCCGGCCTTATCCGAAATAGACCTGACGCGAAGTGTATCATCTGCAATTTCTGAAGCCGCACCCCTGCAAAGACTGCCTGTTCCGAGCTTTTCGCCTTCAATACCTTCATAGCTTCGCTCCTCGGTACAAATTGTCCCTCCGGTAAGCACAACCAAGATTTTTTTCATTTCAGCCTCCAAAAAACCGGAGAACATCAGCCCTCCGGTCAATAACAATAATTACTTGAGCTTTTCAAGCTCTTTTTCAAGAAGACTTCTGATAACCTGTGGGTCACCATTGCCCTTGAGTTCCTTCATGCAGCCTCCGAACAACGCCTGAAAGGCCTTCTGCTTACCGCCAAGGAAGTCGTTAACAGCGTTCTGGTTGTTCTTAATAACATCCGCAACTACTGCAGCAACCGCGCCCTCGTCAGCCTGTGCGTCAAGTGAGTTGTCCTTGCAGAACTGAACCGGGTCAACATCCTTTTCAAGCACAGCTGCAAGCACTTTCTTGCCGCCGCCTCTGTTAATCTTGCCCTCTTCGACCATCTTTATGATAGTAACAAGCTTTGAAGGCTCGATTGACAGGCTTCCCACAAGCTCGCCGTTCTTTCTAAGAATACCAGCACACTCTGTGAGTATCCATGCAGCCGCCGACTTTGGACTTATTCCGCCGTCCACAACGGCATCAAGAATAGCACAAAGACCTCTCTCGCTGATAAGCATTTCTATTTCCTTATCACCAAAGCCATAATCCTTATATTCTGCTGTCTTTTCTTCTATTGAAGCAGGCAGATTGTCTCTGATTTCTCCAAGCCACTCATCGTCAATTACTATCGGCATGAGGTTAGGGTCCGGGAAGTATCTGTAGTCCGCAGCAGTTTCCTTATTTCTCATTGAGAAGGTTCTGCCCTTAGTATCGTCCCACCTTCTGGTTTCCTGAACAAGCACCTCTGTATTTCTTTCAAGTGCGTCCATATGTCTTGCAGTTTCATACTTGATAGCTCTCTCGATAGATACCAGCGAGGACATATTCTTCATTTCTGTTCTTACGCCGAGCTCTGTTGTGCCTTCAGGTCTTAAGGAAATGTTAACATCGCATCTCATAGCACCTTCCTCACACTCTGAAATGCCGGCAAATCTGAACATAGCCTTGAGGTTTTTAAGATATGTGAGAACCTCGTCCGCACTTCTGAAGTCAGGGTGACTTACGATTTCGATAAGAGGCACTGACGTTCTGTTAAAGTCTACCATTGAGGTGTCTGTCCACTCATCGTGAACCAGCTTACCTGCATCCTCTTCCATGTGAATCTGCTTAATTCCGATTTCCCTCGTACCGTCCTTTGTTGTAACTTCAACATGGCCGTTCTTACAAATAGGGTGGAACCACTGTGTGGTCTGGTATGCAGCCGGAAGATCCGGATAGTAGTAACTCTTTTTATCAAATGTAGTGTATTTAGAAATTTCGCAGTTTAAGAGGAGGCCTGCCTGAACGGCAAGCTCTACAACTCTTTTGTTCATTACGGGGAGCATTCCCGGCATTCCGGCACAAGCAGGGCAAACGCAGTCGTTTGGCTCTATTGGGGAAGAATGTCCGCCGCAGGAACAGAATATCTTTGAATTTGTTGATAATTCTACGTGGGTTTCAAGACCGATTACTATTTCGTACTTCATGCCTATCCCCTCCTTTCCATTGCAGCAGCAACGCTTAAGAGAGTTGATTCGCCGAAGGCCGCAGCCATAAGCTGAACTCCGCCTGTTGCCATTGCGGGTATTCCCGTAATGGACGGTATTGCTGTAAACAATGCTTCTTTATATGTTTTTTCAAACGCTTCCTTAATATCGTATTCCTCATAAGAAGCTTCTCCGCATGCCGGAACTAAAACAGCATCAAATTCCTTGAAGATTTCTGCCATTTTCTCGCTTACAAGCCTTCTTATTCTGAGAGCCTTGTCGTAGCAGTCAAAATATCTTCCCTTTGAAAGCACGTTTGAGCCGTAAAGAACCGTCGCCTTTGTGAGGAAGTTAAGTCCCTCTGTTCTGGTATTTACATATAAATCGTCAATATTTTTGTAGTCAGGCGTTCTGTAGCCAAACTTTACACCATCGTATCTTGAGAAGTTGTTGCAGGACTCTGCCGCACTGAGAACTGTCCAGGCAAGCTGTGCAGCCTTTGCCTCTTCAAGACTGATAGTCTTTACCTCTGCTCCCTCAGCCTTTAAGCCCTCTGCGTAAGCTTCAACTGTCTTTTTCACTTCATCAGAAGCCGCATCGAAAAGCTCGCTGATAACAGCAATCTTCTTTCCCTTTACGCCTTCATCTGTCTTATATTCATAAGAAGCCTGTGGAAGGCTTGTTCCGTCCTTGTCGTCATGACCTGCGATAACGCCCAAAACCTCGGCTGCCGCTTCAGCACTTGCTGCAGTTACACCGATCTGTTCTCCTGAGCAAGCCGCAGGAATAACGCCATAGCGGCTTACTGTTCCGTAGGTTGGCTTGATAAAATCTACACCGCCAAGCGCAGCTGCCCTTCTTGGGCTTCCGTTTAAGTCAACATTGAGCGCAGCCTTAGCTTCACCCTTCTTGACGAGTGCTGCAGCCGCTCCGGCAAGCTTTCCACCTTCTGAAACTGCTCCATAGTATGAAAACTCGCCCATGAGGTCAAGTCCAAACTCGCCTACATTTGTTTTTCCGCTGAGCTTATAGCCGGCCTTTTCGAGCCTTTCGACAGCTTCTGCGCTGAAAAGCGGCTCAAAGCCATCCATAATATGGGACCCTGCAGAGCAAAGTACACCCTTAACTAAAATAGTGTCATCAACTGCAATGGTTCCATCCTTGTTAATTTCACTTATATAATATTTCATTGGATTCTCCTTTACTTAACCAGTCTCGGAACCTGCCAGCTGTCGTCAGTATGTTCCGGAGCACCCTTAAGCAGGTCCTCTCTGGCAAATGGCTGCTGTCTGACATCTTCTCTGAAGATATTTGTCATAGGCATAACGTGAACCATAATATCTGTATTGCTGAGGTCGAAGCTGTCCATTACGGCTTCCTCGCCCTTCATATTTCCAAAAATTTCCAGCATTTTTTCTGCCTCGTCAGCTTTAAACGCAAATTCGTTAAGCTGTTCAAGGCCTTTTAATTCTTCTCTTGTCATTATACTCACACCTTCTTTATTACTCACGAATTGAGATGTTTGCTTCGAGGAGCTGCTGTTCTGTTACCTCGCTCGGTGCACCAAGCATGAGGTCCTGAGCGTTTCCGTTGAGCGGGAATGCGATAACCTCTCTGATTGACTCAGCATCTGCAAGCAGCATTACTATTCTGTCGATTCCAGGAGCCATGCCTGCATGAGGTGGTGCTCCGTACTGGAATGCGTTGTAAAGTGCTCCGAATCTCTTTTCCACTTCCTCTTCGCTGTAGCCTGCAATAGAGAACGCCTTTCTCATTACCTCCGGGCTGTGGTTTCTGACAGCACCTGAAGCTAATTCTATGCCGTTGCAAACCAGGTCGTACTGATATGCGAGAATTTCTGTTGGATCCTTTTCCTCTAAAGCCTTGAGGCCGCCCTGTGGCATTGAGAACGGATTGTGTGTAAATACAACATCTCCGCTGCTTTCGTCGATTTCGTACATCGGGAAATCAACAACGAAGCAGAACTCGAAACTTGTGTTGTCGATTATTTCAAGATTTTCTCCCAGCCAGTTTCTGATCTGACCGGCGAGTCGGTTTACTACTGTCTTGTTGTCGCAGATGAAGAAGAGTGTATCGCCTTCCTTCATTCCTGTAAGGTCAATTACCTCTGTCTTCTGTTCAGGTGATAAGAACTTGTCGATAGGACCCTTAAAATTGCCTTCGTTTAATGTGAGGTAGCCGAGACCCTTCATGCCGATTGATGTCGCAAACTTGAGTGAACGCTCGAAAAATCTCTTTGACATGCCCTGGCAGTTAGCAACAATACCTCTGACCGGCTTGCCCTTGAAGAGAGGGAAGTCTACTCTTGAGAAAAAGTCTGTCAGGTCGCAGATTTCAAGCGGATTTCTGAGGTCCGGCTTGTCTGAACCATATTTCATCATTGCTTCTGCATAAGTAAATCTCTTAAACGGAGCCTCGCTTACCTTCTTGTCGGTAAATGCCTTGAAAACATCGCTGATTACTTCTTCGCAGATCTTGAGAACGTCTTCCTGAGTTGCAAATGCCATTTCAAAGTCTAACTGGTAGAATTCGCCCGGTGAACGGTCCTGTCTCGCATCTTCGTCTCTGAAGCAAGGAGCAATCTGGAAATATTTGTCAAATGAGCTTACCATAAGGAGCTGCTTAAACTGCTGCGGCGCCTGTGGAAGAGCATAAAATCTGCCTGAATACTTTCTGCTCGGAACGAGGAAGTCTCTTGCGCCTTCAGGAGAAGATGCTGTGAGAATAGGAGTCTGGATTTCGAGGAAGCCTCTCTCCTCCATATTTCTTCTCATTCTGCTGATAATATTTGATCTTAATACGATGTTGTTGTGAAGCTTCTTGCTTCTGAGGTCGAGGAATCTGTACTTGAGTCTGATATCCTCCTTTACCTTCTTATCATTTACGTCGAATGGAAGCATTGAGTTGCACTTGCCTAAAACTTCCAGCTTTTCAACAACTAATTCAACTAAACCAGTAGCGATTTTTTTGTTGATTGTTTCTTCGTCTCTCTTTGCAACCTTGCCTGTTACGGTAATAACCGCTTCTCTGCTCACTCCCTCGAGCATTGACTCGTCGTGAACAACTGTCTGTGTAACGCCTGTGTAGTCTCTGATATCAACGAAAATTACGCCTCCGTGGTCTCTGATTGTGTCAACCCAACCTGCAAGCTGGACTTCCTGGCCGATATTCTCTTCTCTGATATCGTTGCAATAACATGTTCTGTACATCTTGTACCTCCTGTATTCTGAACTGCAAATGCCTGAAGCAATGGGGCTAAGCAAAGTGCTGTTTTCCTTGTTTTTCAGGCTTTTGCTATTAAAAAAGCCCTGAGAAATAAATCTCAGGACGAGTTTAACTTTTTAACCCGTGGTGCCACCCGACTTGGTACGCCTATTGGCGATGCCCACTCTAAACTGATATGAACTCTAACCGAACGAGTGTTACCGCACTTACTACTCACCTGAATGTGCTTTCAGTCCGTGGCACATACTCCCTACCAGGTTTTCCACAAAAGCCGGGTCTCTTTCGATAAATAAAAAATGGCTCCAAGGGTGGGGCTCGAACCCACAGCCTATCGGTTAACAGCCGAGTGCTCCACCATTGAGCTACCTTGGAACAACAGCGATATTATAAGCTACCTTAAGACTAATGTCAAGCAAAATTTTAATCTGTCCGGGCAATTTTCACAAGTTTCTAAAAAGACCAGGAACAAAGGATTTGCAAAGCATTATGCCTTCTATTCAAGCGGCGCATTGGCAAAAGCGTCCAGGTTCATCTTTTCGTCCTTAGCTCCCGCCATGTATTCATAATAGCCAGCGCAGCCTATCATTGCACCGTTATCCGTACAAAGAACCGGTGGCGGCGCAAAGAGCTTAATACCAGCCTTCTCACAGGCTTTAGCTAAGCTTTCTCTGAGGCATGAATTTGCTGCAACTCCTCCTGCCAGAACAAGCTTGTCCCTGCCCCTGTCCTTTGCCAGCCTTACAGCCTTTGTCACTAACACCTCTACAACAGCAGCCTGAAAGCTTGCGGCCACATCAGCTGAATTGACAGCTTCATTTTTCTGCCTCTTAGAGTTCAGATAGTTTAAAACGCCCGTCTTAGTTCCGCTGAAGCTGAAGTCATAGCTGTCCTTTTCGAGGTAAACTCTTTTAAAGGGTATAGCCTCCGGATTTCCTTCCCTGGCAAGCTTGTCCAGAAGCGGGCCTCCCGGATAACCGAGCCCTAAAACCCTTGCAACCTTGTCGAAGGCCTCCCCGGCAGCATCATCTCTGGTCTGCCCAACGATTTCGTAGTCCGTATAGCCCCTGACATCTGCTAAGGTTGAATGTCCTCCCGAAACGACCAGCGCTGTAAACGGCGGCTCAAGCTCAGGATGTGCAATATAGTTTGCACAGATATGGCCTCTGATGTGATGCACCCCAATAAGAGGAATATTCAGCGCGTAAGCTAACGCCTTTGCCGATGCAGTTCCAATCAGAAGAGCCCCAATCAGCCCCGGCCTGTTGGTAACGCAGATAAAATCGAGGTCCTTAAAACCTATTCCGGCAGAATCAAGAGCTTCGTCAATCACCGGATTTATATTGTTAAGGTGGTGCCTTGAAGCTATTTCAGGCACAACACCGCCATATGCCTTGTGAATGTCTATCTGGGTGCTGATTATGTTTGATAAAACCCTTCTGCCGTCAACCACAACAGCAGCAGAGGTCTCATCGCAGCTTGACTCAATTGCCAGACAAACTATATGATCTTTCATAAATTACTCCTTGTAAGCCCACATTATCAGTGCGTCTTCTCCATCCCCATAATAGCGTTTTCTTACCCCTGCACGGGTAAACCCGAAGGACTCATATAAGGCCAGCGCAGCCTCGTTTGAAACTCTTACCTCAAGGGTAAACGCCTTAAGCCCGTTCTCAAGACCAAGTCTCAAGGACTCTTCAACGAGAGCCCTGCCGGCTCCCTGCCGCCTTGCTTCAGGTGCAACAGCCACATTGGTAATATGTCCCTCATCCAAAATATGCCACATTCCCATATGCCCTATAACGCAGCCGTCCTCTTCCGCAACAACATAAACCGCAGGGTTTAGGCCCGAAAGCTCTGACTCAAACGACTCCTCCGACCATGGATCGGGAAAGCACAGAGCTTCTATCTCACAAACTCTCGGAATGTCGGCTCTTTCCATTCTTCTCACTATTAACACAACATACCCCCATAAAAATCTTTTTCTACGAAGACTTAAGTCCAGCCTTTCTTTCAGCCTCACTTACCCTGAGGTATTCAGGCCTTGCCTCCGCATAAGAAACCGCTCCTCCGGCCTCAAAAATCTCGCTCCCTATTATCGCAACCGAGTCGGCTCGCTGAACTCTGAGCTCTTCGTGTCCGAAAAACGCCTGTTCACCAACCTCTCTCTCAAGTTCTTCCCTTATCTCCCTTACGAAAACCCCGTCACCGATAAAGTATACCGGACCTTTTTCCTTAACAGCCTCGGTTACTTGCGGCACATCATATGCTCCTTCAGGCAAGATTTCTTCAAGCTCTCCAAAAGCGCAGCTGTATGCTGCTGCATAAACCTGAGACCTTCTTGCGTCGAGAACAACGCAGATTATTCCTTCAAACTTATTCGCTCCGAGCGCGGCCGCATATAGCGACGGTACCTCGGCAATACGGAGCCCCAAAGCCTGCCCGAGAGCCTTCGCCGTAGCGACGCCTATTCGTATTCCCGTAAAGGAACCCGGGCCTCTTGAAACAGCAATTCCCTCAATGTCGCTCAGCTTCTTTCCACAGTCGGCAAGCGCCTTATCTATTATTGGCACAAGCTTCTCAAGGTGAGTCAGCCTTCCTTCACCGACCGCTTCACAGACACAGCCGTCCTCATCGATTACCGCCGCGGAAGCCACCGGTCCTGTAGTCTCAATCGCCAGAATATTCAATAGTTATCTTCCTTTCGTCCTCCTCGTCAGTATAGCCGAGGCTCACTCTTATCACCTTTTCAGGCAGTAAATCCTCTATCAGCTCTGCCCACTCGATAAAACACACACCCTTGCCGAAGAAATAGTCCTCGTACCCGATTTCAAACATGTCCTCCTCGCTGTGAACTCTGTACACATCAAAGTGGTAAACAGGCAAAGCTCTCCCCATATATTCCTTTATTATAGTGAAGGTCGGACTTGTTACCTGTTCCTCTACACCCAGCGCCTTCAATGCAGCCTGACAAAAGGTAGTCTTGCCGGCGCCCAAATCTCCGTACATGCAGACTATATCCCCTGGCTTCAGAGACCCTGCAAAGTCTTCCGCAACCGCTGCAGTTTCTATGGGGTTTGTGGTAAGAAATTCATTTTTGCTCATAATACTACTCTTCGCAGCAAAGTCTGTAGATTGCATCCGCGTAGATTGCTGCGCCCTTCATCATATTATCAATATCAATAAATTCGTCCTTCTGGTGCTCGGTTGCTGCCTCTCCCGGGAATTTTATGCCGAAAGCAACTCCATTGTTCATCGCTCTCGCATACGAACCGCCTCCAATTGCAATAGGCTTTGATTCGTAGTCTCCGGTCTGCTCTCTGTAAATATCCATCAGGGTTGTGACAAGCTTATCGTCCTCTGGTACATATAAGCCCACTTTATCTGTGATTTTTACAACTCCAAAGCCGTATTCATCCAGGTGTGGTCCTATTTTCTCGTATACATCAGCAGCAGTGAGCGTTACCGGATAACGCACGTTGATAGTAAAGCTTCCCGCCTTTTCGTCAGCGGAAATAAGCCCTGTGTTCCAGATAAGGTCTCCGGTGATTTCATCATGGAGCAGCGCCCCGATCTTTTCACCATTAAGGCAGAAGCCTATTTTTTTATTGTAAAACTCTATAAAATCGTTAATGTCGTCGTTTTCAAACCTCAGTTCTCCCAAAAACTCCATCATTATGGAAACAGCATTTATGCCCTTCTCAGGTCTTGCTCCGTGAGCTGTCAGTCCCTTAACCGAAATTTCAAGGCTTCGCCCCCTCGGCTTTGTCGAAATATCGTAACCTTTCCCGGTCTTAAAGGCTTCTGCCTTTTCCTTGATAGCGGAATAATTGTCAGCACTGACTACCGCTGTGCAGGAAGGCGGCACCATGTTATAGGCCGCTCCGCCCTTTATAGACTTGAGCATAAGTCCACCCTTAGGCTGCGCCTTGAACTTCTTTACAAGGTCAAATACAATGATTCCCATTTCGGCGTTAATAAGCGGAAAGTCGGCATCTGGGGTAAACCCGAAGTCAGGCAGACCCACTGTTTCAATATATGGCTCAATTCCTTCCCATTCTCCTGCCTCTTCGTCGAGTCCGAAGATAAGTCTTACCTTCTTTTTAAGAGGTGCTCCGCTTTCCATAACAGCTCTCATTGCGTAAAGTGCCGCGACAGCAGGCCCCTTGTCATCATTTGTTCCCCTGCCATAAAGCTTGCCGTCTTTTAGCTCTGCTTTGTATGGATCGGTTGTCCAACCTTCTCCCTCAGGCACAACATCTAAGTGGACGAGTATCCCCATAGTCTCGTCGCCTTCGCCCATTTCCGCGTGGCCGGAATAGCCCTTCACGTCGAGGGTTTTGAAACCCATGTCCTCGCACTTTTTAAGCATCAGTCTGTACACCTTGTCAACGCCTTCGCCAAAGGGCTTGCCTTCGCCCGCGGAAGCTTCCACCACAGACCTAATGCCAATCAGCTCGCTTAGAGTCTCTATCATTTCTTCTCTATAGCCTTTTAATATCTCCTGATAGTTTTCCACTGTTGTCTCCTCTTTTCACTAACCGTAAACTACAACTCTTCC
>DCGW01000080.1:508-9002 GCA_002315335.1 Firmicutes bacterium UBA1768 | reverse complement strand
GAAACATTTCCATATTTTACCAGACTTTCGTTTTTTCCGTAGCTTGTATCGAGCGGTATTATTTCATAAAGCCAATCGCCGTTCACATTGACACGACTTGTCCATGTGGGCAGTGCGGTAGCCCTTGCAAGCTTAACCGACTTAACTTTCCCATCTTCCTTGTTCAATGTAAAGGTGACCTCTGCCAGCATACCATCCTCAGTATTCCTGTGGGATGCTCCGAGAGTTTCTGATCTCTGATTTGAAATGAAATTGCCCATCGAGTAGAATACCGGCACTGTCTTCTTATACTTTTCGCTGTAAATGGTTTCTGCTCGCTCAAGCACATGTGGATGAGATGCAAAAATTACGTCCGCACCCGCATTTGCAGCTATCTGCTCCGCCATTTTCACCTGATACTCCTGAGGCTCGCTTGCATATTCCTCGCCCCAATGGAAATAACAGATAATAATCTGCGCACCGGCCTCTCTGGCAAGGGTAATATTGTCCGTGATTTTAGTAATTTCTGTATCCCAACAGGTTGGATTAAAGCTGCAGATTTTCGATATTGCAGCCTCTGGAATAGCCATTCCGTTAAGGCTCCTGGTGGTTGAAGTCCCCGTAGTTTCGTATGTATACGCTACAATACCAACCTTGATACCCTTAACCTTGACAAGAGCATATTCCTTTTCATCCTCAGTGAGCCTTGAACCCACGGTAGTCAGGCCATTCTTCCTCAACACCTTAAGGCTCTGCTCAACCCCCTCGGTTCCCTGATCTAACATATGGTTGTTTGATGTGATTGCAACGTCAAAGCCCGCTCCCGCAATCGCTGTGGCCAGTTCCTCAGGCGCGTTAAACGTAGGATAACCCTGAAGAGGTTTATCTGCAAACACAGTTTCGACATTGCACAATGCAATGTCGGCACATTCGATGTACTTTTTCACGTATTTATAGTTTTCTGTAAAGTCATAGGTGTCCGTAGACTCGTCATAAGCCGCCCTATATTGGGGCATATGCGCCATTATGTCTCCCACACAGAGAATTGAGAGCTCTTCAGAAACGGCCTCAGCTTCAACAGCCTTCGCATCTTCGCTTCCGCTGTTAACCAAATGGGAAATCAAGGCGACAGCACCTGCTATGGCAGCTATTATCAAAACCGCAAGAACCGCGAGTATTACTATTCCTCGAGGCTTAATTCTGTACCTCTTTATTCGCAACATATGTACTCCGTTCTTTTATCATGCCGTCTTACTTCTTTCGGCAATAATAAATCATTATACTTCAAAATGGGGAAGCCCCTCAGAGCCTCCCCACAATTCTGAGAGCGGCGGTATAGGTCTGCAGTTTTCTGCAAAGCATGCCGTCACCCTATTAATCAGCTTAGCTATACTGATTCAACGCTCTTGATGTCATCCGGGAACATCTCAACGAGAACCTTCTGGATTCCAAGCTTGAGTGTCTGCTGAGCACCTGCACAGCCGTGGCAGGCTCCCTGAAGTCTTACGTTAACCACACCATCAATAAAAGAAACAAACTCAACGTCTCCGCCGTGTCCCTGTAAATATGGTCTGATGTCGTCTATTGCTGCCTTGATTTTCTCTTCCATGATAAACTCCTCCTCATATAGAACTATTAAAGCCGCCCCTCAAGGGGGTTTGACTATTATTTATAAAGCGCAGATTTCTGCCCTATTATTCACTGCTTAGTTGCTGCTTTTGCAGCTTACTTTTATCAGCCTGCCGGCTTAGCCCCGCTCGTATCCGCAGTCTCTGCTGCCGGACTTGTTGACTCTACAGTCACCTCAGGCTGCACCGGGTCTGTGAAGTGCTTTCTTACGAAGTCCCAGCCGCCCTCTTCGATATCACATTTTTTCATATATGCGAGGGTGTTCTTTGCTGTTCGATTTGCGTTAAAAGCTATTTCCGAGCAAACACCCTGAGCGCTTATTCCACCAAGGGCCTTCATAATATCGGCCGCCTTGTCCGAGTTTGCGGACTTTATCGCCTCAATAACTGCGAAGTATGCATCATAGCCCTTCATTGCCGCCGATGATACTATATCCGCACCACCAACTATTTTGGCCATGTCTTCGTTAGATCCCAGCCATGCCTTGTAGCCCTCATCAAAGTCAAGGTTCTGTCCTTCCATATAGAAGGCTGTGATAAATATTTCTACCTGTTTTCCATGAGCTGTTTCGGCAATCAGGCTTGAATCCCAGGCTGTTCCCGATATTATCGGCTTTTCGTATTTCTGCTTTGCCGCCTCTTCTATTAATGCCGCTCCTGCCTCGGTCGAAACAGGTGCAAAGAAAACATCTGCACCAGATTTTACGGCATTTTCTACCACTGTGGTATAGTCGCTGCTCCCTACATTTATGGTTTCATATATTACGTTACCGCCATCCTTTTTAAACTCCGTCATAAAAGCATCGCAGAGCTTTGTGGATGAGTCGTTACCCTTTTCAGCGAGACAGCAAACAACTTGTGCCTTTAACCTTTCCTTTGCAAACTCAGAAAGAGTCTGCGCCTGAAAGCTGTCCGTGAAACATGCTGTGAAACAATTTTCACCTATTTTTGCGAAATCATTTTCTGTACAGGTTGGCGAAATAACCGCGGTATCGCCGATATTTTTCACCGCTTCGGCGGTTTCGGCACTTCCCCTTAATGAAATAACCGCAGCCGCACCGCTAAGGTCATCGGTTAATTCTATTTTGCAGCTTTTCCCGTTTATCTCTACCTCCGGGCAGACATAGTTTGCATATGCTACCCCTGTCAGCTCCTGTGCTCCGTCCTGAACCTCAGCACCTTCATCCAGGCCGATAACACCAATCTTAATAACCGGCGTTGAACCGTCTGCTTCGGTCGAGCCAGCTTTGTCACAGCCCGTAAGCATAAGCGCAAAAGCCAAAACAACTGCCAGTATTATTGATAATCTCTTCAACTTACTTCCCCCTTCC
The DNA here is from genome assembly GCA_002315335.1 of Firmicutes bacterium UBA1768. Taxonomy (GTDB): domain Bacteria; phylum Bacillota; class Clostridia; order Peptostreptococcales; family Anaerovoracaceae; genus UBA1768. The sequence continues at coordinate 6,064 of DCGW01000080.1, read as the reverse complement.
GGGACTTTAGGCTAAGTTTATTTTGACACATTGACAAATATTATACAAAAAATTGTCGAAATTGTAAAGTCGCCGGAAAACCCATCATAAGGCTATAAGTCAAGCTTATGTCTTTTTATCTTCCTTGTGGTGGTTTTCTCAAATTCCTCTTCTCTGGTATGGAAGCTCTTTATTCTCTTATATGAGGTGGTTGATTTATTAACCCCGTCAATAACAGCCTTGATTTTTGCCTGTATTTCCTCTTCGCTAAAGCCCTTAAGATTGGAGGTTTCAAGGACTATTTCCGCATTTATGTACAGCTCTCCGCTGTTCGGGTCTTCCTTGCCCCAGACAACCGACTCTTTTACATAGTCGCTCTTGTTAATCAGGTACTCCAGCTCTTCAGGGAAAATATTCTTGCCGTTTTTTGTGACTATAACGTTCTTTTTCCTGCCCGTTACATGGAGAAAGCCCTCGTCATCGAGGAAGCCGTAGTCGCCTGTAGCAAACCACCCGTCCTCGAGAATAACCTTTTCTGTCTCCTCTGGATCTTCAAAATAGCCTATCATTCTGGACTCTGTTTTTGCAATAATCTCTCCGATACCGTCTCCGTCTGGATTATCGATTATAATCTCTGTTCCCGGCATCGGCGGTCCGACTGTACCGGCCTTTTGATTGTAGTCTGCATTTACAGCAATGATAGGAGATGTTTCTGTAAGGCCATAGCCTTCAAACATATTTACGCCCATTGCTCTGAAGTCCTTGAGAATTTCCGGATCCATAGGGGCTCCGCCAACAATAAAAACTCTGAGGTCGTTGCCTATAGTAGCATAAATATCCTTAAAGAGCTGTCTCGAGAGGTCTATTCCTATCTTCTGAAGCCTTGAGTTGAGCTTTATTCCCTTTCTCAGCTTTTCTTCCTTGCCCTTTTGTCTTGCCGTCGCAAATATTCTCTTGTGGAAGGTTTCGTATACGAGAGGCACACCCAGCATAATTGTAATGTGGTCATCCCTGAGGTTTTTCTGTATGTATTTCAGACCGTCACAGTATACTATTGTTGCTCCTGTGACCATAGCCGGAACGTTTTCGCATGTAAACTCGAAGGTGTGGTGAATTGGCATAACGGACAGACCCTTGTCCCCTGGAACAACCTTCATTCGTCTGAGCATATTTTCTACATTGGAGGCAACGTTTCTGTGCGAAAGCATTACTCCCTTTGACCTGCCGGTAGTTCCCGAGGTGAAGTAGATTGCCATTGGTGCGTTTGGGTCTATCTCAGCGTCAATGTATTCTGTATTTCCTTCTTCTATATATTTGTAGCCTTCTGCAATCAGTGACTTGAGAGAAAGAGCCCTTCCCTCGTGAGTCTCGCCGTCCATCTGAACCAAATAGTCGATGAAAAAGAGGTCTGCGCCGGCAGCTTCAACAGCCTTGTTCTGCTTTTCGGAATATATTAATGCAGACGTATGGGCCCTCTTAAGAAGACCAACCATTTCTCCGACCGGCAGCTCCCTGTCGAGAGGAATAATAACTCCTACACCGCAGGCAACTGCAAAGTATGAGAGCATCCAGTCATAACGGTTTTCGCTCATGACCGCGATTTTTTTGCCCTTCAGCCCTCTTTTTATAAGAGCTGTTCCCAGTGCATTTACATCGTTGTAGAATTCTCTATAGGTTATCTTCCTTCTTTCCTCCTGACCAGGAAAGTGTCTGTCTTCAAAAGCTACCAGATCGGCATAGCTTTCAAGTGAATTCTTTAGTATGAACTTTAAATCCGGCAGGTATTTCACCGGATGCGGTTTTTCAACAAATTTTGACATTTTCGTCCCTCCGATACTCTGTTTTTTCAGTATATATCAATGAAAAAATCAAGTCAACCAAAAAGCGGACCGCATAGAATTTGGCTGCCAGCCGCGGCGATAATGCTCCTGCTAACACCATCAGAAAACTCGATGTATAGTCAAAATGCACAGATTTTTGTGATTTTAAGCAAAAATCTGTGCAGGTTTTATGGACTTTCCTGGATTTAGGGAATATTCGAGGGCTAATTCTCCTAAAAAATACCATTTATGTTAATTTTTAGTCTTTTATTTAAGCCAAAAAAGTCGCTTTCAGTGATTTTTCGACTCTTAACCCGCCTTCTTGCACAGATTTTTTCTATTTTCGGCAAAAATCTGTGCATCTTTGGAGTACGAGTCCTTTTTAGCGATCACTCTGAGCGAAAGAAGCACAGCCTCAAAGACCTTCGAAAAAGAGAAGCAGAAAAAGAGCTCATGGAAACCATCATATCTCCATGAGCCCAGCAGCAGTATTTAAATAAGTTTGCGTAAACTATACGTCCAACCGACCTCGAGTATATCATACCTTCATTACAAAGGGAAGGACTAAAACCAGTTTGGTGTATCATTTTTGTGCACAATCAACGTTTTGACAGCGTTCCTATTTGATTGCACTCCCGGTCAGATACGCTACTAAAACATCTATTTCCGCCAGCTTCATTTTATCAAACTGATCAATGCAGCTATCAATATTTGCCTCGTTTCTCGTAATTCTCATTCCAGCCCATACCCATTCTGCAATAACACCATAGAGCTCGCACTTAAAAAGTCTGATCAGCAGTTCTTTGTTTTCCTCGGAAAGAGCTTTCACCCCTTCCACCCTACCAAAATAGGACCTTGAAACATGCTCGCACAGCCTCCACAAATGGTTTTCATATACGTCCCTGTTATCTGACCTGTATATGTTGAGTATGGCCTGCCTGTTTTTGGTTGCAAACTGAAGACAAATAGTTACTACGTCTCCCAACGAAACAAAGCCGGAATACATCTTAACAAAATCATCAAACTCATCCTTTGTTATGCTTTCCAGCAAAGAAGGAATATCCTTGTAGTGATAGTAAAACGAATTCCTGCTTATCTCGCATTTTTCAGCAATATCTTTTACTGTTATTTTGTTCAGCGGTCTTTCTTCCAACATTTCAAGAAAGACCCTTCTTATTGCTTTTTCTGTAAAATTCGCCATTTCTTCTCCTCTCCCCCATAGCAAAAGCAGCTTGTTTTAAGAGTTTCTGCAATTGCTTCTGCTAAAACAAAGGCTTAAACTCACTTGCCTTTTCGCAGGACTCTGTTATGGTTTCCAGTCCTTCTTCAATCTTTGACAGCACCTCCGAACCAAAGTCGTCCGAAATAAGATCATCGTTCTTAAGAAGGTATATCTTTACTCCAATCGTATGCACGTCCTCTTCCTGACCCTGATATGTGGCAGCAGGCACAGTAATCGACATCATATAGTCGTATTCTTCAGCAAGCGCTTTGCACACATCCTCTCCTATATCAACCAGTTTTATCCCATTATTTACAGAAAGCTCCAGCAGCTTCTTTAACGGAGCGTCTCCCGCAGCAAATACAGCATCTATTTCACCTGCCTCAAGAGCCTCAACAGACTCACCGTATGGCATAAATACAGTTTCAACTTCCTCACCTATACCGCAGGCCTCCGCAACCTTTTCATACATCAGGCTTGTCTCCGAGCCCTCGTCCCCAATAGCTATAGTCTTCCCCTTAAGGTCTGAAAGCGTTGCAATCTGAGATTGTTTTGAGGCAATCAGCTGATATCCCATAGAGCATAACTCAGCAATCGGAGTAATATGGTCGGCAGCAGCATCAAAATACACAGTTCCCGACTTGGCATAAGACACAAGATCACCTGGAATAATCGCAAAAGCCACGTCTCCGCTAATAAGCTTTCGCATATTTGTAAGCTCGTTGGAATTGGCCTTTGTTTTGAAAACAATTTCCTCGTTATCCGAATAACATTCCTTTAGCCACGAAACGATTGCCTTCCCATAAACAGAGGAGGTTGTGTTCTTGGAGCCCACCGCAAAAATAAGTTCCTGTGCCAATTCTTCTTCATCTTCCCCCGCACTGCAGGCCGAAAGACAAACTATAGAAACTACCAATAATATTGCCATTATCAGTGAAGTGATTTTATACTGAGTTTTTTTCAAATTTCTCACCTCCGAATACTTTCTTTACCATACAACAAATTATTTATAATTTCAAGGTTTAGATGGTTTTAATAAAAAATATTATCTGATAAAATTAATACAAATTTAATTAAATAAGAATTATAATATACACGGAGGCACTTCCATGAAAACAAAAGACTATTTCAAGGACTTCGGAAAAACAGTGGGGATACTTGCCGTTGCCTCGGTAATTGCATATTTTGCAAAAACCATAGGCGATGCAATGGACCCGGTTGTAGTAATGTACATATTTGCGGTAATGCTTATTTCCAGATTTACTAACGGCTACTTTTGGGGTATTCTGGGCTCTGCGTTAGGTGTAATCCTGACCAACTATATGTTCACCTTCCCTTATCTGGCTATCAATTTCAGTATTGAAGGCTATCCACTTACCTTTATAATAATGCTGGCTACCGCAATTCTTACGGGAGCTTTGACCTCAGGCTATAAGCAGCAAAAGGAAGAGGCCGAGGCTATTGCCAAGAAATTAGAAGCCTCCTATGAGGAGAGGCTGTCCTTTGAGAAGGCGGCGGAACAGGAAAAAATGCGAAACAACCTGCTTCGAGCAATTTCTCACGATTTAAGAACTCCACTTACAGGAATAAAGGGTGCCGCAACCATATTAATAGAAAACGGCTCTTCCATGACCTCAGAGGACAGAAAGCATACACTAAATGACATCATTCAGGAATCTGACTGGTTAATTCGAATGGTTGAAAATCTTTTAACCGTAACCCACATCAGTACAGACTCAATGAAGGTGGAAAAAAACGAAGAAATCGCAGAGGAAATAGTTGCATCGGCAGTTTCCCACTTCAATTCTCTGATACCGAGCGGAATAGAGGTCAGAGTGCCTGACGAACTCCTGCTTGTTCCAATGGATGCAACGCTTATCGAACAGGTACTGATAAACCTGCTTGACAACTCACTTAAGCACTCTGGAGAAAATCCGAAAATCACGGTTGAACTAAAGGCGGATGACAATCGTGCTCTCTTTTCCGTGGAAGATAACGGAGTAGGAATCTCAGAAAGCGAAATATCATATATATTTGAATACGGTAAAGCCCAAGAGGAAAGCTACCGAACCGACTCGGCACGAGGCTTCGGAATAGGTCTTCCAACCTGCAAAACTCTGGTTGAGGCTCACGGCGGAAAAATCTGGGCCAATAGCAAGCCGACCGGCGGGTCAATTTTCAGTTTTTACCTGCCAACAAAGGAATAGGAGCATCAAATGAGCAATAATAAAGCAAAAATACTTATAGTTGAAGATGAAAAGGCAATCTGCAACTTCATAGGCACCATTCTTGAAAACAATAACTACAGTATAATCAAGGCAAAAAACGGAAAGGACGCCCTTTCCATGATTTTTTCACACGTACCTGACGTGGTACTGCTTGACCTCGGTCTGCCGGATATTGACGGCATAGAAATAATAAAAACCGTACGAAAGACCTCAACAATGCCGATAATTGTTATTTCCGCAAGAACCTATGAAAGAGAAAAGGTAGAAGCCCTTGATGCCGGAGCAGACGATTATATTACAAAGCCCT
>DCGW01000080.1:0-433 GCA_002315335.1 Firmicutes bacterium UBA1768 | reverse complement strand
ATAAGAACAGCTCTTCGTCACAGCAGCGAAGTGCTCACAAAAAACCTCGGCGGCGCAGGAATTCTAACTACTGGAGGTTTAGTCATAGACTTCGCCGCAAGGCTTATTACTGTTGACGGAAAGGAAGTCCACCTCACACAAATCGAGTACAAGCTGGTTGCAATACTTGCAAAATACATAGGCCGAGTTCTGACCTACGACTTCATTATAAGCAAGGTGTGGAATATCGCTTCCGACAAAAACAGCCAACAGCTTCTGCGAGTAAACATGGCTAACATCCGAAGAAAAATCGAAGAAAACCCAGGCAGCCCAAAATATGTGCTGACCGAGATAGGAGTCGGCTACAGGCTCGCTGATTTGTGTGACAATTAGTGGAATTCCACCAAAAGTTCACATTTAATTTTAAAAAACACTTGCTTTATCCTCTCTGCTG
>DCGW01000011.1 GCA_002315335.1 Firmicutes bacterium UBA1768 | reverse complement strand
GATATGCTGGCTACATTAACTGTTAAAAAGGAAAATATGGAAGCTGCCGCAAAGAAGGGCTTTACAAATGCAACCGATGCGGCCGACTACTTAGTATCTAAGGGTCTGCCTTTCAGAGAATGTCACGAAATCATAGGAAATATTGTGCTAACCTGTGTTCAGAGGGGAATAGCAATAGAAGATCTTTCACTTGAGGAACTCAAAGAGTTCTCGCCGAAGTTTGAAGCAGATGTTTATGAAAACATCGACATAAAAAATTGCATTAAAGCTAAAAAGTCATACGGTTCAACCTCGTTTAAAAGCGTTGACCGCATGATAAAGATTGCGAAGGAGGAAGCAAATGGGCGTTAACCTGAAAGGAAGAAGTTTTCTGACTCTGTTAGATTACACAAAAGAAGAAATACTTTTTATGCTGAAAACTGCCGAAGAGCTTAAGGCAAAGAAAAAAGCCGGAATAGTAGGAGAAAGCCTCAAGGGAAAAAATCTTGTTATGCTCTTTGAAAAGACTTCAACAAGAACACGTTCTTCCTTCGAAGTTGGTATGGCTGACGAGGGAGGAAATGCTGTTTTCCTCGGAATGGCGGACAGTCAGTTTGGCAAGAAGGAAAGCATTGAGGACAGCGCTAAGGTTCTTGGAAGAATTTATGACGGAATTGAATTCAGAGGCTTTAGGCAGGAAACGGTTGAAGACTTAGCAAAGTATTCCGGAGTACCTGTCTTCAACGGACTCACAGACTTTGACCATCCGACTCAGGCTCTTGCGGACTTCCTTACAATGAAGGAGCATATCGACAAGCCGTACGAAAAAATGAAGCTGGTTTTCGTGGGTGACGGAAGAAACAACGTTGCAAACTGTCTGCTCATCTGTGCGGCAAAGCTTGGTTGCGAGTTTGCGATATTAGCTCCGAAGCAGCTCCAGACAGAACCTGAGCTTCTCAGGAGAGTAGAAGGCTGCGCGAAGGAGTCAGGTGCAAAAATAACGGTAACAGACGACTTTGACAAGGCTTTGGCAGGTGCGGATGCAATTTACACAGATATTTGGATTTCCATGGGAGAGGAAGCGCTTGTAGAAGAAAGAGTTAAGCTGCTTACACCATATAAGGTTACTATGGATATGCTTAAAAAAACCGGCAATGACAAGGTTATTTTCCTTCACTGTCTGCCTTCCTTCCATGATATGGAAACGGGCTTTGCAAGAAAGTGCATGGAGGAATATGGCGCTGACATTTGTGAGGTTTCTGATGAAGTGTTCAGAAGCAAGCATTCTGTTGTCTTTGATGAGGCCGAAAACAGACTCCACACAATCAAGGCTGTTCTTGTTACACATATGGGAAGATAAGCTGAATTGTATCGAAAAGGGCTGTCGCAAACGCGGCAGCCTGTTTTAATTGGCGGATATAAGACTAATAAAAAGAGGCGGTTTGTAGTATCCGCCTCAAAACTTGCAAAGACTATTTGTTTGCACCGCAGCACTTCTTGTACTTTTTGCCGCTGCCGCAAGGACATGGGTCGTTTCTTCCTGGTTCCTTTTCCTTAACAACAGTCCTTGATTTTTTCCATTTTTTGGTAATTTCTTCTCTCTTTTCAGCCGACAGAGCCTTTTCCCATTCAGGAATGTTATAGAGGTATTCTGCACCAGCTTCGAGCATATTGTAGTAGAGGTCGGCAAAGCTTACCTTGAGGTCGATTTCTGTCTCAGGTGTTGTTGCTTCAACGTCGAGAGGCTCCTTTAAGCTGGAATTGATTCCATCAAGAAAACCTGTGAAAATTACGTCTGTTGTTTCAAACTTTTCTGCTAATTCGTGTACTACACCCTTAAGGTGTCTTCTTGGCTTGGAAACTATTTCTGTGTAAATCTTGGTTTCGGCCGTGCTGTAGGCGATCCAAAAGTCGCGAAATGTTTCTTCAGTCTGATTTTCTATCAGGTAACGCCACTGTTCAAATAGTGATTTTTCCATGATACTGTTCTCCTTTTTAATAATATGGGAAAGAGCATTGTGCTTCCCTGATAAACTATATTATGATAAAACTCTGAGAATGCTTGTTACTTTCTCGACGTAGCTGTTTTTAACTATTTCAGCAAGCGCGTCATCAAGAGCCTGTCTTCTTGTTTCGTGAAGAATGAAGACTACCGGAAGGCTGTCGTCTCCTTTAGCTCTCTGCATTACTGACTGAATACTGATGCCGTGCGTGCCTAACACTGTCATTATTTTTCCGAGAGCACCCGGCTGATCCTTAACAAGGAAGTTAATGTAGTATTCGCTTCTGCTTTCGCCTGTGAGCTCTAATTCTTCCTCGGTGATAGGATATGGCTGGGACGGTGTTATTTCTAAAAGGTCTGTACCTATGCACTTTGCGATAGAAACAATATCGCCGACAACAGCTGAGCCTGTAGGCATTGAGCCTGCACCCTTGCCGTAGAACATGAGCTCTCCAACTGCATCACCCTTAACGAAGAGGGCGTTGAATTCGTTGTTGACAGAAGCAAGAGGGTGGCTTTCCGGAACCAAAGTAGGGTATACGTAGTATTTTAAACGACCGCTTGAGTTCTTTGCTCCCGCCAGAAGCTTGAGCTTGTAGCCGAACTGAGAAGCGTATTCGATATCCTCTTTGCTGATTTTGGTTATGCCTTCACGCGGAATGGTCTTAGGATCCACATAAACACCGAAGGCAATGAGCATCAGAATGGTCAGCTTGTAAGCCGCGTCCTCGCCTTCAACATCGGAGGTTGGGTCGGCTTCGGCAAAGCCCTTTTCCTGAGCCTGCTTGAGAGCTACCTCATATTCGAGGTTGTTTTCGCTCATCTGTGTGAGAATATAGTTTGTTGTGCCGTTTACTATTCCTATGATTTCCTGGAAATCGTTGCCGCATAAAGGCTTGAGCATAGCGGTGATAATCGGAATTCCGCCTGCAACACTTGCTTCATGAAGAAGGAGAACCTTGTTCTTTTTTGCAAGCTCCATGAGCTCTAAGCCGTGAGTGGCAATAACAGCTTTGTTTGCTGTGGCAACGTGCTTTCCGCTGGAAAGTGCAGCCTTAATGTATTCATATGCCTTGTCGATTCCGCCGATGAGTTCTACGATCACATCTATTTCCGGATCGTTAAGAATGTTGTATGCATCTGTGGTGAGAATTTCCTTAGAAACCTCAATATCGCGTGGTTTATTGATGTCTGATACGAGGATTTTTTTAACCTCAATTTTGCTGTTGGACATACCGGAAATCCTGTCGGCATTCTGTGTGAGAATGGTGTATGTACCCTTACCGATGTTTCCGAGACCAAGCAGACCTACTCTTACGTTTTTCATCTGTCCCTCTTAAATTAAACTTAAACTATGTGTTATGAAACTCCGGCATTGATTGTTGCAGAAATCATCTGTCGGAAATGCATCACACCTATTATATATTAATTTTCTAAAAAAAAGAACCCCTAAAAGAGGTTCTTTTTGTGCAATTTAAGAATTTTTTAGAATATTCCAAGCTGGAAGAATGTGTCTATCTGTCCGATGAGGATGAAGATGGTAGCCACAGGTACGAAGAACTTGATACAGAACTTGAAAAGACCGTACCCTGTGAACTTATTTCCTTCGGTTTCAACCTCCTCAAAGATTGAGGAAGGCTTCTTTATCCAACCTACTAAGATAGAGGTAACAAGCGCAACGAACGGCATGAGAACTCCTTCGGAAATGAAGTCGAAGAAGTCGAGCCAGCAGTCGTTCCAGCCGTTAATTCCAAAGGTTTTCTGGAAAGGTACCCATAAGCCGTTTGAACCGAGGCCGTCGGCAGCGACTATAGCACCACCCGCAAATATTATGAGACATACAATAAATGTGGCTCTTGTTCTGTGAGGGGTTTTTCCTTTCTTATTACAATTGTCTTCGTATGCTGTGGCAGCAACCTCTGTGAGAGAGATCGCTGAAGTGATAGCAGCAATAAGAACAAGCGTATAGAAGCAAACACCAAACAAAGGTCCTACTACTGAGCCCATTGCTCCGAAAACGTCCTGAAGAGTGATGAAGAGGAGCTTAGGACCTGACATGGCAGCATCTTCGCCGCCAAGTGCAAAAGCAGCCGGGAGAACTGCAACTCCGGCCAAAATTGCAACTAATGTGTCTGAAAATGCGATAATTCCGGCATTCTGTACTATGCTTTCCTTCTTGCTTAGGTAAGAACCGAAGGTTACCATAATACCCATAGCAAGAGACAGTGAAAAGAACATCTGGCCTGATGCAACGGAGAGAACCTTAATAAAGTTTTCTCCAAGATAAGTGAAGTTTGGTACAAACATGAATTTGAGACCTTCGGTTGCGCCTGGAAGTGTTACCGATCTGATGATAACAACCATGAGCATAACGAAGAGGGCGGGCATGCCGACCTTATTAAACTTTTCTATACCGCCGCTGATACCGCTCTTAACTATTGCATAGCAGCCGGCCAGGAATATAAAGGTATATACTATCGAGCCTACAGGATTGGTAAGCATTGCTGTGAAGAGGTCTGCACCGCTGGCTGAAACTGTGTTAAAGCCTAAGTTGCAGAGATTTACAGCTATGTACTCAATACAATATGCGCCAAGCACGCTGTAGAAAAACATGATAATGACCGGAATAATAAGTCCGAGGTAACCGATCCAGGTTGAACCCTTTGAGTATTCTCTGTATGCCTCAATAATGCCCTTTCCGGTTTTACGTCCAATAGCAATTTCGCTTACCATAATGACAAAGCCTACCATAATAGCCATTATTACGTATACTAATAAAAATGCGAATCCGCCATTGGCACCCATCTTATAAGGGAAACCCCAGATATTTCCGAGGCCGACAGCGGAGCCGATTGCAGCGAGCAGAAATCCTATATTGCTACTCCAGCTTCCACGTTCGTTTTCCATTTCTTTCATCTCCTTTTGATTAATAATTAAAAACTAAAAATATATAATAACACCGAATAGCAAAAATATCAAGGAAAAACCAAGCAAAAAATCAGGATATGCTTAAAAAAACGATTTATCTGTGATAAAATACGACTCGGATACTCAATCACAGCTGTTATTATTAATATTTATTAATCAAACTACATTATTTATAGACTTTTGGAGGTTATTATGTTCAATATTGTGCTTGTAGAGCCGGAAATTCCGCAGAACACGGGTAATATTGCAAGAACCTGTGCTGCAACCGGAACGGCGCTTCACCTTGTAAAGCCGCTGGGGTTTTCGATAGATGATAAACACCTGAAGAGAGCGGGCCTTGATTACTGGCCGTATGTATCGGTTACTGTTTACGAGAGCCTTGATGATTTTATGGAAAAGCACGGCGATGAAAAGCTGTTTTTGGCGACTACCAAGGCCGGGCAAACCTATGCCGACGTGAAATATGAGGACGGCTCGTATATACTTTTCGGAAAGGAAACAGCTGGTCTGCCTCGGGACTTTATTAACGAGCATATGGATTCCGCAGTCAGAATTCCGATGGGGAAAGAGGTAAATCTAAGGTCGCTCAACCTGTCCAATTCGGCGGCTATCATCATATATGAGGCGCTTAGGCAGCAGGGTTTTCCGGAGCTTTGGTAAAAAAACAAAAAACAAAAAATATTGTTATTTATGTCGCAATTATTACATATATGTGGTATAATGAACCCGTACGTGCAGTGGGGTGTACCCGCTGGCAGCTAATATTACAATTATCATATTTATTTATTCAAGCCGGGAGTGCAAAGCAGCGCCAAGGCTATAACCGAGGGAGGTTTTTAAAATGAGTGTTAAAGTAGGAATTAACGGATTTGGCAGAATAGGTCGTAATGCATTCAAAGCATATATCGAAAAGAACCCAGACTTTGAAATCGTTGCTATCAATGACCTCACAACACCTGATACACTGGCACATCTGTTAAAGTACGACAGCTGCTTCGGAAGATTTAACGGAACAGTTGAAGCTAAGGATAATGCAATCGTTGTAAACGGTAAGGAAATAAAGATTATTGCTGAAAGAGATCCTGCTCAGATTCCTTGGAAAGAGCTCGGAGTTGAAGTTGTTCTCGAATCAACAGGTCTCTTCACAAAGAGAGAAGGAGCTGCAAAGCACTTAGAAGGCGGCGCAAAGAAGGTTGTTATCTCAGCTCCTGCAACAGACGAAGATATTACTATAGTTATGGGCGTTAACGAAGACAAGTATGACGCAAAGGCTCACAACATCATTTCAAACGCAAGCTGCACAACAAACTGCCTCGCTCCTTTCGCAAAGGTATTAGACGCAGAGTTCGGAATTGAAAAGGGCCTCATGACAACAGTTCATTCATATACAAATGACCAGAAAATTCTTGACCTTCCACATAAGGACTTAAGAAGAGCAAGAGCAGCTGCTGTATCAATGATTCCTACAACAACAGGTGCAGCAAAGGCTGTTGCCCTCGTTCTTCCGCAGCTCAAGGGAAAGCTCAATGGTATGGCAATGAGAGTTCCTACACCGAGCGTATCAGTAGTTGACCTCACCTGCGAGCTCAAAAAGGAAGCAACAAAGGAAGAAATCAACGCTGCTTTCAAGAAGGCTGCAGAAGGCGAAATGAAGGGAGTCTTAGGATATTGCGACGAGCCTCTCGTATCAGTTGACTTCAAGGGTGATTCAAGATCATCAATCGTTGACGGCCTTTCAACAATGGTTATGGACGGCAAAATGGCTAAAATCGTTTCATGGTATGACAACGAATGGGGTTATTCAAACAGAGCCATTGACCTTATCGACTACGTAATCAAAAAGGGTCTCTAATACTCAAATAACAACACTTACCAACTAAAAACATGAATTCCGCATCTCCTGTGAGGTGCGGAATTTTGAGCGTTTAACTGAAATGTATCAGCGAGGTAATAAATGAAAAAAACGGTAAAAGATATAAATGTAAAAGGCAAATTTGTCTTTGTCAGATGCGACTTCAATGTACCTCTTAAAGATGGAGTAATCACTGATGACAAGAGAATAACCGCAGCGCTTCCTACAGTAAAGTACCTCATGGAAGCAGGTGCAAAGGTGGTTCTCTCATCTCATATGGGAAGACCAAAGGGAGAAATAAAGCCAGAGCTTTCGCTTAAGCCGGTAGCAGCAAGACTCGAGGAGCTTCTCGGAGTCAAGGTGGCATTTGCAAAGGACGTAATCGGTAAAGACGCAAAGGCAAAGCATGATGCACTTAAGGACGGAGAGGTTATGCTTCTTGAAAACCTCAGATTTCATAAGGAAGAGGAAAAAAACGATCCTGAATTCGCGAAAAAGCTTGCGGCTTTTGGTGAAATATACGTGAATGACGCCTTTGGCGCAGCACACAGAGCTCATGCAAGTACAGCTGGTGTGGCAGATTATCTTCCTGCGGTTGCGGGCTTTCTGATGGAAAAAGAGGTTATGTACCTCGGCGAAGCAATAGGAAATGTGGAAAGACCATACACAGCTATCATGGGTGGTGCTAAGGTAAGCGACAAAATCCTTCTGATAGAAAACCTTCTTAATAAGGTAGACTCTCTCATCATCGGAGGAGGAATGGCCTATACCTTTATTAAAGCTATGGGCGGCTCAATCGGCACCTCGCTTTTAGAGGCTGACAATGTAGGCCTTGCGGCAGATTTAATGAAGAAAGCCGAAGAAAAGGGCGTAAAGCTTCTTCTCCCGGTTGATACTAAGGCTGCAAAAGAGTTCAAGAACGATGCAGAGGCTAAGATTGTGGATGTAATGAAGATCCCTGACGATATGATGGGACTCGACATAGGCCCTGAGACAATGAAGCTTTTTGCGGGTCAGATTGCAGCATCCAGGACAATAATCTGGAATGGACCAATGGGCGTTTTCGAGATGCCAAGCTTTGAAGCTGGAACAAAGGCTATCGCAGAGGCTATGGCGGCCAGCAAGGGCAAGACGATAATCGGCGGCGGCGACAGTGCTGCAGCTGTTGCGCAGTTCGGACTTGCTGACAAAATGATGTGGGTTTCAACAGGCGGCGGAGCTTCTCTTGAATTCCTCGAGGGCAAGGTTCTTCCGGGCGTAGCCTGTCTTGAAGAAAAGAGAAAGCCTTTTATAGCAGGCAACTGGAAGATGTTCAAGAATATTAAAGAGTCTGCTGACTTTATGGAAGCCTTTAAGAAGCACGACTTCCCTGAAGACGTTGAGGTGGGACTCATGGTTCCTTTCCTCCAGCTTGAAACTGTTAAAAAGCTTGCTGAAGGAACGAAGATAAGAGTTGGCGCACAGAACATGCACTTTGAAGACAACGGAGCCTTCACAGGCGAGATTTCCGCACCGATGCTCGCTGAGCTCGGAATAGATTGCTGCGTAATCGGTCATTCAGAAAGAAGACAGTATTTCGGCGAAACAGATGAAACAGTAAACAAAAAGCTGAAGAAGGCATTTGAATACGGAATTCAGCCTATACTCTGCATAGGGGAGAGCCTTGAGCAGAGAGAAGCAGGAAAGGCCTTTGACATAGTAGGCGGTCAGGTAAAGGCTGACTTTGAAGGAATTCCTTCCGAACAGGCAAAAGAAATCGTCATCGCGTACGAACCTATCTGGGCAATCGGCACGGGCAAGACCGCTACGGCAGACCAGGCAGAGGAAATGTGCGCATACATCAGAAAAACTGTAGAAGGCTGTTACGACGCGGCAACCGCGGCTGCAGTAAGAATTCAGTACGGAGGAAGCGTTAAGCCTGCAAATGCGAGCGAAATTCTCGGAAAAGAAGACATTGACGGAGCTCTCGTAGGCGGTGCAAGCTTAAAACCTGAAGATTTTATACAAATTGTTAAATTTTAATTGATTTTCCCGCAATGTTGTGTTAGATTATTAATGTTAACTACGCGGGAGGAGGTGTATCACATTATGACACTGGCATTAATGATATTACTTGCAATAGCAGCAATAGTTCTTATAGCAAGTATTCTTCTTCAGTCCGGTAACAGTGCAGGTCTGTCGGGTTCAATCGCCGGCGGTGCAGAGCAGATTTTTGGTAAGAAAAAGGCTCGTGGCTATGATGCTGTACTGGAAAAAATTACTACGATTTGCGCAGTTCTGTTTATCGTTATTCCACTTGTAATGCTCATCATTTCAAGCAGATAGGTTTTCAGACTGTTTATTGCAAATTTATAAAAACTAATCAAATTTAATCACATGCAGGGAGGTTTTCACTATGGAAACGTACATCACATCGATTCCTGTAATTGCGATTATTGCAGCGGCTATCGGCCTCATCGTAGCAATCGCATTAACATCCTGGATCAAAAAGCAGGATGAAGGAACCGACAGAATGAAGGAAATCTGTAGCTTTATTCATGAAGGAGCTATGGCATTCCTTAAGAGAGAGTACAAGACAATGGCTATTGTTATCGTTGCTCTCTTCATCATCATTGGCGTGGCAATCAGTTGGGTAACAGCAATTCTTTATGTTTGCGGCGCACTTCTTTCAGTTCTTGCCGGCTACTTCGGAATGAACGTAGCAACAAAGGGTAACACAAGAACAGCAGCTGCTGCAAAGGATGGCGGCATGATCAAGGCTTTAGCTGTAGCTTTCAGATCAGGCGCAGTTATGGGTCTTTGCGTAGCAGGTCTCGGTCTCTTAGGTCTTGGCATCGTTGTTGTAGCTCTTGATATGGCAACAGTACAGCAGTGTGTAACAGGCTTTGGTCTCGGTGCATCATCAATGGCTCTCTTTGGCCGTGTTGGCGGTGGTATCTACACAAAGGCAGCAGACGTTGGTGCTGACCTCGTAGGTAAGGTTGAAGCTGGTATCCCTGAAGACGATCCAAGAAACCCGGCTGTAATCGCAGATAACGTTGGTGACAACGTAGGTGACGTTGCTGGTATGGGTTCTGACCTCTTTGAATCATATGTTGGTTCAATCATTTCAGCTATTACACTCGCAGCAGTAGCAGCAGCAAACGCTGGTGGAGCATTCTCATCAGATATGGCTGCAGTATTCCCGCTTATCATCTCAGCAGTAGGTATCGTTGCATCAGTAATCGGCATCCTTTGCGTAAGAGGTAAGGAAGGTGGAAATCCTGCTAACGCTCTTAATGCTGGTACATACATCAGTGGCATAATTGTTATTGTATTAACAATCATCCTTTCTAAGACTCTTCTTGGTTCACTCAACTATGCTTGGGCAATCATTTCAGGTCTTATCGTAGGTATCTTAATTGGTAAGGTTACAGAAATCTACACATCAGGCGACTATGCTTCAGTTAAGAAGATCGCTCAGCAGTCAGAAACAGGTGCTGCTACAACTATCATTTCAGGTCTTGGCGTTGGTATGATGTCAACATTATGGCCTATCCTCTTCATCTGCGTAGGCGTATTCGTTGCTTATGCATTTGGCGGACTCTACGGCATCGCTCTCGCAGCAGTAGGTATGCTTTCAACAACAGGTATGACAGTAGCGGTTGACGCTTACGGTCCTGTTTCGGATAATGCTGGTGGTATTGCTGAAATGGCAGAGCTTCCAGAAGAAGTAAGAGAAATCACAGACAAGCTCGATGCAGTAGGTAACACAACAGCTGCTATCGGTAAGGGCTTCGCTATTGGTTCAGCTGCTCTCACAGCTCTCGCTCTCTTCGCTTCATACGCAGCAGTAACAGAGCTTGATGTTATCAGCTTACTCGACCCAATCGTAATCATCGGTTTATTCATCGGCGCTATGCTTCCGTTCCTCTTCTCAGCAATGACAATGAACTCAGTAGGTAAGGCTGCTAACCAGATGATCGA
>DCGW01000030.1:18856-40547 GCA_002315335.1 Firmicutes bacterium UBA1768 | reverse complement strand
AGAGCACTTGACTTTTAATCAAGGTGTCTCGCGTTCGAATCGCGAATGGGTCACCATTTTTCTTGCGATGGTGAGCGAGAAGTGAGGAAACAGCGACAAAGCTATTCGGAAAAAAGACAAGCAAAGAGAAGCAAGGCGACATAGCCAAGTGGTAAGGCAGAGGTCTGCAAAACCTTTATTCCCCAGTTCAAATCTGGGTGTCGCCTCCATAATTTAACTAAAGCGTAAGTCATATGATTTACGCTTTAGTTGTATATTCACACTTTAATGTTAGGAAAGAATAATGAGCGATACAGTAAAAAGAAAGTACAGAATCTGGGAATACGACGAAGAAGAACGTTGGATAAACAAGCTTGCCAAGGTTGGTAGCAATCTTGTCGGTGTTGAAAAGGGTGTATACTATTTTGAAGACGGCGAGCCCGACGAGTATGAGTATAAGGTAATGAGAATGAAGCACGACCCTGAATCACAAAAGGGTAGAGAAGAGCTCCTGTCTCAAGAAGAAGCTGGAATCGAGTGCATCGGTACAGTCGGGAAAAATGCATATGTAAGAAGACACCGTGACGACTATGATGCGTTCTTTGAAGATGACTCTATTCAGCGAATGAAGTATCTAAAGCGAATGAATCTGCCTGTCATCCTCGTTGTCCTTGTTGCCTTCATTATTGGCTTTGTTCTGTTATGGAATGGTATGACAGCAAATATTGACATATATAAATACCTCTCAATTCCTTGTTATCTGATTGGGCTGCTTTTAATGGTTGGGTATATAATGATAAAGGCTGAGATCAAAAGGCTAAAGAATAAGAACAAGAAGTTTTAATAATCGTCGCAGCTGTCGGTAATAATGTTTCTACAATAATTGATGCGTTATTAGCGACAGTGCTTTTCTGAACACAATCCTATATGTAGACTTTGGAAATCTTATCTCAAATGGATATTTATAATCCACAATAATTTGGTAAAATCAATCATAATAAGTACAATATTAGTGATTTGTCATACTATTGATATTGAGAAGCAATATTCGTGCAATCATTTCTGCTTTAAACTCATCTCAAAATATGTTAAACTAAAACTAATTAGGAGGAAAATATTTTTTCTTCTGTCAGTTAATTCAAAAAAATTATTTGGGAGTTGATTCTATGACTAAAAAAATTTTAGCTATACTATTATCTCTGTCGCTGGTGTTGCAGCTTGTGTCTGTAACTGCTTTTGCCGGTACTGGGGAACAGTCTGAAAGCAAGCTTTATAAAAACCTTGTAGTTTTGGGCGACAGTCTTTGCCTTGGCTTTAGTACCAAGGATGCAAGCATGTACGCTCAGGATACATTTGACATTATAAGTAATGTATTTCGTGCCGCAAACGACCATAACAGCAAGGTTAAAAAGACAGGTAATGGTGAATTAGATCTTGAAGCGCAGGTAGATGAGGAACATGACTACACTCATGCATATCCTACGGTGCTCGCCAAGAAGCTCGGAATAGATACCTTTACAAATAATAAGGTCAAATATCTATTCACCCAAGGTGATGATTATGACGATGTGTACAACTTCGGCATCTGTGCTGCCTGGGCAAAGGATATGTATGAAATTCTGACTGACCCGAATTACGTTTATACTTACTATACAAAGAACTATGATAACCCTTCTGCAGAATATTCGGATTACTATGCAGAAAAGTGGTTTGAATTACCATCCGCTGGAACATATTATTTTCCAGTAATACTTAATGGGTATTATAAAGATCCTAATACTCAAGAGGAAACCTTATATTGGCACTGGGCAAAGGACTACATTCAATTATGTAAAGCAGAAAATATGCCTGTAAAAGAATTTAACCCAAATGATATAACAACCTGGGAATTTGCAAAAGTTCCAAATATGGAATATAGTGATAAGCTGCAGCTTCAGTATTCATATTGGGGATATGATTTTTATAAAAAAGACGCTGAGGTATGGGCTGAATGCATAAATGAACCTACTTGGACTGTTAATTATAAAAAGTTTTTTGCTGATAAATGTTTAAACCAGCTTTATTCGTATGGGGGCACTTTAATTCCAATATTATGGGCAAATAGTAGTGTTCAAATGAAAGAAGGCGATAAAGTTCCTGCTGACATTGCTGCTGAGTATCTTGGATTTTATTATGATAGTAAATTTACAAGGTATTATTACAACTTCATCACCGACAAAGTCAAGAATGCAGACCTTCTCCTACTTGCCATAGGCGGAAATGATATTTACCATACCTTCATGGATAAATATATGATGGAAGGTGCAGGCATAAATGAGTATTATCAGCAGACAGGTAAAGGCAATCCTTTAGGCTTAGTATTGTTCATGATCAGCTATGCGCTTCAGTCCGGCATGACCGTTGGTGATATCATCACACAGCTGCCTACATATTCAAGCATGCTTCAGACAAATAATCAGGTACCATTCGCTGCTGCCAATATGGCTGCTTCTCCATTATCGGCTTTAAGCGTAGTCAATAATGTTGCAAGCCCTGATGCTGTTGAACAAGCAATAGCACAAAGCAACGATAACATTGCAACAGCAAATGGCGTGACAGATGAGGAAACTGGAACTACAAGCTTCCTGAAGGGTATACTTACCACAGAGAACATTGAGTGGTTATTAGATTATTATTCATCCGAAAAAGTAACTGAATACATGAAAACTGCAGTAGCAGATTATAAATCATATTACGAGAAGACTATTCAGGCGTTACTCGGCACTAACGGAAAAGGCTATGACAAAGATGATGGCGCCTTGATGGAAAGCAACGATTCTCAGCTCGTATTAATTGGTCACTTCAACCCATTCGGAATGAAGAACTACGTTAAGATGATGACCTTGTCCATGATTAATGGAGAACTCAACAGTCATTTAAGGTCCAGTTCAAGCGTTATTGCGAGAATGATGCCGACCGCAGCCAAGCTTGCAAGGCAGAAGCTGACCTCTTTATCGGATAAAAACTTCGAAGCCCTGATTAAGGAATTTACCAATGTGCTTGACAATATTGGAGAATATGTTGAAGAGCTCGGCGATGAGGAGCTTACACAGCTTATAGTAGACCTTAGCTTTCCTATGACAGTGCTTCTCATGAACGATGCTTTAAATGAAACCTATGCTCAGTTCAATGGTTTTGTTGAAGAAATGGCTGAAAAGTATAATGTTAAGTGGATAGATGTAAGCGACGCACCTGCAAGCGGAGTATTTGACCCGCATCCAACAGAGAATGGTCACGAGTGGATTGCAAATAAAATATATGATGAAATCACACCGACTATCACAACTAAGGTTAACAATATCTTAAAGCTTAAAGGCTCAATTACACCAAGCGTTACAACAAGACTTGGAAGTGAGGTTAAAATAACAATTACGAAGAAGCTCAGCTCCGGAATCAGAAATGTTTATATTGACGGTGTCGCATTGACTGAAGAAGAACTGGCGAAGGTAAAAGAAACCGGAACATATACGTTTGAAAACGTTCTTGACGATCATAAAATCACCGTGACCTTTAAGTAGAGAAAAGGGTTACCTGAGAAAACCACAAAAAGTAATACAGCCCATGTCATCGACATGGGCTGTTTCATATCCTACGCTACTGCGGCCTGCAGCACTCTTGATGCTATCGTAGCAGCTGTTCCTGAGCCGCTTCCTCCGCCCTCTGCATAAACCGCAAAGGCGAGTGGGTGGCCTTGATTTTTAATAAAGCCTACAAACCATGAGTTTGAAACGCTGTTGCCTCCAACCTCAGCAGTTCCTGTCTTAGCATAAATGTCAAGTCCAGGGAACCTGCTCTGACCATAGGTGTTGGTAACATTGGACTTCATGTAGTCTGTAATAAGCTCAGCTGTTGGCTTGTCTATAAGCTTATCTGTTTTCTTCTTTATGTATACGCTGTTCTGCAGCCCTCCTAAGAGGGTAGTCTTGGATATTAACTGCGGTATAGCAGCTCTTCCGCCGTTCGCAATAGCACCCATATAAACCATCATCGAAATTGGATTTACAAGGTCCTTGCCCTGGCCGACGCCTGCCCAGCCAAGGTCGCCATCATCCTTGGATTTGAAGACGAAGGAGGATGGTCTGGTGTGAATTCCATTAATATCATAGGAGGTAGTAAGTCCCACCTGATTTGCGTATTTTTCCATTTTTTTCCAGCCAAGCTCAACCGCAATCTGAGCGAAGACACAGTTGCAGGAAACATTGAGCGCAGTCTTAATATCGATATCACCATGAGTTCCCGTACAGGTTATAGTCTGGTCTCCGATCTGCATAGTTCCCGGACAGTTCCAGGTCCTGTTTCCTACGTCCTTGATCTCATTTAGCGCCGCAGCAAGTGTTACAAGCTTGAAGGTGGAGCCGGGAGTAAAGGAGGAGGAAAGACCTCTGTTTAAATAAACTCCGTCATAGGCGGGGTCACCGTCAGTAATTGTCGGAGGATAGGCCGGGTCATAGGTTGGTTTGCTAACATTGCACAGGATTTCGCCGGTCTCATAGTTGTAAATACAAACGGCACCGTTATAAGAGCCGAGCGCCTGATAGGCTATTTTGCATATATCCTCATCGATTGTCAGGTATATATTTATTCCATCTTTACCCACATGCTTTGCGCCTGTAATGAGGTTGTAGCCTGTTAATCTTGCACTGAACCTGGTTATCGCACCCGTTGCGATCTTTCCGTCTGCAACGCCTACGGTATGCATACAAGCCTTCCTGATTTCGGAATCGTCATTATATGTCCAATAGTTGCCTGAAGCCTGAGCAAGAAAGTCTCCATTAACGTCGAGTATTCTTCCGGAAGAGAGTACTCCATCATTAAATAGATGAGAATTTGCCTGAAATGAAGCCCATTCGTCTCCGTGTTTTACTAACTTGACAACAAATAAGCAGGTCCCTCCGATCAGGACAAGTGCCAAAAGGAAGGTGATAATGGTTCTTTTAGTAATATTATGCATAAACCCCTCCTTATTTCTTACTGTTTTTCTTATTTAACAGACCGGTTACATCATCAATGCTGATAGTGTGTGATGTGGTAGAGTAGCCGCTCCTGTTTTTAATCTGTCTGTCTCTGTCAATATTTGCCTTTTCCGTAGAAGCATCATATTTGCCGCTGCGACCCTTAATATTAAAATAGTCTTCGCAGCCGTCATTTGCATAACGCTCTCTATGATATTCATCATCCTCGTCACCATCGACAAAATCGTTTTCAGGGTCATAGTCAGCTTCTACGCCAACAGGTCCTACAGGCGCCTGCCACATAGACCTTAGCTTAACCTTTCTTACTGCAAAGCTTGCTCCCTGACGAGTATCCGCCGCCTTGATAAAGGCCAATAACCCCCAGGCTGCAAGCATGGACGAACCTCCACACGATACGAACGGGAAGGTGACACCCGTAAGAGGGAAGAGGTCAACCGAGCCGAATACATTGAGCATGGTCTGGAATACGAGCAATGAAGCCGCAGCACAGGCAGAGATAACGTAATATGAGGAACGACCCTGCTTTACAACTCTTACTATAAAGAAGGAAAGAGAGGCTATACTAAGTACAGCTAAAAGTGCAATAATCAAACCCCATTCTTCGCATATCATGCCAAAGACAAGGTCGGTATTAGCTGCCGCGACATTGTGCAGCCAGCCTTCACCTGAGCCTACACCTATAAGCCCGCCGCTGGCCGCCGCAGACATGGTTCTTACCTGCTGATAACCAGCTCCTGCAGCATTATCCCAGGCGTGACCCCATACTGAAAATCTGGCAGCTATATATGGCTTTAGCTTCATTACCATGAGCAGAGCGCCTAAAGCACCGCCTATAATAAGGGCAAGAGTAGCGTAGTCGCCGGAACGGAGATATGCGATTACTAAGAAGGTAACGAAGAATATCGCTGCCGTTCCGAGGTCGCTCATGAGTGCCAGAATACCAAAGCATAAGAACGACATAATAATAAATGCAAATAAATTCTTTTTGTTGAACAGTCTTTCAAGTGAAGCTGAGCCTGCGAATATAAAGCAGACCTTAGCTATTTCAGAAGGCTGAAGTGAAACTCCTCCTATATATATCCAGTTTGAAGCACCGTTTGTAATAGTTCCGAGCAGAAGGCTGGCTGCTAACAATAAAACCGTCAGACCAGCTACCGTATATCTTATTCTTACAACACGCTTAAGGTCTCTCAGATACCATGAAAGAGCAAGGAAAGCAACCATACCGAGGATTATTGCTATAAGCTGCTTATATATTCCTGCTGGATTACTTGAAGCTGTAACGGCCAGGCAGAGCGAACAAAGGAAAAAAGCAAGTATCTCTGGTTCAAAGCCTTTTTTGCCGATAACAAGGTTGCCAAGCACATAAACCCACATGACAATTGCAAAAAGTGCAAAGGAGGTAGCTATTATCACTGTATGCTCAGCTCGGTTTATAATAAGCGAAGAAACGGTGAGAGCCTGGAAGATTGTAAGAATTACCATAGAAAAAACAGGTGAGGTGGCATAGCTTGAGGCTTTCTTTCTGATTTTCTCTCTCAAAACGTTTTCTTCATTTGAAATCATTTCAAACTCGAAGGTTGTTCCGCCGAAGGTAATTCTGTCGCCAGTATCTATTTCACCACCCGCAGGTGCTGATTTTCCGTTAATGAGGAAGGATTCATTTTCTGCGAGGTTGTGAACACGCCACTTTTTCTTACCGTCAAATATAAGCGCGCAGTGAACTCTTGAAATTTTGGCAAAGTTCATGGTAATATCGCAGGATCTGCTTCTGCCAATCAGAGTTTCCCAGTGTGTAATTGGAAATTCGCCAAGCTCGGGGTGGATTAAATAACCCCAGCGCTCCTGAGGATTTCTTACTCTGATAAGGCTTCTTATTACAGAAACGAGAATGAGCAGAGCAAGTACCGGCATCAGCCATCTTACCGCATGACAATATATCTGACCAACATCTAACTGATTATCTTTTAACCAGTTTAAGGCATAGGGGAGCGATACAATCATGTTTTTGATAAGACCTATTAACCAGACGCCAATTTCATAGAATTTTGCCCATATGAAGTTTAAAAAGTCAATAAATGTATTGTTCATATTATCGTCTTAACCTACACAGTCTATAATAAATGGAAATTTCTTACATTTAAAAATAATGTTCCGAAATCTGAAGGCAGACTCCGGAACATTAAACGGTATCTTTTTACTTTGTATAATTATCGAAGTAACCCTGAATGTATACTATCGGTGTGCCCTTGTCGCCGCTTCCGGAGGTAAGGTCACAGAGTGAACCAATAAGGTCAGTGAGTCTGCGAGGTGTAGTGCCCTGCGCTGCCATAACATTGTCCTTAGAGTCTGTCATTATTTTATCCTTATTTCTGATAGTATCGGAAATTGCTTCCTTTAAGGCATCACCTGAAAGGTCAGCAAAATCGTTGTCAGCGAGATATTTGAGCTTTAACTCGTTTGGAGTACCAACGAGACCATCGGTAAAGCCCGGTGAAACAACAGGATCAGCCAATTCCCAGATTTTTCCGACTGGGTCTTTGAAGGCTCCATCGCCGTAAACCATAACTTCAATAGTTTTTCCAGTAAGCTTCTTAATATCGTTCTGAATGTTTTTTACGAAGTCTGTGCAATCGTTAGGGAAGAGCTTTATGGTTTCTTCGGTTGCCTTGTTGCTTCCTAAAAGACCGTACTTTGTGTTGAAGCCGCTTCCGTTTACGCTTTCTGTCAGGATATCATCGAGTCCTAATACAATTTTTGCACCCGCAGCTTTGAGAAGTCTTTTTGTTCTTGCTCTCTGATGAATATCAGCTGTAATAACCTTGTCTGTATACTTGAGTATAGTTCTTGGGTCGTTTGCAAGAATAATCTCAGCTTCAGCGCCTTCTTCTTCTATAAGTGATTTGTAGTAGTTGAGGTAATCGACACCTGTAAATGTGTGCTTTGACTTTCCGAACTTAGCTTCAAATTCTTTGAGAGTCATTACATCTTTATAAGGGTCAATGCCGGCTTCGTCGAGCTTGTCTAAGTCGATGAGGTGATTTCCGACTTCATCGCTCGGATAGCTGAGCATAAGGTAAACCTTTTTTGCTCCTTTTGCGATTCCTCTGAGACAAATAGCGAAGCGATTTCGGCTTAAAACAGGGAAGATAAGACCTATTTCTTCGCCGCCGAGCTTATTCTTAACATCTTCTGCGATCTGGTCCTTAGCCGCATAATTGCCCTGTGCTCTGGCTACAACTGCTTCTGTGACAGCTAATACGTCCTGATCTCTCACTTCAAATTCGCCCGAGTTAACGCAGTCCATAACGACGTCAACAATGATTTTTCTGAGGTCATCACCTTCACGAATGATTGGGGCTCTGAGTCCTCTTGATACTGTACCGACTTTTCTTTCCATTTTCAACACTCCTTATTATGGATTAACTTTAAAGCCATCGAATATTATAATCCAATTATCGTCAAAGTGCAATTATTTTATTGTGCTTTAGTGAGTAAATATGATATAATTTTGAAAAAATTTGAAATATTTTAAATAATTTGAAAGAAGGCGATCAAGTGAAAGGTCTGAAGGTTAAAAATTACCATATTTTTGCACTTATTACCGTAACTCTGTGGGCAAGCTCGTTTGCATTTACTAAAATTGCACAGGAGGTTTTCACGGTACCGGTACTGAGCATGTACAGGTTTATATTCGCAGGCATATTTATGCTTGTTTTCGGAATAATCAAGAAAATAGGCCTGCCGAAAAAGAAGGATATTCCGGTATATATATTATCTGCGACCATAGGCTTTTCTGCGTATCAGCTTGTTTTTAATAAAGGTATATATATGCTGACCTCAGCTACCGCTTGTATAGTAATTGCGGTTACTCCAGTAATTACCGCCATCTTTGCGAGAATTCTTTTTAAAGAAAAGATCAAGGTTGGGGGCTGGGTTGCTATCGGAATCTGTTTCTTCGGTATAGTTTTGCTCATGCTTTGGGATGGTGTACTTTCTATTAACGCAGGAATATTCTGGATGCTGGCTGCAGCTATTTTCCTTGCAGGTTACAACCTGTTGCAGAGGAGGCTTACAAGGTCATACACAGCTCTTCAGGCAACCGCCTACAGCATTATTATTGGCGCTATCATGTTAATGGTATTTATGCCGTTCGGAGGCGTTGAACAGGCAGCAGCTGCTTCACTTAAGCACTGGTTCGCTGTTGCATATTTAGGCTTTCTGCCTTCGGCTACGGCTTATCTGCTCTGGACCAAAGCCTTATCAATGGCAGAAAAGACAACTGAGGTTACTAACTTCATGTTCATACAGCCGGCAATTGCAATGCTTTTGGGATTTCTGATAGTGTTTGAAATACCGACTATGGGAATGTACGTTGGTGCCGCAATTATTATATTTGGTCTCTTCCTGTTCTCTGCGAAGAAATAGTAAGGAGTGGAGATAATATGGAAAATTATGGAAATTGTTTGGAGGGCATAGATGAAGATTTCTAACGAAGAATTTGAAAAGCTTGTTCAGGAGAAGCTTGACGAGGAATACGACAGACTCTATAAAGAAAAGTTTACTGAAGCCTATATGATTACATATAATATGAACGGCGGTGACGATGAAGCTGCAACTAAAATTGCCGAAGACGAGGCGGCTGACTTTGCCGAGCATATGATGGAGGTAATTGAGGATGAGGTAAGAGAAGACCTCATGGAAGAATACGAGAAAGAAGATTAAGTAATAATTGACACATTTAACTAATAGTGCTATTATTATGAAAATTCAAGTCGCGGGCATATTAATGTTTTGCTGTTCGTGAAGATAAAACAAATATTTTTGTGGGAGTGCCGTTTGGCTGAGAGAAGCTCGCTTCAATCCTTATAACCTGATCCGGATAATACCGGCGTAGGGAACAGTTTTTAATTTCAGTTCCCTTTGGGAACTTTTTTTATTGCTTTTGAGGGCAGCTGTTTCAGCTGTTGTATGCTGTTATGAAGAAATATATTTTACTTATAGCTTTAATAATAATATGGGCCTTGCTCAGCCATTCAACAGCAGTTCCTAAGTTTATGCTGCCATCTCCCGAGGAAACTGTCAAAGCCCTGATAGAGAACATCGGTCTGATAGGCTACCACACTTCGATTTCGCTTCTTGAAGCCGGCTTAGGTCTGGCTCTTGCAATCGTATTTTCTTTCGGAATATGCATAATCATGGACAGGTTTGAGCTGATGGAAAAAATTGTTTTTCCTGCTCTCGTCGTGTCGCAAACCATACCTGTAATTGCTATCGCTCCGCTCCTTGTACTGTGGCTCGGTTACGGAATATTGCCTAAGGTTGTTCTGATTTTTCTTGTCTGCTTTTTCCCTGTGGCGGTCAGTCTGTCAACTGGTTTTAAGTTGGCAGACCAGGATCAGATAAGACTTTTCAAGTCTATGAATGCTGGTTATGGACTGATTTTAAGGGAAATTAAGCTCCCTGAAGCCTTGCCATCCTTCTTTTCCGGACTGAAAATAGCGGTCGCTTATTCTGTTGTGGGCGCTGTTATTGCGGAATGGCTTGGAGGCCAGGCGGGTCTTGGCGTATATATGACTCTTGCAAGAAAGAGCTTCGCTTATGATGAAATGTTTGCAATTATTCTGGTAATCAGCATTATAAGTTTAATTTTAATAAAAATAGTAGAAATAATTGAAGTAAGGGCAATGCCCTGGAAAAATATGGAAGAGAGTGTTTGATTATGAAAAAATTATTCTGTATACTTTTATCGTTAATAATTGTACTTGCTGCCTGCGGCTGCGGAAGCACGAAAAGCGAAGATGGTTTATCTGATGTTACCTTTGTCCTTGACTGGACTCCGAATGTAAATCACGCTGGAATTTATGTGGCAAAGGAGCTCGGATACTTTGAGGAAGAGGGGATAAACCTTGAAATTGTAATGCCGCCTGAGGATGGAGCTGTTGCAATGGTTGCTGCCGGTCAGGCGCAGTTCGGAGTTGATTTTCAGGATAGCCTTGCTGCAGCCTTTGATTCGGAACCTGAGGATATGATGCCTGTAACCGCGATTGCTGCGATAATTCAGCATAATACTACTGGGATTATTTCTCTTAAATCCAAAAATATTAAGTCTTTTAAAGACCTTGAGGGGAAAACCTATGCTTCCTACCAGCTTCCTACAGAACTGGCTGTTATGGAATATGCTATGAAGAAGGACGGCGGTGATTTCTCAAAGCTTGAGGTTGTTCCTGGGGCAGCTTATGATGCTATTTCGGCGCTTTCTGCTGATATTGACTCGATCTGGGTCTATGAGGGCACAGAGAAAACTGCCTGTGAGCTTTCCGGTCTTGACTGTAACTTTATGAGGTTTGCTGATGTTGATCCAATTCTCGATTACTATACACCTGTTATTATAGCTAATAATGATTTTATTAATGATAATGTTGAGGTTGAAAGGGCATTTTTAAGAGCTGCAACTAAAGGCTATGAGTACTGCGTTAATAACCCTGAAGAGGCAGCAAAAATATTAATAAAAGCAGTTCCTGAGCTTGATGAAGAGCAGGTAAGAGCCGGTCTTGATTACCTGAAGGATGAGTTTATTGCGGATGCTCCTTGCTGGGGATATATTGACAGCAACAGGTGGAATGACTTTTACGACTGGATGTATGAACAGGGCCTGCTTGAGCATGACCTCAACGGAATAGGTTATGTGTGGGGCTAGGACTTCATTTTTAAGAGGTGAATATGCTATTAATCGCAAAAGATATAATAATGAGGTACAGGGGAGACACTATCATAGATATTCCTTGCTTCGAGGTTGAAAAAGGGAGGACTACAGCAATAATTGGTCCTTCCGGAGTGGGAAAAACCACATTTTTCAACATTCTTTCGGGTCTTGATTCTCCAGATGAGGGCACGGTTATCTATAATGGCAGAGATATTACCGGAAAGCCGGGTTGTGTTGGTTATATGCAGCAAAAGGACCTGCTGCTTGAACACAGGAGGCTCCTGCAAAACCTTTGTTTTCCTCTGACCCTGAAAGGCTATGACAAGGCAGACGCGGAAATGCTTGTTAAAAGCTGTTTAGAAGAGTTCGGGCTTGATGGCTGTGAGGGGCTTTATCCGGCACAGCTTTCTGGAGGAATGAGACAAAGGGCTGCACTTTTAAGAACATTTTTGTCGAATAGTGAGCTTATGCTTTTAGATGAGCCTTTTTCTGCTTTAGATGAAATCACACGAAGAAAGCTCCACGTCTGGTTTAAAGAGGTTAGTGAAGTTCATAATATTACTACCATACTGATAACGCATAGTATAAGTGAGGCAAGAGCTCTTGCGGCTGATATTTATGTGCTGTCAGGAAAGCCCGGAAGACTAAAAAGGGTGGAGAACCCTGAGCTGCTTACTGATGACGAAATTCTATCAATGATGTAGATGAAGCTTCATTTGGCGTAAAGAAATGATGATTACTGCGCTAAATTGTGTTAAAATGATTATTGTTTGATAATTTGCTATGGAGGAGCCATGAAAAAACTGAAAATATTACTGATAATAGCGGCAGTATTGGTCGCTGTATTAGCTTATGTGCCAACAATCGCGCAGGAGAATAACGTTGGTCTGACTGATGACCAGCTCAAAGAAAATGGTGTTATTATTGAGGGCAGCTCAAGTGCCGAAGGAGTTGACTTCGGAGTTATTTCCGATGTTCATATTGGAAATACTATCTGTAAAGAGCAAATTAATTTGTTAGAGACGCTGCTGTACTTTAATAATGAGAAAGCAGACAGTATTTTTGTTGTCGGAGACCTTACTAATAATGGAAGTCTTCTTCAGTATGAAAGATATAAGGCAACCCTGGCTGCAGCTGATTTGAAAAATATCAGTATACATGAAAGCCTGGGAAACCATGACAGAAGTGGCTCTGAATGTACATTCAAAGCAATAACAGGTGATGAAATCAAAGCTCATTATAAAATTAATGGCTATCATTTTATAACCTTGAGCCCTGCTGAAGGTAATAATAAAAACGATTATTCCTATTTAAAAGAATGGTTGAAGGACCAGCTTAGGATTGCTCAGCAGGACACTGGGAATAAACCTATTTTCGTATTTGCACACCATCAGATTAAGAACACGGTTTATGTTTCGGAGGAGTGGTATGGAAAATTAGACAAAGCGCTGTTCGACGATTATCCACAGGTAGTACTGTTTGGAGGTCACAGCCATGCAACTAATAACCATCCCCAGTCAATCTGGCAGGGGACCTTTACAGCTATTAACACTGTAACGCTCTCATATTTGGAGCTGGAATCGGGATATGGAAGCAGTACCAAACCTGCAGAAAAGGGTTATGTGCAGTGTGTGATGGTAAATGTAAGTGGAAGCAAAGTAAAAGTCACAACCCATGATCTTATCTCTGGTATGGATATTGAAAATCAGGTTTGGACCTTCGATACCTCAACACAGGTAAAGGATAAGCCGGATACGTTTAAATACAATAATGAGATCAGGAAGCAAAATTCAAAGGAACCTGTTTTTCCTGAGGATGCAAAAATCACTATTGATTCAATTGTTGACGGTAAAATCATTTTCACCTTTGAACAGGCGAAAATTCAACAAGGGGATGAAGGCGATATAGTCCACTCTTATAGATTTGTATTGAAAGACAATAGCGGAACGGAGGTTGCCACCTGGAAAAACTGGTCGAAGTTTTATGTAACGCCTACGCCTGAAACATTGACCGAAACATATGTTCTTCCTTCTGGAGAAGCGGATTACACCATGTATATTTATCCTGTCAACGCATATGGCAAGGAGGGAAAACCAATCTCAACCAATGTATCAAGCACAAATAAAACTACTATTGAAGCTCTGTTTAACAGAATGCTGTATTATTTAAAATTGAATTTCAATAAAATATATATCTATATCAATCATCTCTTCTCATAAGAATTTCAGCCACCGTTCATTCCGGTGGCTGATGCTTTTTTTATTGAATATTAATTAAGGTATTTAAAGATTAAGGTTGTAATATCATCAGCCTGCTCTGCCTTTCCGACAAAAGAGGAAATCTGCTGGCTGAGTGAAGTGTTGACCTCATCAGCAGAAGGACTTTTGTTGGCGAAGGACTGATTCAAACCATTAACAAAACCTTCAATTTCATACATTTTATTTTCTTCGTTACGAGCTTCGGTAACTCCGTCTGTATACAGTACAAGAATATCGCCGGCCTCAAGCTTGTACTCGTGCTCCGGATAGCTTTTATCCTTGCGAATACCTACAGCAGGGCCGCGTTTTTCCTGCATTACTTCAAAACTTCCAGACGATTTTTTTATTATCGGATCAAGGTGACCAGAATTAACTGAAGTCATAATACCTGTATTTATATCGATAATTCCAAGCCAGAGGGTCACAAACATCAATCTCTTATTGTTTTCAAATATCAGATTGTTAACCTCAAACATTATTTCACCCGGAGACTTCTGAGGAGATAATGCACTTCGAAGCTTTTCCTTTGAAGACATCATGAACATGGCGGCAGGAATGCCTTTGCCTGATACGTCTGCTATTATCAGAGCAAGATGGCTCTCGTCAATCATTTTAAAGTCGTAAAAGTCTCCGCCGGCTTCCTTTGCGGCCTTCATGCTGCCTGCGACCTCGAAGTTATACTTTCCGTTTATCGAAGAGAAGAGGGGGAGAGCGTTTGCCTGAAGCTCGCCGGCGAACTTCAGCTCAGTGCCGGTTCTGGTGGCATCAGCGGTCGTCTGAGCCTGCTTTACCAGCATATAATATCCGAATTTGGTGATGGCAATAGCAAGAACAAGGTATATTATTGAAATCAGAACTCGTGGGAAATAACTCATACTCATCATATCGGTGATATACTGAGCATTTCTGTAACCGTAATCAATAAGAGTCTGCTTCAGGGTTCCATTAATGATAAGCAACGTACCATCCGCCACCTTAATATGGTTGGCATCTATTATTGAATAATATGCCGCGCCGAAGTAGGCTGTAAAGGCAAAGGTAATGATAGCTGCTATGTATGTGATTACGGTTGTTTTTTCGGAAAAATATATAACGGCAAACACTATTGGTACAGCCATTAAAAGTGTGGAATTGTATGCGGAAACAAGATCACACCATGCAACGACAAATATTATGCAGAACAGATTTATCCATTTAAGAATATGGGGCGACACTCTTTTGGATTTATAAGCTATTATCGGCACGAGACAACCGATTGCCACTATGAGAGAACCTAAATAATATCTATAGAAATTCAGCTTAAACACTCCCAAAACTGTAAGCAGAATATCTAATGCTAATATGACAAGAAATGAACCGAAGATGTAAATCGAAAGTCGGTTGGCTCTCTTTTCGTTATCCTTCAGAACCTCTGAAATCATGCTTTTGTCGATGTTATCATTATTTTTCTTTATAGTTCTGATACTCATCTTTTCCTCACAAACATAAACTTTTGAGAACAGCCACCGGAAATCCGATGGCTGTTTTTTTAATAATTCTAAATTATTCTTCTTCCGTAGTCTGTGCTTCTGCAACCGCTTCTCTGTGAATACGGAATTCATCCAGCGAACCTTCTATAATAATAATATTGCAAAGGAAGAATACGTCCGCTAATATTCCAAATATATCACAAAGTTCAAAATAAACTCCTGTACCTATGAATATTTCGCATATGCATTGAACCAGAAGTAAAATAATGAATATGAAGAACAATGCTTTGTTAGCTTTGATTTTTCCGGGGCTGCTGTGATGAGTCGAATTAATCAAATAATGAATCACATTGATGACAGCTATTACTACGAATACCGCAACCTGTATAATGCAGAAAAATTTCAGAGCAGGTGTGTTGTAGCCCCAGCTATCCATTTCAGGCAGGTACTGGATGTAATACATTGCATATTTCATTTCATAAAACAACATCCACATAAGTGCTCCGCCTACCAAAGGCTTCATGACATTTTTTGCATGTCTGTTATATGATATATACAGACCTATGCAGATGATTGCGAGAAGAATACATTCGGAAAGCCATTCCAAATCGAAGTTACCACTAACAAAATAAAATAGTAGTGCGGTGAGCTGAAAGACAATAAATAAGACTGTTGATAATAGAATACTGCCTTGTTTCTTTTCCGGTTTTAATATCTGTTCCATTATTTCTCCTTTCTATGAAACAAAAATGCTATTTAAGTGTTAACGAGGTATTTGGTCTTTATATATAATCAACCAAACAATCATAAAAGGAGCAGACCATTAAGGTCTGCTATCCTTATATTTGGCGGAGATGGTGGGATTCGAACCCACGTGCCCTTGCGGACAACCGCATTTCGAGTGCGGCTCGTTATGACCACTTCGATACATCTCCTTATTTAGCTCATCGAGCTATTTTCTCCCATTCGTGATCAATAAATGGAGTGGTTACAACGGTAATAATACCCTCTCCAGCGAGCTCAGAATAAAAGTTTTCAAGGTCTCTTGCAAGATTGTAGGGCTCAACCGTATTACCAAAAATCCTGATGCATTCTTCTAAAATCTGGTTAATGTCCTTTTTTCCGTCAAGTAGCCTGAGAAATTCAACTCCCGCACCAGAAACCTCAGCAGTTTCCTTCTCTCCAAGAAATTCCCTTTCAAAAATAATCTTGCTTTCGCAATCAGTCATCTTGTATGAATCAGAAATCTTATATATCATAACTTCACCTCTTGCTATTAATGTAATTGTCGGAATTGTTTTACACAGCAATGATATTATAGCAAATATTTGTGGAAACTTAAATAGTTATTTTAATGTTTTGCAAAACTTTCAAAAAATTCAATCGCTCTAAGCTCAAAATAGTTTTGTAATTCAAAAAGACAGACAGTTTGCTCTTTTTCGGCAAAGATGTCTGTCTGATTTACTGTTTTTTAAAGAAAAACCTGAATATTGAGTGAGTCTTCTTCCAAAAATATCCAATTAAACCTTTTATTTCCTGCTATTACCATTGTTTTTTGTCGATTCTCAGCTAAATTCACATGCATAGTCATTTTTTAACAGACACTTTAGCTTATTTTCGCAAAAATGTCTGTCATTTGCTGTAACAAACTTTTTTGCTCTTCATGAAATTTACTTTTTTGTTTGTATTTGATATAATTTCTGAAAATAGTTAAAAAGGAGGCAGCAAAGATGGATCCAAGAGTTTCAAAATTAGCTTATTCGCTGATACATTATTCAATAGAACTTGAAAAGGGCGAAAAAATCCTTATTTCATACAACGGAGAGAGCGCAAAGCCGCTTGTCAAAGAGCTTGTGAGGGAGGCTTACAGGACAGGTGCACTCCCTTATGTTGAAATTGTTGACACCGAAATCAACAGGGAAATAATACTCGGCTGTTCACAGGAGCAGCTCGACTTTATGAGAGAATATGAAATGATGCAGATGAAGGGGATGAATGCATATATCAGTATCAGATGCCCTGACAATATTTCTGAGCTTTCAGATATTCCTGCCGACATAATGAACCTTTACAGCAAGGCCTTAAGACCAGTACAGGATTACAGAGTAAATGAAACAAGGTGGGTTGTTTTGCGTTACCCTAACGCATCAATGGCGCAGCTTCAGGGTACAAGCAAGGAAGCGTTTGAGGACTTCTACTTTGACGTCTGCAACCTCGATTATTCTAAGATGAGTGCCGCAATGGACAGCCTTGTTGAGCTGATGAATAAGACAGATGTTGTAAGAATTACCGGCCCGGGCACAGACCTTACTTTTTCGATTAAGGACATAGGAGCGGTAAAGTGTGACGGAGGCAGAAATATTCCGGACGGCGAGGTTTATTCCGCTCCAAGACGATTTTCGGCAGACGGTGAAATTACATATAATACACCTTCAAATTTCCAGGGGTTTACCTATGAAAACATACATTTCAAGGTGAAAAACGGGCAGATTGTTGAAGCGACTGCAAATGACAACACCAGGATTAACAAGCTCCTGAATACTGACCCAGGTGCAAGGTACTTCGGCGAGTTCGCCATCGGAGTAAATCCTTTTATTCTTCATCCTATGAAGGATACTCTTTTTGATGAAAAGATTTCGGGAAGCATTCACATGACTCCGGGACGTTGCTACGAAAGCGCTTTTAACGGCAATATTTCCGCAATTCACTGGGACCTTGTCTTAATTCAGAGAGAAGAGTACGGCGGAGGAGAAATATGGTTTGACGACAGGCTTATCAGGAAAAACGGAATATTTGTTGTTCCTGAGCTCGAGTGCTTAAACCCTGAAAATCTGAAATAAGCCGAAAAAACAGGATAAGCTGAAAATCAAAGTTATATGCTTTCAAATTGTACTTATCAGTTAACTGAATATCAATATTAATTGCCTATCTGTAATAAGAATGGTATAATATGTTGATACAGAAGGGCTTCGCTTTTGGCGTTTGAGCTTCATTTACAGCAATTACTTATTATGATTATAGTGATTGTTTAGAATAATAATATTTTTACGAGGTGACTTATGTTTGATAGAATGAAAGAGCTTCTTCAGAACTACTGCGAAGGCTTTGAAATCAAGGCTGATTCCGATTTGTCTGAGGATTTAAAAATGGTTAGCATGGATATTATCGAATTCATTATGGATTTGGAAAAGGAATACAAAATCAGAGTTCCGGAGAGGAAGCTTGGCGGTCTTAAGACCTTCCAGGATTATGTTGACCTCATGGGAACACTGGTAAAATAAAGGTGTTGATTTGTCGGAACTTTACCGGCTTATAACTATTTCCCGATACTAAACTGAGCCCAAGAGGGCTCGTTTTAGTGTAGCTATGAATTGGTGATTTGCTATGAAAGAAATTAAAATCAGCGAAATTGAAGGAATAAGGATAGGTCATGCGGAAAATCGTGAGGCCGGAACCGGCTGTACAGCCATAATCTGTGATAAGGGAGCGAAGGCTGGTGTTGATGTCAGAGGAGGAGGCTCAGCCACAAGAGAGCTTGGCCACATGATGCAGACGAGCAGTACGGATTATGTAAACTGCGTAATGCTTACTGGAGGCTCTGCCTTTGGCCTGTCGGCAGACGATGGTGCTATGAAGTACCTTGAAGAACATAATATTGGCTTTCCATCAAGTCATGGCTATGTGCCTATAGTCAGCGGTGCAAGCCTTTATGATCTGTGCATTGGCGACAGTAAAGTTAGGCCGGATATAGAAATGGGCTATCAGGCATGTGTCAATTCTGAGATAAACGACCCGAAGGAGGGTCTTTATGGTGCAGGAATGGGCGCAACAGTAGGGAAACTCCTCGGAGATGACTATATGATGAAGTCCGGCCAGGGGATATATGCGGTTCAGCAGGATAGGGTGAAGCTTGGTGTGGTTGCAGCGGTAAATGCACTCGGAAATATTATAGATCCAGAAACCGGAAGACCTCTTGCGGGCTTGCTTAACGAGGATAAAACCAGGATTATCTCAACTAATGAAGCAATGAAGAAAATGGTAGAGATAAAGCACGATGTGTATAATATTAATACCACTCTGGGCTGTATTGTTACAAATGCTAAGCTGAACAGAGGACAGGCCTGCAAATTGGCTTCCATTGCACATAATGCTTATGCAAAGATAATTCATCCAGTACACACTAATGCCGATGGTGACACAATATTTGTAATGTCAACCAATGAGGTTGAGGTTTATCCCGATGCACTC
Source organism: Firmicutes bacterium UBA1768 (assembly GCA_002315335.1). Lineage (GTDB taxonomy): Bacteria > Bacillota > Clostridia > Peptostreptococcales > Anaerovoracaceae > UBA1768. Next base: position 20,875 of record DCGW01000030.1, on the reverse strand, counting down.
GGTGTTATTGCTACTGAGGTAATGGAAAAAGCGATTATCAGAGCGGTCATGTCGGCTGAGCCGGCTTTTGGTCTGAAGGCTGCTCGGGATTTTCTATAAAACAAATATTAATTATAGAATTAAATGAAAGAAGAGGACTATTATGAGTATTCAGGAAGAGGCTTTAAAGCTCCACGAGGAATGGAAGGGAAAAATCGAGGTTTGCTCGAGAGTTCCGGTGAAAACAAAGTACGACCTTTCTACTGCTTATACACCGGGCGTTGCTGAGCCGTGCAAGTATATTAACAAAAATAAGGACGATGTATATAAATATACTGCTAAGTCAAATCTGGTTGCAATAGTAACCGACGGTACTGCAGTTTTGGGTTTAGGGGACATAGGCCCTGAGGCGGCAATGCCTGTTATGGAAGGAAAGGCTGTGCTTTTCAAGGAGTTCGGCGGAGTAGATGCTTTTCCTATTTGCCTCGACTCTAAGGATGTTGACGAGATAGTTAAGGCAGTTGTCATGATGGCACCTACCTTTGGGGGAATTAATCTCGAGGATATTTCCGCTCCAAGGTGTGTTCTGATTGAAGAAAAGCTCAAGGAGCAGCTTGATATTCCAATCTTCCATGACGACCAGCACGGTACGGCGGTTGTCGTTGTATCAGGTCTTATCAATGCACTGAAAATAGTTGGAAAGAATATTGAGGATATTAAGGTCGTGCTTTCTGGAGCTGGAGCCGCAGGTTCTGCGATTATTAAGATGCTGATAGGTCTTGGCGTTAAGAATATTGTAGCCTGCAGCAGAAAGGGTATACTTAACTCTGATACTCAGTATGAAAACTGGCTCCACAATGAAATTGCTGAAATGACTAATAAAGATAAGCTTAAGGGTGATCTGTCTGATGCAATGAAGGGAGCGGATGTTTTCATCGGAGTTTCTTCAAAGGGGCTTGTGACTAAGAAAATGGTTGAGTCCATGAACGGCGACCCTATAGTATTTGCGATGGCAAATCCAGACCCTGAAATAGACCCAGACCTTGCAAAGGCGGGCGGAGCAAGAGTTGTAGGAACAGGTCGTTCTGACTATCCGAACCAGATTAACAATGTGCTTGCTTTCCCAGGCATATTCAGAGGAGCACTGGATGCAAAGGCAAGCGATATTAATACTGAAATGAAGCTCGCTGCTGCTTATGCGATTGCAGGGCTTATCAGCGACGAGGAGCTGAATGAAGAATATATTATCGTTCCTGCTTTTGACCCGAGAGTAGGGGACGCTGTTGCAAAGGCTGTATACGATGCGGCTGTAAAATCTGGAGTCAACAGGCAGTAGAGTCAAATATTTTGTTTTGAATAAGTTTGATAAAAAGGAATCGGCAAATGTCGGTTCCTTTTAAGTCTATTTGATGAATAGCTCGCTATGAGTGCTAGTTCTGGTTAGAGTTAAAACTAATAGATTGTCTTCTATCATGTATATCCTTTTGGTGAAGATATGAAAATTCTGCAGATATTAATTATTGAAAATGAGTACTACTTATGTTATTATANNATTATACGATTGTTTAGGGTGTTCAAGGGGCGATAGGACCCTGCGCAACCCGGAAAGGTGAATAAAATGACAAATCAGGAAAAGCACAAACAGTGCATGAGAGAAATTAAAGGCACTCTCATTGTCACACTGCTCTGCTGTATCTGGCATGTGGTGACAGCTTTTGCTCTTAACGGTAAGGGTCTTTATTTCCTCGGAATGCCGGCATGGTTTTCGGTATCAGTCCTCGGCACGATAATTATTGCCATTATCGGAGTAATCTATCTCGTGAAAAAGGTCTTCGTTGATTTTGAATATGACGAAGAAGTGGAAGAGGGGGTTGATGCACAATGACCTCTAATCAGATAATTATGCTGGTAATACTGATAGTCTACCTGGCACTCAACGTAGTTATAGGCCTTGCTCTCGGCAAGAAGTCGGACTCAACCAGTAAGCTCGGAAGTGAAAAGAATTACTTCATCGGCGGAAGAAAGATGAACGGTCTCATA
>DCGW01000030.1:17965-18841 GCA_002315335.1 Firmicutes bacterium UBA1768 | reverse complement strand
TACTTGCTATGACAACTATGGCGACCTACACATCGGTTTCGTCCTTTGTTTCGGGCCCTGGAGCGGCAGCCATGACATACGGATATGCTCAGGCCTGGGTAGCAGCAGTACAGGTTCCGGTTACATTCCTCGTTTTGGGTGTACTGGGCAACAAATTAGCTCTCGTTTCAAGAAAAACCGGTGCAGTCACTGTATCCGGCTACCTCAAATCAAGATACAAGAGTGACATTTTAGTAATAGTAACAAGTCTCCTCATGGTAGCTTTTTTCATCGCACAGATGATTTCGCAATTTACCGGCGGAGCAACCTTGATTCAGTCAATCACAGGAATAGACTATAAGTGGGCGCTCGCAATATTCGCTCTGGTAGTTGTTCTTTACACGGCTATCGGCGGATTTACTGCTGTAGCAATAACTGACACAATTCAGGGCATAATCATGTGCCTGGGCACCTTCCTCTTCATCTTCTTCGTGCTGAAGGCAGGGGGAGGCCTCGGGAATATCGATGCCACATTATCGGTAAATCTCCCGGATGTTTATGATAACCTGACAGCTGTATATAAGCCTGGAACACTGCTTTCCTTCTGGGTACTTGTTGGGTTTGGTACAATAGGTCTTCCGCAGACGGCTGTAAGAAGCATGGGCTTCAAGTCAACCAAAGAGCTCCACAAGGCTATGATCATTGGTGCAGTAACCTGTGCGTTCGTAATAGTTGGTATGCACCTTGCAGGTGTATGGTCGGGTGCGCTTCTCGACACAACAGACCTTCCGACCTCTGACTACTTCCTTCCATACATAATCCAGAAGATTATGCCTGTGGGAATAGGCGGTATTTTCCTTGCAGCACCGATGGCTGCCGTAATGTCAACAGTATCTT
>DCGW01000030.1:0-17924 GCA_002315335.1 Firmicutes bacterium UBA1768 | reverse complement strand
AAAGTTAAGGATCTTTGGAGAAACTATGTTGTCAAGGATGATCCTAAGAAAATTGCCCGTTATAATAAAAATGTAAAGAAGGCAAGCGTTATTCTCACTGCAGCGATAGGAATTATCACCTGCATATTAACTCTTGATCCTCCCGACATCATCTTCTTCCTCAACCTCTTTGCAATGGGTGGTCTGGAATGTTCGTTCTTCTGGCCTCTCGTCGGCGGTCTTTTCTGGAAGAAGGGGACAAAGCAGGCTGCGGTTGCTTCCTCGCTTGGGGCTGCTGCAATATACATATTCTGCTACTACAATGTAACCTTGTTAGGAATTAATGCGGTAGTATGGGGGCTCTTAGGAGGCGGAATACTTTACTTCCTCATCGGAAGCCTCACAGCTAAAAAGCATCCGCTTGATGCTGATATTATCGAGAAGTGTTTCTAAGTAATATTGCAAACAATGAAATGTTGACGATAATTAAATTATGGTAAACAATTGAATAAGAAAATCAGACTTTAATTGCACAGCAAAACAGGGACGGAATAATTTCCGTCCCTGAAGTGGTTTTTGGAGTGATTTCCATTTTTGCTATTTTTCTGACTTGATATGGGAATAATAATTGCTTGTCAGTATTTTGTCCGATACTGTAAACATAGAGCTGACTTCTTTATTTAAGCCATTAACATAAGAATCTACGTCCTTTGGATCTTTATCAAAAGCGGTAAATTTTCCGGTTGATGCAATGTATTTTCCTTTTTCGGTAATCCAGTTTCTGTTCTGGAAAACCACAATCGGCTCTGCAGTGCTGAAAATATCGTGTCCCATCATCAGTCTTGAGTCATATTCAAGTCCAAAGAGGTTTGAAAGCGTAGGCAGAACATCCATTGCTGAACATAGCTTGTTTATCTTGACCGGCTCTTTCATACTTCCTGTGTAGAGAAGAAAACAGGATTTGTACATTTCAAATTCAGTATCCACGTCGTGCCCTGTAAATTCGCTGATATTATTAGCCTTCAGTCCATAAGGATAGTGGTCAGGACAAATGGCAATTACAGTTTTATCGAGGAGTTCGGCTTCTTCCAGCCTGTTAAGGAGATATTCCATGGCTAAGTCAAACTCGATATTGCAGGCAATATACGCCTTGCAGGCATCTGAATACGGCAGGTCGGCTACCTCGTCCCTGTGCTTTCTCGCCATAAGGTTACCATCAAAATTGTATTCAAGGTGGCCGCTGACTGTAAGATAATAAATATGGAAGTGTTCCTTGTTAATATAACTATCCACAGTCGCCTTCATCATATCAAGGTCAGACTCAGGCCAGGTTTTTCTAATGTTAAGTCCATTACCCAGGCCTTTATAGGTGTAGCCAAGCTTGGGGTGAGATTTATCTCGGTTATAATAGGAATATGTATGGTCATGCCAGGCCTGAGTAGTGTAGCCAAGGCTCTTAAACTGATTTCCGAGTGTGAATGGCAGTGAGTTCTCTGCAGACTCGCTCAGCGACCAGCAGCCTGACTTCGGGATAAGACTCTCGAGATTGACATATTCACCATCAAGTGTGGATACACCCCATATGGGGTCATAAAAATTGGTAAATTGATAGCCTTCCTTATACATTTTATATAGGGTAGGGGTGAGGTCTTTGTCTATTGCAAAAGGCGAAAGCGACTCGGCCGTTATAAAAATCAGGTTATAGCCTTCATAAATACCGGTGTATTCATTCTTATATGTGGGCTCAGCTTCTGCAAAATAAGAGTCAAGTGACTTCCACTCTTCATTGGTCGTCGACTCTGACATAGCTTCAAAATCAAGGTCCATAATATTGGGCTCGTATTCGTTTTCGGGTTCCTGATTATCTGAGGTTTTTTCGACCGGAATAACCATTTTTTCGTCCCTGTCCGGCCATCCGACGGTATTTCTCTGTATATCTATTCTGAAGGTGGTAGCCATGCCGAGGTTTGAAACACTAATTTCGTTGCTCACATCAGAATTCATATAAGAGTCGAAGGGCGAAAGAACCTCTGTGCCGCCAACAAACAGGGTCAAAAAAGCCGAAAATTCAAGCAAAAGCAGTATTCCGGTTATGGTCAGGAGGGCTGAAGGTTTTGGCTTATATGTTTTTGCACAGACATAGCATCGTGTATTGTCGCAGCTATCGCAGTGACACTTTTGAATTATATGGAGAAAAACCATTCCTGCTATACCGGTCAGAGAAAGCAGGATAATCCATATTATACCATCAGCAATACCGGTGAATATTGTAGAAGTAAAGTCTTCTATTGCTTCTCCGCCGCCTTTTATTGCCGAGAAAAAGGTGTAGGTTATGCCGAATATCTCAAAATATACTACCTGCGATATATAAAATAAAATAATTATTGTCTGGATAATAAAGTGAGCTATATATCGAAGCTTAGGCTTAAAAGCAGTGGTTACAATTGAAAAGAACAGAGCCGATGGTAGGGCAAAGACAAAAATGTAAAAAATGCCTAAGCCCAAAAAGGGCCTGACCGACATAGCTCTGAATATTATCTCTATTAAAACCAATACAATATAGAATACAAAGAAGTTGGGATGAGACACATTGAAAAACTCTTTTATTTGTGAACGATTTCCCTGCATTGTTAATTCTCCTGAATAAATTGATTATGGTATTTTAAAAATTTTAATAAGAATTATTTAATTTACCAAAACATAATTATATTCATTTTTACCATTTTTGTATAGGGGGTTATTGTGATGAAATATGAAGAATTCTGTGAAAAATTTGACATAAAGCTTAATGATGAGCAGATGATGGCTGTACGAAAAACCGAAGGCCCTACGCTGATGATTTCGGTGCCGGGTTCCGGGAAAACCACTGTAATTGTGGCAAGAATCGGCTATATGATACTTTGCGCAGGAATTAAGGCCTCGGAGATACTGACTGTTACCTTCAGTGTTGAAGCTGCCCGCTCCATGACTGCGAGGTTTGAGGCTAAATTTGGAAATATCGGAGATAAACCGGAGTTCAGGACGGTACATTCTATGTCGCTTAAAATAATAAAGTATTACTGCAGGCTTTACCATAAAAAACCTCACAGCATATTGAACGGGCCTGAGGTCGTAATAAGGAAAATTGTTGAGAGTCAGCTTAAAACCTCTTGCAGCGATGATCTGCTTAGAGAGGTTCTGGCTCAGATTAACAAGGCAAAAAATCTTATGTACGATGAGGAAAGGAATGGTTCAATCGCTATTGGAAAGGTTGATTTTGCTGGTGTTTTTAAGGCTTATGAAGAATATAAAAAGAGTCACAGGCTTATGGACTTTGATGATATGATGATATTTGCGCTGCAGATATTAAATGAGGTTCCTGCGGTTTTAAGTGCTTTTCAGGAAAGGTACAGATATTTCAATGTTGATGAGGCGCAGGACAATTCTCTGATACAAAACAGAATAATGCAGGTTTTATCGTCAAAAACCAACAATCTGTTTATGGTTGGAGATGAGGACCAGTGCATATATGGCTTCAGAGGAGCCTATCCTCGGTCATTTTTTGAGTTTCAGGAGAAATGGGGTGAGGAGAATATAATTAAGCTGGAAACTAATTACAGGAGCTGTGATGCAATTCTCAGGCAGGCCGAGGAGTTTATTTCGCAGAATAAAAATCGCTATCATAAAAATCTGAGGGGTGTTAAAAACCGGGAAGGGAGTCTTGAGGTCAGAGGTTTCAAGAGTATCAGGGAGCGGAATGCATATATAGCTAAAGATTGTTCAAAGTATGATACTGCAGCGGTTCTCAGCAGAAATAATTTTTCGCTTGTTTCGGTAGCTTGTTATATGGGAAAAAATGGAATTGATTTCAGCATAAAGGCCGGTAAAAATGACTTCTTTGATGGAAGTCCGATTATGGATATTATTTCTATTTTGAAGGTCGGAACGGGGCAAAGAAATGTTGAAATGACAGCAGAGGTTATGCGATTTCTTGAGAGACAGAACGAAAACAGAATTCATCGCATAGGGGATTTAAACAGCCTTGAGGCGGTTCGTTTTATTGTTGATGAAATGCATTATGATAAATTCCTGGTCGGAAGCTGTGGTGAAGGAATTCACATGAATGGGATTTACACCAGGCTTAATATTCTGGAGTCTGTTGCGGCGGAGAGCGAAGGTATAGAAAGTCTTATTGACGATATTGATAAGATAAATAAAATCTGCGCAGAGGGCAGGGCAGGGAAGCATGTATCTCTGCTCACCTGCCACGGCTCAAAGGGACTCGAGTTTGACAAGGTTTACATAATAGATGTAAACGAAGGTCTTTTTCCTGCCTGTGAAAAGGATGAAGAGAACTTCGATGAATACGAAGAAGAGGTAAGACTCTTCTATGTTGCAGTAACGAGGGCAATTGAAGAATGCGAGGTTCTTACCGTAAAATCAGCTTACTATGGGAAGGCTGAGAAGTCGCGTTTTGTGCGGGAAATTGGCTCTTGACATTTTTCGGGGGGGGTATCGTATACTCTATTTAGAACAAATAAATTTTGTTCATATTGGATATTGTATGAAATAATTTTTTGAGGAGAACGAAAATGAGAAAAGTAGAAATGAATGAAATGATGGCTGTTGATGCGGGGAAAATCAGTTTTTATTTTGGAAAAAAACCTGTAAATACTGAGTATAATTATTGTACATCATGCTTTGGTTTTTTTGATGATTCAGATGCTTCTGGACCTTGTTTTGGATTTATTAAATGGGATGGAGACTGGTATTTTTCAATTTATACAATCTTTCAAATATTTGATTTTAATTTAACTGATGGGTATATAGAAGGTGAATATGAATTTCCAACAATATTAGGACTAATTAAAACTATTTTTAGGTAGTAAAAATTACACACAATTTTTTGCAAATTTCTTACTCAATTTTTCCGTTGGAACGAGAGGGAAAGTTATGAGAAAAGTAGAAATGAATGAGATGATGAAGGTTGATGCTGGAAAATTGTTCTATTGGGGTGAGGATCGGTGAAATGATATACGGTCGTTCAACTATTTTGAGTTTTATAAAAAAGTATTCTTAGAGATATATAAATATCTTATGTAAAAACGGAGGCCTCAGGCCTCCCTTTTTTATTTAAGCATAAGCTTAATCACAAGCATTCTATCGTCAAAAACTCGCTTTCATATTGCTTGTTGAGGTAGAAAAAAACCGTTGCTTGGGATATAATGGTACGGAAATACAATCAGAAAATATCTCGAGGGGGAGCATATGAAAGAAAAATCCATATTTGACAAACGAATACTTGCCGTAATCATTTTCGCCATTATTATGATAGCAGTTGCTGTTCCGGCACTGGCAATAGATGTAAAGCTCGACGGACAAAACCTTAAGTTTACTGAGGACTACGGCTTTCCTTTTATAGATGATGCGAACAGGACTCAGGTGCCGTTCAGAATGACCATGGAAGCCTACGGCTGTGAGGTGTCATGGGACGCTGCTGCCAAAACGGCCATTGCATCCAAAAATGGAATTACAGTAAAGGTTCCTATCGGAAAAAACTACATATATGTTAATGGTAAAACTGTCCAAAATGATACTAAGGCTGTAATTGTTAACTCGAGAACATATCTTCCTATCAGAGCTGTTTTAGAAGCTTTTGGTGCCTATGTTAGCTGGGATAGCAACACACAGACGGTAATAGTTGGCAGCGATGGTATAAACCCTTCAGCTAAACCGGTTTTACAGCCCGGAAATAACCTGAAAATACACTTTATTGATGTTGGGCAGGGAGACTGCATTCTTATAGATTATGGTCAGACGGAAATTCTTATAGATGGTGGCCCGGTTGATGCAGGAGACGAAGTGACAAGCTATATTTCCGACTATGTTGACGGCAAGCTCGACTATGTAGTGGTAACGCACTTTGACGAGGACCATGTGGGCGGCCTGCTGAGCGTTTATCAGAAATATGGCAGTAAGCTCGGAAAGGTGATTTATTCAGGCGAAGACTATTATCCGCTGCTTGATAAGCTTGGAATTCCAAGGTTTGCTGCAAATATGCTTCTAAAATCAATCAATATGGTAGAAGATAGCGACATGACAATAAAAATAGATAATAAATGTCAGCTAAAGATAATTGAAACCGGAGATAATTACTCAAATAACAACGATTCATCCGTTATAGTCGAGCTGATTTACGGAGATTTTAAGGCTCTCTTCACCGGAGATATGAGTTCGACAGTAGAAAAGGCAAATCTGTCAAAGTTTGAGGCTGTGGATGTGTTAAAAGTCGGTCATCACGGAGCCAGAACCTCGACTTCCGCTGAATTTCTAAGCAAGATTAAGCCGGAAACAGCAATAATATCCTATAAATTGAACAACCCGCACGGACACCCGCAATATCTTGCGGTTGAAAGGCTGTTGAATGCAGGAGCAACTATATATGGGACCGGAAAATCCGGAACAATTGTTCTTGAAACGGACGGTACAGCATATGAGCTTGATACAAATCAAACACTGACTTTAGCGGACGCAGCTGACATGGTAAATACCAATACCGTAATAAATCCGCTGCCAGAGGGCGGATATTATCTGGGAAATAAAACAACACTGAGGCTGCATCTGTCAACCTGTGAAAACGGCCAGAATATGGCGACCTCAAACAGAGTAATATTTGACACACGCGAAGAAGCTATCGCAGCCGGATATATTCCGTGCAAGGTTTGCTGTCCGTAGCAGCTAATACAAAAGCAAAAAAATAGATGTCATAAATACCGGATTCATTGGGTCCGGTATTTTAATTGGAAAGTAATCGAAGAAATTAATAACCAAAATATGAGAAAACAGTCAAATTGAGGTTGAAAATGAAGGAAGCTGACAAACGACGTAATTTACTTAAAAATGGCAGGATATAAGTGTTGAGAGCAACAAATAAAATCGCTCAAATCGGCGCTGAGAGCCTCGTAAATAACGCAATTTATCAGATAAAAGGAAAGGGAGAAAATTGAAAAAATCAGCCGGACGAACTCCAAATTGAGAAAAACAAATAAAGCGATTACAGAAAAAACACAAATAGCAAATGGCTTAATTTCAAGCAAAACCGCATACAACTATTCCCTAAATTGTGATTTAAGGAATAGTTGTGTATATCGATATAGTCCCCTCTACCTGTGCATATCTCTGTGCAAAACTGTTCAGAAATACCGAATATTTTAACTTACCTGTGGACAGCGCTGTGAATACTTGTTTTAATTTACTACAAATTAAAACCCCGACCAAATTGCTCCGCCGGGGTTAAAAATACTGATTGAAATTTGTTCTCAGTAAATTAAGATATCTGATATTTAATTTTGATGCGATCAATTTTTTCCAGCATAGGCACGGCAAATACCCAGAGAAAGATTACCGTTGCAAGTGCATGAATACAATCCATAGGAAAACCGGTGATATATGAGGCAATTATTATGCTCAATGAAGGATACTGGTTCCATATCAGTACTGATGAAAGATTTATAAGTCCGCCATAAACTATAATAACAAGAAGCGCTCCCGTAATACAAAGTAATATTTTTTTCTTCTTATTCCATATAGTAAGATCTTTGTTCTTATAAATAATTCCTGCAATAAATCCTATCATACCAAATGCAAGCATCTGCCACGGCGTCCACGGACCCTGACCGAAGAAAAAGTTTGAAACCAGGGCTGACAGAGCGCCTACGAGAAAGCCCTCCTCTTCTCCCAAAGCAAGTGCTGCAATTATAATAAAAGCAGCCATAGGCTTAAACTCCGGCAGCATGAAAAACGCAGCCCTCGATACTACTGCAATAGCTGAAATCACAGCGATCATCGCAAACTTTCTTGAGTCATGCCTGTTTTTTTCAAATGAATATGCAAAAGGAAAAATCATTTCAGCTGCAACAAGAATTGAAACAATCATGGTATTTTTTCCAGAAAACAAATACAAATCACCGAGTATTGTTGCAGCAACCGCAGTAATTGTAATCAGCCACACAAGCGGTACAGGAAGACGATTATTTCGCGTATTTTCAACGCTTACGGTTTCTGCAGGGTCAACTGAAGCCGTCTGTTTCTGACAGTTTCCCATATTATCCGTATGAGCATCAAATGCAGGGTTCAAGTCGCAATCGTTCTGCTTTCTCGGCTTTCTTTCCATATATATCACTCTATCCGCCACAGCGTTGCAAAAATCACTGTCGTGAGAAACGAGGATTATTGTTTTTCCTCGGAATTTCAGCTCGGAAATTATTCTCTTCAGACTGCCTTTGGCCTGTGAATCAAGGCCCTTTGTAGGCTCATCCAGGATAATAATATCAGGGTCGGTATCTAAAACCATAGCAAGAGCAAGTTTTTGCTGCTGCCCTCCCGACAGATCATATGGATGTGAATAGAATACCTCTTTCAGACCCAAGAGCTCGGCGGTATCGTTGGAAATTGCAAGATTCAAGGGATCGGCAGCAAAAATATCCATTGGATTCTGAGGTACCATGCCGCTCGTCGCCCTTCGTATCACCTTCCCCTCAGTCGGCTTCATTCCGCCCGCAAGCAAAAGTAAGGCGGTAGTTTTTCCGCTGCCATTATCGCCTGTAAGGACCATGGTTTCGCCCTGATATACCTTAAGGGAAAAATCTTTCAGTACGGGTCGGCTCTTTCTGTAAGAAAAGCTGACGCTTTCCAATTCAAGAACAGGTTCTTTCGCAGAAAAACCCAAAATTTCCCTGTCGTAAACTTTTTCGTTATGCAAAGTATAATTACCATTTTTTTCCAGCAACCGATGATTTAACGCCTCTGGGGCTTGCTCATCTATTATTCTCCCCTTTTCCATCATAACAATTCTATCAGCTGCTTCATAGACCTCGTCAAGTCTGTGCTCAGACATGATAATGGTAATTCCCATATCAATATTCAGCTTTTTTATAAGCTTAAGAAAAATCTCAGCCATTTCTCTATCAAGCTGGGATATAGGTTCATCAAATATAAGAAGGTCCGGTCCGGCAATAGCTGCTGCGGCAAGGTTGATAATCTGCTTCTGACCACCGGACAGCTCCTTGACATCTCTGTACAGAAGGTCCTTAATCCCGAAATATTCGGCTGCAAAATCAAGCTTAGCCTGCATAGCTTCCTGAGATAAGCCTTGGTTTTCAAGGCTGAAAACCAACTCATGCCATACCTTATCACAGACTATTCCGTCATCAGGATTTTGAAATACATAACCGATGCTGCAAGGGCTAACCGGCCTATCATATTCAATTTCTCCGCTTATCTCTCCGGCAGGAAGTAATTCAGGCTTCAAACATTTTAGAAGCGTAGTTTTGCCGCAGCCTGACTCCCCTGCTACTACAACAAATTCTCCAGACTCTACTGTAAGATTGATATATTCAAGAATTGTCTTTGCAGTTTCAGGATATTTAAATGTAAAATTCTTAATTATAATCTTCATATTTTCTTAAAAACAGCGGCAAAGCGCACAATACTGCATACGCAATAATAATCGATAACGAGTAAGCTGTCAGATCAGCTTGACTGATGGCAGGATAGTATTCAAAAGCAAGACAGCCGTTAATTGCACCGACTGCAACATAAACAGCCAAAACAGCAACAACCAATAAAACCATAACATCCCTTCTATTCAGCCTGAAAACGGAAAAAAAACTTCTTTTTCCAGAACCGTAGCCTCTGCTTCTCATGCTTTCTGAGGTTGTAATGGCGGTTTCAAGCCCTCTGTCCACAAAAACCGAGGTGATCTTTAGCCCTTCTCTCAGCTTGCCTCTTTTTCCGGCTTTTTCGCATTCAAAAGCCTTATCAGGTAATGCAAGGAGGCATTTTCTGGAAACTATTATTCTCTTCAGCCTGTTTCCCATTAACGGTACAAACCTTAAGGTCATGGAAAATATTAAAGAGAGAGATGGTATTATTCTTCCAAAAATGTAACAGATTTTATCTGAAGTCATAACCTTGTTATGATAGGTAAACCAGGCTACTATGGCGCCGAGCATCATGCCTGAACATAAGCCGTAGATTATTGATTCAGCTGTCAGAGCGTTGCCTCCTGGAAACTTCCATAAGACGGTCACTCCCCTATGGTTGAATAAGGGGTTGATAAGCGCTGTAAGCAGCATTACCGGCAGCAAATATATTAAATTAAACTTCAAAGCTTTGGTTCCGCCTTCAATAACAGAGTTAATAAATGCAAATATCAAAGATATTATAATCATTATCGGATTTCTGCAGACCATAGTAATCACAGCCACCGTAGCAAAGAAAGCAGCACCAACAAATGGATGCATATTTTTCATATTAATATGTGAACCCTAAATCCTCTCCGCAGTCGCAGGAATAAGCAAACACCAATTTGTCGCCTGCTTTAACGGTAACTGAGTCAGAATTTTCCATAGACATTTCATCATTAATAATAAACATCCAGCCTGAGAGATCACCGCAGTCCCCGTTATACAGATTGTTTATACCATCAACCATTTTTCCACCGCCCATATTATCACTGTATTCAAAAAGAATGTCATTTTCTTCCATGGCATTCCTGAATACATCAAAGGCTGTATCACCTTCGTGGAATTCGTACTCGTCAATGGAGAGTATTATTCCATCATTTGGCAGTTCAACAGACAGATTGTCGCTTTGCGCTAAAGCTTTTTCGCAGTTGATTATAACTGTACAGGTTGCAACCGCACCGCTGTTGGCTGTTGTATCCTTATCAGCTTCACCACAAGCCGCCAGTGAAAATAGAGCCATGGCGGTAATGATCATAAGAAGGATTACCTTGGTTGTCTTTTTCATTTCATTCATTTTTTTCATTTCTTCAATCCTTTCTGGTATTAAAATAAAGCAATAACTGAAGAATTTTCTGATAGCGGTTTTGCGCAATAAAATAGTCACCGCCAATAGACAGTGACTGTTTTTTCACATGCAAGCAAAACCACAGGTGCAAAAAATAATACACCCGTTAAGTAATCGAGCAGGTCTTCTGACTCGTTCGCTCAGTCGCAGCTTTGCTCGCCTTCCCGGTTTCCCAGTGACCGGCTTTCACCGAAAAGCAAAGTACGAGAAAAGAGATTATTTCTCGCGAACATACAGCGGCAGTACCGTGCCGGATTCGCACCGGCTTCCCTTTCCACCTCCAAAGGCCATACGCCAGAGGAGACACTTCAGAATATTCTTTTAGCTATTGTAGCACAATTTATGTTGTTGTTCCACCAAAAAGGCTCATAATATTATCAAAAACATCAAAAATATGAGCCTCCGAGGTGATTATTATACATAGAAACAAAGAAATGTAGGTTTAACTGCATAATATACTACTAAAATAAGGAGATTTGGCATGGGTTGACCTGAAAAAATCTCAAAATTCATCAAAAAGGCTCATAATATTATCGAAAACATCAAAAATATGAGCCTTTTTGATGAACATACTATTCAGTTTATTCTCAAGTCTACCTCTCTCTCGCATCAAGCCAGCTCTGCAGAATTATAGTTGCGGCCATTTTATCCACAACTAACTTTCTGTTTTTTCTGCTGACAGAAGCGTCAATAAGAACATCTTCGGCTATAACAGTGGTAAATCTCTCATCAAAGAAGTCGAAATCCACCTTAAACCCCCAGCTTCGAGTCTTGTTTTCAAGCTTTGTCCTGAATTCTCTCACCTTCTGCGTCTGTATTGTGTCTTCACCAGAAAGAGAAAGCGGAAGCCCGATAACAATTGTCGAAACCTCATATTCCTTTATTATTTCCATTATGTCGTTAGTGTCCACCCTCATGCTGACCCTGTGAATGGTTTTAAGACCCTGGGCCGTAATGAATAAGGGATCACTAAGAGCAACGCCAATTCTGACATCGCCTACATCAAGAGCCATCGCACGCATTATTTCTTACGCTGCTCACTGAAAAGCACAAGAGCGATATATGTGAGATCCTCGTCACCGATGTTTTCAACGCTGTGCCCTTCTCCTTCAGGAGTATGGGTCACATCCCCCGGTCCGATTACCGATTCAACCCTTTCATCTCCCTTGCCTGCAACATATTTTCCTTTTCCGGTAAGAAAATAATAGGTTTCAAAATCGCCTTCATGCACATGATAACCGATGGATGAGCCCTTAGGAAGAGTTACCTTTGCAAACAATCTTCCCATGCCGTTGAATTCGCTTTCTCCGATAAAACTCTCGATTAATACTTCACCGTTGCCGCCCTTCATGTTGGCAAACTTTTCAAATTTTTTCATAGTAACTCCTTTATATTGTTTATTCAATGTTCAAATAATATTTTAACAATTCCTCGACAAGGTCGTCCCTGTCTATATGCTTAATCATAGATCTTGCATTGTTATTATTTGTGATATAAGAAGGGTCTCCCGAAAGAATATAGCCTGAAAGCTGGGCAATAGGATCATAGCCCTTTTCCTCCAGAGCATCAAAAACCGTCTTTATTACATCACGAATTTTTGTTTCATACTGGTCGTCTGCTTTAAAAACCATAGTATTTTTATTCATTAGAGACCTCCTTTAATTTAATCTATAACTTCCAAAAGGAAGGATACCGGTCTGAAGCCATCATTGCAGGAAATCATGGCCGAACGGCTGTTTTTCATCCATCCGTCGTATAAGTTTTCTCCGCCGTGAGACAGGGTCATTACAAAGGGGGAAATGTTGTCCCAGGCAGAGTCACAAAAGCCTTCCGGCCTTTCCCAGCCTTTGGTGGTAAATACCTGACCAACCTTCATATCACACGCGTGCTCAATCGGATTTTCATACTTATTAATTAAATCCTCGTAGCAGGCAACCCTCATAACGGTAATTCTGATATTCTTCATCTTTTACCTCTTTATCAACGTTCCTGCATCGTAAAGCTTAACAAGCTCTTCATCCGAATAACCGCCGTATTGCTTTAAAATACTGTCGTTGTCTGCACCGAGTCTTGCGCTCGGTTTAAACTCATCGATTGGAGTTTCACTGAACTTAATCGGACAACCCGGCATTCTGATAGTTCCTCCGAAAGGATGCTCGTGGTCTATCATCATCTCTCTTGCAAGGATATGAGGGTCGTTTACAAGCTCGGGTATATCCTTGATAGGTCCTACCGGTACTTTATATTTGTCAAGAGTATCGCAAACCTCTTCTGTAGTTCTCTGACTTGTCCATGCAGTTACTATCGGTGTAAGAACATCCTCATTAATCTTTCTGTCAGGATTTTTTTCAAATCTCTGATCGTGTATAAGCTCCTTCATTTCCGTTGCTTCGCAGAACTTTGCAAATAAAGCATCGTTTGCTATTGCAATGCAAACATAGCCGTCTTTGGTTTTAAAGGTGTTGAAAGGAGAAGCATTCTGGTTAGAATTTCCGTTTCTTGCGGGAACAACGCCCTCCATAGTGTGTATTACTACATGGTTTTCGAGCGTTGCAAAGCAGGAATCCATCATAGCAATATCGATAAACTGCCCTTCTCCGGTTCTGTCTCTGTGATATATTGCAGACATGATGGCAAAAGCCATATGAACGCCGGCAATAGAATCCCCCATAGAGGTTCCAAGCTTAATTGGCATTCCGCCTCTTTCTCCAGTCAATGACATATATCCGCCCATTGCCTGTGCAATAATATCATAGGCTGGCTTATTCTTATAAGGTCCGTACTGACCAAAGCCGGTAATTGAGCCGTAAATCAGCTTAGGATTGTACTTTTTCAAGGTTTCGTAGTCTATTCCAAGCTTTTCAGTTGCACCTGGTGCATTGTTTTCAACAACAATATCTACATTTTTTACCAATCTGTAAATGATTTCGAGTGCTGCAGGGTCCTTCAGGTCAAGCTCAACGCTCTTTTTATTTCTGTTCATATACATGAAATAACCGCTGCCTTCAACCAAATCAGGCTTAGGTCTGAATGAACGGCTGTCGTCACCCGTGTTTTTTCTTTCGATTTTTATTACCTCCGCACCAAGGTCTGCAAATAAAAGTGTGCAGTAAGGTCCGGAATATACCTTGGTAAAGTCAAGAACAACTAATCCTTCAAGAGGTTTTTTACTCATCTCTGTCTCCTCGATTTGTAAATGTAAGCTAAATATTATAGTGCTGCTACTACTTCAATCTGGAAACGAGCGCCCTTGAGCAGAGCAGACGCGACACAGCTTCTTGCAGGAGCGGTATCCTCTTTAACATATTCTGAGTAGATTTTATTTAAAACAGCAAAATTGTTAAGGTCAGTAAGTGTAAGGCTGCACTTAATCATATTATCAAAACTTGTACCTCCGGCTTCGAGAATAGCCTTCATGTTATCCATGGCCTGTCTTACTTCGGCCTCAAAAGAACTGTTAACAAGTTCTCCTGTAGCAGGATTCAGTCCAAGCTGTGCGCTTGTAAATAAAACATTGTTAATAATAATACCATGGTTGTACGGTCCTATTGGAGCAGGTGCTTTTTCAGCAAATACGATTTTCTTATCCATTGCTACCTCCCTATGAGCTTTTTCTACATTATACTCTGCAAATTGCGCACATTCAATCAAAATCATGGTAAAAATTACCATTTGTGAAGGTCTTAACATTATTGTAAAGAATTAAGAATGAATGCGATAAACCAACGTTTATTAACGTCAATTATTACCTGTTTCAGATATTTAATTATTGATTTTTTATCAGCAACCGGCTGTCTTGAGATTTTCTATTTCCTGCAGTGCCTTGATAACTCCTATTTTGGAATATTCATAGGTCAATCCGCCCTGGAAATAAACGATATAAGGTTCGCGTATCGGCCCGTCTGCGCTGAGTTCTATGGAAGAACCCTGAACAAATGCGCCTGCAGCCATAATAACCTGATCATCATAGCCTGGCATATCCCATGGTACTGGTGTGACGTGCGCATCAACTGGAGCGGCTGCCTGAATACCTCTGCAAAAGGCCTCCATTTTTTCAGCAGAACCAAGCTTCACGCATTGGATTATGTCGCTTCTGTTTTCCAAGGGCTGAGGACATACGTCGTAACCCAGTCTTTTAAACACCTCTGCACAGAGCATTGCACCCTTTAAAGCCCCATTCACAACCTTAGGAGCCATAAACAGACCTTGAAGCACCGTCCTTGTCTGGCCAAAGGTAAGACCGCACTCCTTGCCTATTCCAACTGTCGTAAGCCTGTATGATATGAGCTTGACAAGGTCAGCTCTTCCAGCAATATAGCCTCCGGTGAGTGCTAAACCGCCTCCTGGATTTTTTATCAGCGAGCCGGCCATAATATCAACTCCCACCTCTGTAGGCTCCTTAGTATCTAAAAATTCGCCATAGCAGTTGTCTGCCATGATGACGATATTAGGATTGATATTTTTTACAAATCTGGAAACTTCTCCCATTTCATCAACAGTAATTGAACGTCTCCAACCATAGCCTGTTGCTCTCTGCATACAAACCATTTTGGTATTAGGGTTTATTGCTTTTTCAAGTGCATCAAAATCAATATAGCCCTCCGTTGTAAGGTCTACCTGTTTATAGGTAACTCCGAAGTCCTTAAGAGAACCGTCTCCAGCCTCTCCCTTTATTCCAATCACCTGTTCTAAAGTGTCATACGGGCCGCCTGTGCAGTAAATCATTTCGTCACCGGGTCTTAGAACACCGGTCAAGGTCAGCGAAAGAGCATGTGTGCCGTTTACAATTATAGGCCTGACTATTGCATCCTCTGCGCCCAAAACATCGGCAAATACAGCCTCTGTGGCTTCTCTGCCAGCGTCGTTGTAGCCATAGCCGGTATTCCAGGCAAAGTGCATGTCGCTGATTCTGTTTTTCTGAAGTGCGGCTAAAACCTTATACTGGTTAAACTCTGTAATGTCGTCGAGCCTGTCAAAGGACTCTTTCAGAGAAGCCTCAGCCTCCTTTATCAGTGAAAGAATATCAGGCTTGATTTTGAGAACGTCTGTTAAATATCTATCGGTATTATTCATTAATCTATCTCCTGAAAGTTTAAGGCTATAATTAGTAATTTGTTACTGCTGTTCAAACTCATCAAGCCACTCGAACTTATCTACCATTTCCCTCTTGGTATTTCTCTTATGAGCTGCATAGAGCTGGGTTGTTGTAACATTGTCATGGTCAAGAAGCTGCTGCACATCAAATATAGAGTGCCCTTCTTCGATGAGTGCAGTTGCCGCAGTGGCTCTCAGCTTGTGCGGGCTGTAACCTCCGTCTCTCGAACGCTTCATTCCTATAGAAGTATATTTTTTTACAAGCTCTCGAATAGCTCTTTCTGTAATTCTTCTTTTCTGCAGGGAAAGAAACAGCGCGTCCTTGTACTCCTCGGCAAGAAGGCTCTCATCGGGTCTTTCAAGCTCGATATAATCCTTAATAACCTTCATAGTCGATTTATTCAGAGGCATAGTGGCTTCCTTGCCTCTTTTTCTGTATATCTTAAATTCACCCTTGCGAAAATCAAAGGAAGAAATATTCAGCTGCTGGAGCTCGTACAGCCTGAGTCCGTAGGTCACAAATAGCACTAAAATAGCGGTATCTCTGTACTTTGTTCTTGCCCAATAGTCCTTTTCTTTTTTTGTGAGACCTTCACCTTCCAAAGCCGCATCGATCATTATCTTGACCTCGTCTATGTCAAGGCGCTTGATTTCTCTTTCGCCAGGCTTTGGGAGCCTGATAGGATCAAAGGCATCAGTAATGTTCGTTTCCATGATTTCATCTCTGTAAAGAAATTTGAAAAGTACTGAAAGTGATGACTTCTTTCTTGAAAGAGACTTGTTGCTGTTTTCATAAATGTATATTTCGTTTTCTTTTTCAACTCTGTAATGGCGACAGAAATCATTTATAAAATAATTAATATCCTTTGCTTTTATTGTTGAAAACTCAGACTCTTTAATATCTTTAATATCCTCTGCGGAGGTGATGTCTGTTTCATTGATTAAGTATTCACAGAAAAACTTCAGGTCAACGAGATATGCATATCGCGTATTTGTCATGACAGATGATCTGAGATATGAAAAATAGCCTCTGAAAAAATTAGGCAATTGATTTTCAACATCAATGCACTTTTCAACCACATCATTTTCGCGCTTCACTACATTATCGGGTTTATCCGTTTTATTATGAATTTTAACTGTCTTTTTTCCTTCTTTTCTTACAGCCATTCCAATTAACTCCTGTAAAAACTTACAATATCTGAAACAATCTCTGCTTTATTCTCGTTGTCTGATAGGTCTATCCACTTAATTTCTTCATATCTTTTGAACCAGGTAAGCTGCCTTTTTGCATAGTGTCTGGTGTTTCGTTTTATCAGCCTGACGGCCTCATCATAATCATAAGCTCCATCAAGGTAATCAAGGACCTCTTTGTAGCCAATGCCCTTCATGGAAATATCATCGGTAGTAAGGCCGATGGTTTGAAGCTCCTTCACCTCATTTACAAGTCCTTTTTCAAGGAGAATGTCAACTCGTCGATTAATTCTGTCATATAGCTCTTCTCTATCCCTCATTAAACCAATTAATCTGACCTCATAGGAAGTGGTTTTCACGAAGGACTCCTGAAAGGTCTTAACTCGGTCGCTTCCCTCATTCAGTATCTCAATAGCTCTTATGACTTTTTTTACATTATTCTGATGTATTCTTTCTGCAGCGGCAGGGTCTTTTTCTTTTAAAATATTGTGGAGCGCTTCATTACCCTGGACATCGGCAATGTTTTGAAGCTCCTTTCTAAGCGAATTATCATCCGGTCTTTCAGAAAAATCCATGTCATAAATCAGAGAATTTACATAAAGGCCGGTACCGCCAGCGATAATCGGAACCTTTCCTCTCGAAAAAATGTCTTCAATTGCAGAGAGTGCAAGTCTTTTATAATCAAAAACAGAAAACTTCTCCCTTGGATCAACTTCATCAATAAGATGGTGTACAGCTTCTTTCCTCTCTTCAGGGGTGGGCTTAGCACTACCTATGTCCATGTATTTATAAAGCTGCATGGAATCTGC
>DCGW01000018.1:206-4774 GCA_002315335.1 Firmicutes bacterium UBA1768 | reverse complement strand
TTTTGTAGTTTTATATTGTCATTTTATTGTCACAAGCGACAAGGAAATTATATATTATTTCTTCTAATTGTATGCCGGATGATTATTATTCGATTGGTAATTGTATTTCTGTTATGTTAACGCCGTTGCTAAAATGTAAGAAACTACAAATTTACAACGGCATTGACAACGATTTGATCCCATTTGGTTTCAGCTGTCCCTATCCTATGGACTGTATGAAATAATGTTATCAAATTATTATCACCGGGGTGTTATCACGTTTCCTTTAGCTAGTCATATGGCTTGCTGCAGATTGCTTCTCCAGCAACAATTCCCGGCACAGATTCTGTATCCTTTCACTTCCGATTATAGCTACCAGAACCTGAGCTGGCAATTCCGTTCGTACAAATTCGAAAATCTGCAGTAACCGGAGTACGTAGAATTTTGTAACTGCCTCCGCGTCCGAAGCCGGCTCATAGTCAAGCTTAATAAACACGGCATCGCAATCCTTCACATGCTCCACGATGTACCGGACCGCTTCCTTCTTTTCCGCAGACAGCAACTCTGAAATCAACAGCTGTCTTTCATGTATCTGCAAGTCAAAAAGATTCCTGTCAACATTCCAGTTCTGAACTTTCTTTTCAGCTTCAAAAGCCGGGCATTCCTGTGGAAGCGGAGCATGATCCCATTCCAGTCCGAGCAGCTTATATGTACTTTTCATAACTCAATAACCACTCCCGCGCCGTACCGAATTGCACTGTCAACGTATTGTTCAAGAATCCGATATATTGCCTGTAAGCGAGGTGACACATGCGACTTCTTTCTGGCCTCGAGCCAGGATTTCAGGATCAAACATTTCTCGGTGTCAAAATAATCCACGTCTCCGTAATCAAGATCGTTAGGGCAGATATCATCAATCGCTGGTACAAAATCCTCAAGCAGAAGCCAGGCGTCAGTTTCTTCACCGGTGAATCTTTCTCCCTGATTCTCACTATACTCAACCGGCAGGCACGGAATGTCTCCGTACATTTCCATGCCTCTCATATCTTTAATCAGTTCTATTTTCATCTCACATTTCCTCCCGTTTTTTGATCTTGAAATGTGTTTCTTTATCTGTGCCTAGTGTTCCGTCCAGCTTAACATAAGCTTTCTGGTTCTTATCATATATACGCAGATATCCACTGGCCATGTCAGTAATAACATTGTAATCATCACCAAAGAAAATCAATTTCTGGTTGTTTTCCTTTGCTGTAAATGTTGGGGCAAACTGATCAATTATCTCATTGATATTTACCTTCTGGCTCTCCCAATCAGCGTTGTGCTTCGCTTCCCTGTTCTTGCTTTTACCATATCCAGGATTGGTGCCGGCCTGCGTGGTAACATAGTATTGGGATGCCTTTGAATATAATGCCTTATTATCGTTATGACTCATCACGCTGCCTCCTTGCATAATCTTCTGAAATCTGTGTATACGACGTAATTCAATCCTACTCGATCGAGTTTCTCCTGCAATTTGTCACTGCAGGATCCATAGATCAGAATGACTGCTGGCATGAGCCGAAGCATCTTTGCCACATACGAAAAGTCCGCCTCGTCATATTTAGAATCACCTCCAAGGAACCCGGATGCAACTATAATCCCTCGAGGCATCAGTCCCAACATCTCCCTTGTACAGATTCCCCCTGTTCTGGTGTTCAGAACAACCTTAATCCCGTTACAGGCCATTACTGCCATGGCCAGCTGATTCAGAAGCATGATTGCTCTCTGCCATTCATCATCCATATCAGCAGTAACTGTCACATCGGGTCCGACAACGCCCATGTATTTCTTGTATTCATCAATTTCAGAGAGTAACTTTGGAAGTCGGCGATATATTTCAACATCGCCGCAGAAGAATACAAGTACCGTCTTCTTTCTGTTGACAACACGTCTGTCTTTTCGGTGATTTACCGGTATCATCAAGTCCGGTATCTCATTTAAGAACATTTCTTTTCTGAGAACCGGAAATCCATCCTGCGAGAATTCAAAATCCTTCTCCCGCAGATATGCCGTGTACTCATCAATTACGCAAAACAAATCATATAAATTCTGCATATTAGCATCCTCCTGATGCAAAACCAAAAACAAAGTGCAGCTTTTGCTTCAGCTGCACCGGGAGAAATACCATTTTACGCGCACTCCTCCCCGGGCAACACGCACATACCTCAAAAACTACTTGCGTCTGCTCCGATGAGTATGCTAATATCATCTTGTCTAGGGAGTATCTTAGCATACTCAAAAAAGAAGCGCGTAGCACTCTGTGTTATGTGCTTTTTTATTCAGTTTGACTTTATCGAAAGCTACTCTCGCAGTTGTCCATACTCTTTGATCACATCTATGATAACCTGTACATCCGTCCTAGGATTGCATTCGTTTGACGGCCATTCTGTATCTAGATTTTCAAAGTAGTTCTTCAAACGTCCCGCGTTTTTTATGGCAGTTTCCAATTCATCTGCTATGAGCGGTGCCACATCGGTGTTTTTCTCATATTGCGGTATATATGTCCTTAAATCCCGGACAGCTTCAGCGCTAGTCAGATAAGCCTTCATTGAATATCGGAAATGGAGCAGGAACCAGACTTCAAAGCACGGATTGGAAACTATAAATTCTGCGGATGGATTCTCCTTTGCCAGTTTACGAATCAACTTTCCTTTTTCCTCATCGCAGTCAAGATCAAGCACAATATACGCTTTATCCCCTTTTCCCTCATCCATCTCATACTGATTCCAGTATCGCAAAATTGTTTTCTGCATTCCGGCCGGATCTGTAATGTGCCCGAGGATCAGCACCTTGATATTGAAACCTGCATGCTGCTCCTGAAAAGATTTAAAATACTGAGACTCTGTTACATTTTGTCCTTCTGCTATAATCAAAATCAGCGGGTTGGGGGTTCGCGTAGCTTTGTTTCGCTTCTTCTTTGAAAATGTTCTCGCCATCAGACAATTTCCTCCGTATGAAGGAACGGAATTGCTCCATATCTCCCAAGCAGATAACCCTTTTCAATATTATCAGTTTTTCTTACAGCGAATTCATCCAGAGAATATAAATCAGATGCGCCTGTTTTGGCATCCTTTTCAACAAAATAAATCTGATCCCTGCGGAATGTATCAAGCGAGAGAAGCGTTGTCTCATGTGTTGTAAAGACGAGCTGTGCTCCCTTTTGATTAACTGACGGATTTCGGAACAGGTTAACAAGGAACTTTACAATAAACGGATGCAAGCTCCTGTCTATTTCATCTACAACCAATACCTTTCCTTCTTCAAAAGTCTGACGCAGAAGCGGTGCAAGGAAGAATAACTGCTGGGTTCCCAATGACTCTTCCGCAAGCGAGAGGGCATACGTTGTTTCCTGTCCGGCTTCATCGCTAACCGTATGCCCGGTTATGATCTTGATTTCATACTGTTCCTGTGGCTGTAGCATTTGCCCCGCTATAACAATTCCGCTTGGGAAAGGAAAGCCCTGAGCATTCTCTACCTTTTTAGATTCCACTTGAATGTCGCTGATATTTATATCTGCCTGTTTCAATAGTTTTCTGGTAAATTCAACATTCTCAGCCTGATTGGTACGATACATATTCAAAGCGATATTAAATATATTATCGTCATTTGTATATGCATCAATGCTTTCCGCTAGCCATCTATAAGGAATCGCCGTGCTCTCCACATTCCATGCTGTTGCAGTTGCAAGAAACAGTTTATTATCTGTATTCATACGCACCAGCGGCTCGAGCAGCCGCTTTTCTGTCCGGGCAAATTTAAAATCCGATTCCTTACGATCAAATACCATTCCAGGACGAGCCGTATTATAGCGGTATAGATACTCTTCATGCACTCTGCGCTGATCGGCCGAGAATCCATAAATATATTTTTTCCCATCTCCGGCAACAAAGGTAAATTCGAATTTGCTCGGTTTCTGTGAAGATTCTGTATTAAACTTAAACGGCATGACTGGAATCTGATCATTAATCTGTCGAACATTAGATGTGCGAAGGATTACCAGAGCCATCGTCATAGCTCTATACACTGCGGTTTTTCCGGACGCATTAGCCCCATAAATAGCAGCCATACCTGCCGCTTTATATTTCCCGTTAAGTAAAACATTTTCCGGGTGTTCCTGGTCCACTGACGGTTCCAGACTGAGTATAACTTCATCTCTTATGGATGCATAATTTTGTGTCAAAAACTGCAGTAACATGGTTAATCCTCCTGACTTCGCCTTCCTTTTTTCAATAAAGAATAGCACTGATACAGGTCTCTGTCAACATTATAAATTCGATTATTGCGTGTTTTTGTCAAATATCTCCTTTTTTTTGTTCTCTTATCCCACTTTGTTTTTGGAAGCTAAAGCCACAAAAAAATGACATCCTCCCATATCATTGCTTTGCCATGAGCGATGCGCCTCTCGTAGAAACAAATAAAGGTCCCGCCCAGCTAACTTTTACATTAGCCAGGCAGGCCCTTTTAAGTCTGTCTGAAACCACACCTGATAACCACTTGCACTATCTATCAATAATGCCCGTTATCAAAGTGTTATCATTTTGTTATCAAAT
>DCGW01000018.1:0-130 GCA_002315335.1 Firmicutes bacterium UBA1768 | reverse complement strand
CGCTTTCCATCAAAACGGCTAAAAAACAGTTCCAAATTTTCCATCAGCTGTTTATCTATTTTTCACTCTTTTTTCTTTCATTCAGGAAGAAAAATAATAGAAAGAAGAAAGGAAAATTTCTTTTTTTGAT
>DCGW01000005.1 GCA_002315335.1 Firmicutes bacterium UBA1768 | reverse complement strand
TGATGGTTTTCACATCGATTTACGGTGTTGTTGACGGTTTTTTCATATCAAACTATGTTAACTCCATAGGCTTTGCTGCAGTAAACCTCATCCTGCCTTTTATCATGATACTTTCCACCATTGGCTTCATGATAGGAACCGGAGGCTCTGCATTAGTTGCAAAATACCTCGGAGAAGGAAAAAAAGAAGAAGCAAATAAAATCTTCTCTCTGTTGATTTATGTATTGATCGGCACCGGAATAGTTTTGACCATCTTGGGTCAATTATTTTTGAAGCAGATTCTGGTGCTTTTGGGCGCAACCGAAGCCATGATGGACTACTGCATCGACTATGGAAGAGTCGGTCTTATCAGTCTCGTTCCTTTTATGCTTCAGGTCGCATTCCAGGAATTATTAATAGCCTCAGAAAAGCCTAAGCTCGGCTTGAAAATCACTTTACTCGCTGGCTGCACCAACATGGTCTTAGACTTCCTATTCGTCGGAGTTTTAAGCTGGGGAGTAATCGGAGCTGCCGCAGCAACCGCAGTTTCCGAGTGTATCGGCGGCATTATTCCATTAATCTACTTTCTATCTCCAAACAAAAGCCTTCTCAGGCTCACTACGCCGTCAAAAAATCCAAGGTATCTTGGCAATGCCCTGTTGAACGGTGCATCCGAATTCATGACAACAGTATCAATGTCGCTTGTCAATATGATATATAACTACAAGCTTATACTGTTAGCAGGCGAAGACGGAGTTGCAGCATATGGCGTAATTATGTATGTCGCATTCGTATTCATTTCAATGTTTATAGGTTATTCCATAGGCGCAGCTCCTATAATCAGCTTTAATTACGGTTCGGGTAACACCTCCGAACTGAAAAACATGCTGAAAAAAAGCCTGGTAATTATTGGTATTTTTTCCATAATTATGCTTGCAGCCTCAGAATTGCTGGCAGGGCCGCTATCACATTTATTTGTAGGCTACGACACAAAACTCTGCGCACTCACCAAAAGAGCCTTTGCGCTCTTCTCCCTGAGTTATCTTTTAGCAGGCTTCAACATCTTTGCTTCTGCCCTTTTTACCGCATTAAACAACGGCTTAATCTCCGCGTTTATATCGTTTTCAAGAGTATTGCTTTTCCAGGTACTCTTCGTAATGATTTTACCGGTTTTCTTAGGGACAGACGGAATCTGGATTTCTATGCCTTTGGCGGAGGTATTCTCTATTATCGTTTCCGCCTTCTGCATTATTAAGGCAAGAAACAGATATCAGTATTATTGATGTAAATAATTTTGTTTTTGATAAAGACAGACATTTTACTAACATTAAGCAAAAATGTCTGTCAACAAACAAGAAAAACTCGAAAAATAATCAGAATTGTATGGAAAATAGTTATTAATTTGGAAAATCCATCTATTAAATGCGATAATATGGAAACTGTGAAGCTGAAATAACCTTAAATCCAAGAAAAAGACAGACATTTAGTTTGAAATAGCCAAAAATGTCTGTCAAATTACTGAACAAGAGTTTTGCAGGCCTATTTTGAATTGGCCTTTCTGAGCATAAAGTTCTCGCCAACCTTGTTATCCATTTTAATTCTGATAATCTGCTGTGCATGCGGAGCTGCATCTATAGCCTCACCGGTTTTTTCATCGAACATTTCGGTAACGGTCTGCTCAAAACAGTCTGCGCCGGGACCAAAGACCTCAATAGCGTCCCCGACAACTATCTTATTTCTCTGCTCCACTATAGCAAAGCCTGTGTCTTCATCATAGGCTTTTACTATGCCAAGGAAAGTGTATTCCTTGATATAAGAGCTGCTTCCATAGTTCTGACCACTGTCATCAGGCTTGTTATAATAAAATCCGGTAGTAAAATATCTGTGGCTTACCTTTGTCAGTTCGTCAAACCATTCTTCCTTAAAGGAGTAATTTTCCGGGTCATCAAAATATGCGTCTATAGCCTTTCTATAAGCTCCGACAACTACAGCCACATAGAATATACTCTTCATTCTGCCTTCTATCTTTAGAGAAGAAATCCCCGCTTCAACAAGGTCCGGAATATTTCTTATCATGCATAAATCCTTTGAATTGAAGAAATATGTACCTCTTTCATCCTCATCGACAGCAATATATTCTCCTGGTCGCTGCTCCTCAACAAGCGCATACTTCCACCTGCAGGGATGAGAACAGGCTCCCCTGTTTGCGTCTCTGTTTGTCATAAAATTGCTCAGAAGACACCTGCCCGAATAGGAAATGCACATGGCTCCATGCACAAAAGCTTCGATTTCCAAAGTATCCGGACACCTTGACCTTATCTCCTTTATCTCATCGAATGACAGCTCCCTGGCAGTAACAATCCTTTTTATACCCATACTGTGCCAAAACGCAGCGCTTGCCCAGTTAGTGGTGTTTGACTGAGTTGAAAGATGAAGCTCTGCATCAGGCAATACTTGCTTCATTATAGAAATCACGCCGGGATCCGAAACTATAAAACCATCTATCGGTATATGTTTAATTGACTCTAAATAGTTGATTAACCCGCCTATATCATTATTATGAGCAAACACATTAACTGCCATATAAAGCCTTTTATTTAAACTGTGTGCAAAAGCGCAGCCTTCTTCAATTTCGGGAATGGAAAGATTTCCTGCTCCCGCCCTTAAGCTGAAGACTTCACCGCCGAAGTAAACAGCGTCTGCACCATAGATAAGAGCTATTTTAAGTTTTTCTAAATCGCCCGCCGGCGCGAGGAGTTCTGGTTTCTTATTCATATATTTCTCCTTGAAAAAATAATCAGTATCTGTTATGCTAAGTGCCATGAAAGCATCAATATCAAGACGAACATATCTGGCGATATATCGCCTTTTAAACTACATAACACCATTAAACTATGACTGCGGCAGACTCTGCGGAGCAGCCTGCTGTCTCTCAGATGCGGAAGATATGGTAATATATCTGCTTCCGGGAGAAGAAAGTGTATTTACAGGAAAAGAGGATTGGCTCGAATGGGACTATGACCTCGCAGAGGACTACGATTTTCCAGACTCATGGTTTGGAAAAATCTGGTATGTCAGGTGCAAAACCGCTCCTGTATGCAATCGTGAATTCAGACCTCTGCAGTGCAGGTTCTTCCCGCTCACCCCTCATCTTTGTGAAGACGGAACACTGAGACTGATCAGATATCCGAATGAACTGCCGTACACCTGTCCTCTTTTAGAAGAAAAAACGGAGCTTGAACCCCGTTTTATCAAGTCAGTTTACACAGTTTGGAAGCATCTGATCAGAGACCCTCTGATATATGACCTTGTTGAATTTGACAGCTGCGACCGAGACGAAGCCACTCTTGAATTTCTCATATAAGAATTTTGTTATTTAGCTTCCTGTATAATTCAAAGCGTAGATGAAAACAATCAGTTGAATAACGTCATGTTTTCGAAGCCAAATTCCTCGTATTCAATAAAGAAATACACCGAAGATTCGTGTTTATCTCCGTTTGCATTCTTTAATCCGAGAGCTTCTGTCCACAAGCCAATGCCGTTGGCATCAATATAAAAGCTAAGCCCATTATAAACCTCTTCGAGAGTCTTTCCTGCATATGAATCGTTTTCATAGTAGTTTGACAGGCTCTCTTTTAATGCCTTGATTATAGTTTTGTTATAGTCTGTTCCGTTGACAAAGAGGTCATCAAGGGTTAGATTATTTCCTTTAATATCATAAACAGAACAGATCTTATCTTCCGTCCATATACCTGCACCAAACAAAGACTTTGACCGTACCACGTTAAAATAATTGCCAACCCGAGTACAGTCCGCCATGTCGTTGTAGTAATATACCCCGCTTCCCGCCTTTACTATGTCGCTGACAGCTTCAATTTCTTCATCACTGACTTCAGCGTCCTTCATAAAAAGCTTAAGTATCTTATCAGGAATATCTGACGGCCAGGAAAGGTATTGTATCATGGCGAGATTTGTTCTGTCAGGTATATTATTCTCACTTTCCTCAATTGCTGCATCAGACTTCACAAGCATATACCTGATATTATCATCTTCATATATGCAATCATCAGAAACATACTGATCAATATTCATTACACCCGCAAGCGAATTAAAACCGACAACAACCTCAATTGGCTTGAAATCAGGAGTCTTTATTCCACCTGTCGAATAGTCGTGTATTATATGTATTCCGTCCAAATCAAAATAGAACTGCGTATCTTTGGAATATTCCGGCTTGCCGTCCTTTTCAAGCACGTCGTTATCTTCAAGATAAGAAATACAAGCAGCGGATAATGCAGCCGTAGCATCCTTTTCGTTTGCAAAGACATCGTCGAAGGTAATCTCGCTGCCATCGTTCAGATCGAAGCTGATAGTCTTTACATCCGTACAGGAAGCATGCTCATAATATATGGTTTTTGTCAAAAGCACTGATAAAATATTGTTTATGCCGCCCTTGGCTTCGGCCCTGATAGTAACTCCGGTCTGGCTTCCTTTATCCAGCTTTTTCATGCCGCTGTACTCGGGCTCTTTTTCCTTTTTAAACTCCCCAACAGAAGCTGTAATGGCCTCATTGACAGCATCCTGAACTGACTTGTCCTTCAGTCCGGTAAGCTTTATTGAGTAAAAATGATCTTTTTCATTCTTATTCTTCATTAGCTCCTGAGGCTCATAGGATTCTGCAGATGTATTATTAAGCTTTACATAGGAAATATAATCACCGTTTCCCGAAAGCCCGGAATTGCCGCAGGCTGCAACAGTCACAACAATTACCATAACAATAATAAGCGATAATATTTTCTTAAACATAGCCTACACCTTGCGGACAATAATATGAGTTTCCTGATCTATATTTCCGTCCTTATCACAATAAACAATAAGGTTTACTCCATCCTTGATTGTCAGTGAGTAAAAATATTTGGTCCACCCTTCATCCGACTTTGTTTTGTTAACCTTTCCCCAGATATTTGGATCAGGTTGGAAGGCTTCAAATTCAATAATGTACTTTAAGCAGATGGAAACCGAATCACAAATTGCGTCAGCTGCTGGCTGACTTCCTTTAACATCGCCGTTGTATGTTATATACATTGTTTCCGGAAATCCCCTGTGATAGTAAATTCCGCCATTCCAATCCTCATATCTGTACAATTCGCCAAACATGCCCTCTATCACAGCTTTTGTCTGCGTAAGCGGTGAAATGTGCCAGTCAGAAATAATTGCCTGACAGATACGATATTCCATTACAGTGCTGAGAGCCGCATCTCCGCTCTTGCCAATATCATCTTCATCTATAGCTATATCCGAAGCCAACATTACAGGGTCGGCCGAGTCAAAAACTTCATTTTCATTTATTACAGCCTCAGGTGAATTTTTATCAACGGCTGTCTTTGCCGCCTTATCTTCATTAATTAGGTTGATGACGCCTTTTACCCCGAAGAAACCCGCTGCGGCAACGATTGCAATAATAATAACTATAAAGATAATAAATCGCTTCTTAATCTTATACTTTTTACTGTTCCTGCTGCGTTTGCTTTTCCTATGCTTATGTTTTTCGGCAGCAGCAAGCTTCTCCTCACGTTTGCTTTCTTTAAGTTCACGTTTGAAGTTCTTTTTTTCATTTTTTCTATGTAGCTTAGCTTCCTTTTCAGCTTGCTTAAGAGCCTTTACCCGGCTTTGGTCCTTATTGCTGCTCATACTAATATCCTTTTCAGAAGATATTTCAGTCGAATATTTGAAGACTGAAATCAAAAAACACTTTTGATTTTATCATTTTATGGCAGTTTTTTCAAGTATGACAAACAAACTCCGTCGCCTATAGGCAAAAGACAGGTTTCAAACCTTTCGTCCTCCGACAGGAATTTAAGGTATTCACGCATTCGATTTGCAATGGTTTTATTTCTTCTTTTATCGATAAACGAATCGTCGCAGGGCATTCCTTTGTACAGAACGTTGTCTGAAATAACCATAGTACCCTGCTTAATGTTCTTTTCAAACAGGGAAAAGAATTTTTTATACTGTCCCTTTGCCGCATCAACAAAAATAAGATCAAACTTTCCCTCTATCTCAGTCAGAACCTCTGCAGCGTCTCCGAGCCTCACATCGATTCTATCAGACAGGCCAACCTCCTCAATATTGGCCTTTGCTTTAAATACCGACCTCTCGTGGTTTTCTATGGTAATTATTTCTGCCTCCGGCGCAGCAAGTCCGAAGCAGATTGCAGAATAACCTATTGCAGTCCCTATTTCCAATATTCTTTTTGGCTTCAGAGCAGCACATAACGTAAAAAGCAGTCTTTCCGTATCCTTGGTTACTATAGGGATTAACATCCTCTCTGCCTGGTCGCGCATTTCCCTAAGCTTTTCACAGGGATGAGCATAAAGCGATGAAACATACTCTTCTATTAATTGTGGTGTTAAAATACTCATATTTCAATTTTAAAAAAGGTAGCTGACATTGTCAATAAAATCTCATTATAAACCCATGGCAAAAGCGGGAACAAAAGTATGATTTAATAAAAAACTATACACAGATCTTATCCTCAAGCTTGGCAAACTTGGCATCACCTATTCCAGAAACGTTTTTAATCTCATCCTTTGTTTTAAACTTACCGTTCTTTTCTCTGTATTCTATTATAGATGACGCATAGGCCTCACCAATTCCCGGAAGAGTCATCAAGGCTGTCCTGTCAGCCTTATTTATATTGACAAGGCCTGTTGTGCCCTCAGAAGTGTTCAGCAGCCCATTTTCATCGACTTCACCTTCAAAGGGGACATATATTGCCGTTCCGTCCTCTACAACCTCAGCAAGGTTTACTGACCTTGAGTCGGCATTGCCAAGCATACCGCCCGCAGCCTCAATAGCCTCGAATACACGACTTCCCTCTTCAACCTTTACTACACCAGGATAAACAACCGCGCCCTCAACATCAACAATATAAATTATCTCCTCACCTTCAGCCATTGATTCATTAGATTCTTCCTCAGCCTGACCTTCAAGCCCCTCTTCGATAACCAAACCGATTTCTCCTGCGTTGCCTTCGTCGGGAACAGCAACAAATCCTTTAACTATAATAGATGCAATGAATATAAGAGCCATGGCCCCAAAAATAATTATCTTTTGCTTTGTACTTATTTCCATAATAATCCCTCCCCAAAATGCCAGAAAAAAAGCTGACCAGAACCGAGCGCCTGTTCGGGCGAGCAGCTTTGATCAGCGGTTGATTTATTTTAGCATATTCCGGGAAAAAATCAATCTATTTTAATAAATACAGAGGAATTAGTGTCCCATCTGCAGATTCAGCAAACATCTCTTCTCTTCTGGTATGTGCCTCAAGGTTTTCCCGTAAAACTTTCATGTATTCGCAGAGCTTTGACGTAATTAATTCGGGGTTAATATTGGAATTACTTCCAGTGTCAACCAAAGTTTTTAAAAGAAAACAATCCTCTTCCTCAGAAACGTATTCTAAGCTCCTGACCATTGGTCTTATATCCACCTCTGTGACCTTCCCCGATTTCTTCTGAAGCTTTTCTACAGGGATTGTTTTTTTCTTAACAAAGTTTTCCACTGCTGAAACCAAAGCGTTTTCCGACACTGCATGGTCACTGCCATCAACTCCTGTTTTTCCCAAGCCAATTGTATAAGAAGCAGCAACAATCAAAGCTGAAACCTTTCGGTTTTCTTTAAGCTCTGTACAGCGAGTAATTAACACTCCAGGAGGCATCGCCGAATTTAATCTTTCTATAATAGTATCTGTAGAAAAATCCTCCTTGGTTTCAAGTTCAATATACTCACCCAAACTCGTATAGCCAAGGGATAACGGCTGTGCAATGCTCATTTTCGGATGAGGCGAATAGCCCTCAGAGTACTTGAGCTTAATGTCTGTCCTCTTTAAGGCACGTTGAAACAACCTCATAATATCGAGGTGGGAAATATACTTCATGTTACCCTCTTTTGTCCATTTAACAAGAAATCTCATCAGTTATTACATACCTCACACTTAATTCCAAGATTAACATTAACGCCGCAGGCATTGCAGCCCTTTCTGCAATCACGTGTAATTTCTCCCTTTAACGCCTTCTCATTTTCTTTCATGAAAAATTCTTTATCAACACCGGTAGAAATGTGGTCCCAGGGAAGAATCTCATCGTATCCCCATTGGCGTCTTGCATAAAACTCGGGGTCAATACCAGTATTTTTAAACGCCTTTTCCCAACGTTCCATATTGAAGCTTTCACGCCATCCGTCAAATTTACAGCCAAGCCTTACAGCTTCTTCAAGAACCCTTCCGATTTTTCTGTCGCCTCTCGCCAAAACGCCCTCTAAAAAACTGGTTTCGCTGTCATGGTACTGAAGCCTTACACATTTCATAGGCTTTATGCGTTCTTTTATCAGCTTATGCTTTCTGTCAAATTCTTCGTCCGAATCCTGCGGATACCATTGGAAAGGAGTATGTGGCTTTGGAACGAAGTTGGATACACTGACAGTTACGTTGAGTCTTCCTGTTTTACCATGAATGGATTTATATATGTTTACGATTTTTTCAGCAATGTCACCAATTCCGATCAGGTCCTCGTCAGTTTCTCCCGGAAGACCATCCATAAAGTAAAGCTTGATATTATGCCAGCCGAGCTCGAAAGCCTGTTCTGCGGCAGACAATATTTCTTCCTCCGAAATATCCTTATTGATAATATTTCTCAATCGCTGAGTACCTGCCTCAGGCGCAAAGGTCAGACCGGACTTTTTATACCCCTGAATTTCATCCATAACCTTAAAGGAAAAACTATCGAGTCTAAGGGACGGAAGAGATAAAGACACATCACGTCTTTTACAGAAGCTCATAAGATCGGTGACGAGGTTCTCAACATCGGAATAATCGCCTGTCGAAAGAGACAGGAGTGAGATTTCATCATATCCTGTATTATTTATCTGTTCTTCAACGATTTTCCTGACCTTTTCTCTGCTTCTTTCTCTTATAGGTCTGTATATCATTCCCGCCTGACAAAATCTGCAGCCTCTGGTGCAGCCCCTGAAAATTTCAGCCACCGACCTGTCATGAACGGTAGACATAAAAGGAACCACAGGAGAGGTTGGATATACAGAATTTTCAATATCTTTTATAATTCTCTTAGTTATAGTATCGGGTGCTTCCGAATAATTCTTAGTGAACGATTTTATTGTACCATCATCATTGTATTCAACATCATAGAAAGAGGGAACATATATTCCGTCAAGCTTACACAGAGCTTTTAAAAACTCCTTCCTTGAGCCTCCGCTTTTCTTCCATTTATCTAACTCAGCTACAATCTCAGGCCAGACCTCTTCTCCTTCACCGATAGAAACTGCATCAGCAAAGTCTGCCATAGGTTCGGGATTATAGGTGCAGGTTCCGCCCATTATGACAAACGGTTCATCCTCACTCCTGTCAGCAGCTTTAAGGTTGATACCGGCGAGGTTAATAAGATTAACCGCATTGGTATATAGCATTTCATAGCCCAATGATATTGCAAAAATATCGCAGTCCTTAACCGCCGTCTTAGTTTCCATGGTATAGAGTGGAATGCCTTCCTTCCTCATAATTTCCTCAAAGTCAACATCCGGAGCAAAAACTCTTTCACACTGAACAGCTGAAATATCATTGAGTGACTTATACAAAATCTGAAGTCCAAGGTTTGACATTCCTATCTCATATTTTTCAGGAAAACAAAAGGCAATCCTATGGTTTACGCTGTCAGATTCTTTAATAACGGCATTAACCTCCCCGCCGATATATCTGGCAGGCTTCTGAACCTTCATAACATTGTTTTCAATTTTTCTTTCAAGCTCTGTCTTTTTTTCAAACATAAGTATACCTGCAAAGCAAAAAGCAGTGCACAAGGCACTGCTTTCCGAATTTCTGAATTATCTATCCTGTAATTTACCAGAATTGAGTCTGTCGAAGTAGCTCTTTGTTTCCTTAGAAACTATGCCGCCCAGTGCTATGATAGCGATTAAGTTCGGGATAGCCATAAGTCCGTTAAAGATATCGGCAATTGTCCATACAGCTGATACTGTGAGGAATGGTCCGATAAGAACTGCAAAGATATATAACCATCTATAAACCTTTACTGGAGCCATGTTGCCATCGAAGAGATATTCGAGACATCTTTCACCATAAATATCCCAACCGAGAATGGTTGTATAAGCGAAAAACGCGAGACAAATCATGAGTACGAATGCACCGAAGCTTGGTCCAAAAGGTAAGCCCACGCTGAGTGCATTGATTGTTACATCAGCGCCTTCTTTTCCGATTGTGTGAGAACCAGTAATGATGATTGATAAACCAGTTAAGTTACAAATGATAACGGTATCAATAAATACACCAAATGAATTGATGAGACCCTGTCTTACAGGTTCGTTTGTTTCTGCTGATGCTACAGCAATAGGAGCAGAACCGAGGCCGGCTTCATTTGAGAAGATACCTCTTGCAATACCCTTCTGCATAGCAAGCATGATTGCGCCAACAGCTCCGCCAGCAACAGCCTTAGCACCGAATGCACATGTGACTACTTCTGCAATAGCTGCTGGAAGTGCTGAAATATTAAAGAGAAGAACGAGCACAGTTACTACAATGTATACTACAGCCATTACAGGTACGATGATACTTGTAACCTTACCGATTCTCTTTACACCGCCTATTACTACTAATGCAACGAAGAATGCAGTTAAGATAGCTGCAGCAGCAGTAGCAATTGTATAATCGTTACCAAAGAGTGTAAATGTATGAACCGCATTTGGATCGAAGAAGGTTGTTACTGCAGACGAAATACCATTTACCTGTACTATAGTACCGATACCCATGATACCAGCAAGAGCGCCGAGGAAAGCAAATACTTTTGCAAGCCACTTCCACTTTTTGCCCATACCCTTTTCAATGTAAAGGAACGGTCCACCGAGAATTCTGCCGTCGGCACCAATTTCTCGGTATTTTACGGATAATACGCACTCTGCATACTTTGTAGCCATACCAATGCAGGCTGCAAATATCATCCAGAACAGTGCACCAGGTCCACCAATAACCACGGCTGTAGCAACACCTACGATGTTACCTGTACCGATAGTAGCAGACATAGCGATACAAAAGGCCTGGAAAGCAGATACTTCACCGTTTCCATCAACATTAGGCTCTTTTGTAAGCATGTAACGAGCTGATAATCCGAGTTTTCTGAACTGAATCAAGCCAACTCTGATGGAGACATAGATACCTGCGCCCAGGATGAGGATCATCATCGGAATGCCCCATACTAAGTCATCAGCTTTAGTCAGAAAATCCATAAAAGTCATTATTTTCTTCCTCCCTTGTCTTGAAACCTTTATAATGATTTCTTTTATTAAATAATAAAAAGTCGATTGCTCGACTTCCGGAGAGGGCTATTAAGCATTCACCAAACGCTCTGTCCCTTATGCCTGAGATATCATCTGCGGTTCGCTTATGGCCGTAGATTTAAACCTTCGGCGCCTGCATGGGAAGCAGGTCTCTCCAGAGTGTCAGTCCTAAGTACATCGCTGATTAAAGCAGATGTCACTTAATTGACAACTAACGTTAGAATACTACCACAAAACAAGGCTGTATGCAAGCGGAATTGACTAAAATTACCAAAAAAGAGTAATTATTCTCAAAATTTTCTACAATTGTAAACCCGGAGGACAACACTCCGGGTTTTATCTGAATTAATATACCATTTTAAAACAAATTATCGAAAAGTGAGAGCTGGTTGGTCTGAGGTAGTCTGCTGAAAACCCCGGCATCCTGCAGCGCAGCGATTGCGGTTCTGTTCAGCTTAGTCCGCTTCTTCAGGTCGTCTACAGATAAGAATTCACCGTTATGAACCTCTTCTGCCAGTGACCTGGCAGCATTTTCACCCACGCCCTCTACAACTGCAAACGGAGGCAGCACCTTTCCATCAACAACCTTAAACTTTACAGCATCAGACAATTTTAAGTCTATAGGCAGGAAGTCATAGCCTCTCGAATACATTTCAAGCGCAAGCTCTAACACAGAAATCGAATCCTGGTCTTTCTTCGGAGCTGCCTTTCCGAGGGTTTCCACGCTCTTTATCTTCGAAAGTATAGCATCCGGGCCGGCAAGTATAACCTCAGAGTTAAACTCAGTCAGCTTCATAGTGAAGTGCGTAGCATAAAATGCAAGCGGATAATATACCTTGAAATAAGCAATTCTATAGCTCATGGTTACATATGCAACCGCATGTGCCTTTGGAAACATATATTTTATCCTCTGACAGGACTCAATATACCATGGAGGAACATTGTTTTCCTCCATTATCTCAACATCGTCAGGCTTTACACCTTTCCCTTTTCTTACACCCTCCATAATCTTGAAGGCCTTAGAAGACTCAACCCCTTTCTTTTGAAGGTAATTGAGAATGTCGTCTCTTACGGAAATAACATCTTTCAACTCGCAGGTTCCGTCGAGAATAAACTCCTGAGCATTATTGAGCCATACATCTGTTCCGTGAGACAGGCCGGCAATTCTTACGAGGTCGGCGAAGCTTTTTGGCTTGGTGTCTTCAAGC
Organism: Firmicutes bacterium UBA1768; assembly: GCA_002315335.1. Lineage (GTDB taxonomy): Bacteria > Bacillota > Clostridia > Peptostreptococcales > Anaerovoracaceae > UBA1768. The sequence goes on along the minus strand of DCGW01000005.1, from coordinate 5,264 downwards.
ATCTGTCTTACAAAGCGAGTACCGAATTCCGGAATTCCAAGACTTCCCTTGTCGACAGTAAAACGCTCATCCTTAAGACCAAGACTGTCCGTCCCGAGGAAAAGCCTGTCAACCCTTTCATCCTTTAACGGAACTGTATTAGGGTCAATTCCGGTGATGTCATACAGCATTTTAATTATAGACGGACCATCGTGACCGAGAATATCTAACTTAAGCAGGTTAGAGTCTATCGAATGGTAGTCAAAATGAGTCGTAATAATATCAGTTCCGGTATCATCGGCTGGGTGCTGAACCGGGCAAAACTCATGAATATCGTTTTCCTTAGGTACTACAATTATGCCGCCAGGATGCTGCCCGGTAGTTCTTTTGACACCTACACAGCCCTTGCTGAGCCTTTCTGTTTCCCATTTACTGGAATTTTTTCCATAATCTTCAAAAAACTTTTTTACATAACCATAGGCTGTTTTTTCGGCAACTGTTCCTATAGTACCAGCACGAAAAACATGTCCCTCTCCGAAAAGCTCTTCAATATATTTGTGAGCTACCGGCTGATACTCACCGGCAAAGTTGAGGTCAATATCAGGCTCCTTGTCTCCGTTAAACCCAAGAAAGACCTCAAAAGGAATATCAAAACCATCCTTAATATAAGGTGTTCCACATACAGGACAAACAGCATCAGGAAGGTCTACTCCGCAGTCGCAATCATCAACCGGAGAAAAATCGCTGTGCTTGCAGTTCGGACAAATATAATGCGGCGGCAAAGGATTTACCTCTGTTATTCCACTCATTGTTGCAGCAAAGGAAGAACCGACAGAACCTCTCGAGCCAACCACATATCCGTCGGACATAGACTTTGCTACAAGCTTGTGAGCTATGATATACATTACCGAGTATCCGTTATTGATGATGGAATTAAGCTCTCTCTCAAGTCTCTTATCAACTATTTCAGGCAGGTCATCTCCGTAAATGCTGTGTGCCTTATCATAGCAGATTCTCCTTAAATCCTCTTCCGAGTTTTCAATTTTAGGCGGATATTTTTCCGCAGGCACAGGGTCAAATGCCTCTATCTGATCGGCAATGAGCTTTGGATTATCGACAACAACCTCCATCGCCTTCTCTTCTCCGAGGTAAGCGAACTCATCAAGCATTTCGTTTGTAGACCTGAAATAAAGCCCGCCGTCACCTTCAACGTCAGCAAAGCCCTGACCCTTCATGAGAATCTGTCTGTAAACCGCATCCTCCGGTTCCATATAGTGAACATCAGAGGTTGCAACTACAGGCTTATTAAGTTCTTCTCCGAGTTCCACTACTCTCTTGTTTAACCTAATCAGCCCAAGCTCGCTCTCAACTCGGCCTTCATTGACCAGAAAGCTGTTGTTCTCACGCGGCTGAATTTCAAGGTAGTCGTAATATGACGCAATCTGTCTTTGAACCTCAGGGCTCTTACCCTTAAGTATAGACTGGAAAACTTCACCATCCTGACAGGCCCCTCCAATAATCAGGCCCTCCCTCAGCTCAGTTAGTACAGATTTTGGAATTCGGGGCTTTCTGTTATGAAAATACTTAAGGTGCGACTCCGAAACCAGCTTATAAAGGTTCTTCAGGCCAATCTTGTTCTTAGCCAAAATAATAATATGGTTAGTGTCTCTCGACTTATAATCTATTCCGGAATGAAATATTTCGGCAGCTCGGTTAATATCCGAATAGCCAGCCTCTTTCATTATGTCAAAGAGCCTCAGCAAAACTAATGCAGTGTTCTTAGCATCGTCGTCAGCCCTGTGGTGGTGCTGCTGTACAATATTAAAATACTTTGTTAAAGCCTTTAAACCAAACTTTTTCTGCTCTGGCAAAAGAACCTTTGCAAGATAAATAGTGTCTAAATCCTTACTTTTAAATGGAATATTCAGACGCGAGGCGTTCTCTCTGATAAAGGAAACGTCGAAGTCAGCGTTATGAGCAACCACTACTGCGTCTCCCACGAAGCTTAAGAACTCTGGCAAAACCTCAGAAATCGGCCTTGCATCAGCAACCATTTCATTGGTAATATCCGTCAGCTGAACTATATTATCTGGTATTGGATTTACAGGCTTGACAAAGGAATCGTAAGAGTCAAGTATCTGCCTGTCCTTTACTCTGACAGCTCCGATTTCAATGATTTCATTTCCAACCGGTGAAAAGCCGGTGGTTTCTATATCAAAGACCACAAACTCCCCGTTGAAGTCCATCGGTTCACCGACAGTATCATCATTGATAAGGTATCCCTCCATACCGTAAATTACTTTTATATCCTTCTTCTCTGCAGCATGCATGGCATCAGGGAAGGACTGTACTACTCCATGGTCAGTAATAGCTACAGCCTCATGCCCCCATTCATAGGCTCTGTTTACAAGATCCTTTGCATCAGGAAGCCCATCCATTCTGCTCATCTTTGTATGAGCATGAAGCTCAATTCTTTTGTAAGGTGCGGTATCCTGACGTTTTTTATCCTCGGCTTCTCCCGCATAAGCAATCTTTCCGGCCATAAATACCATTTCCTTTTCAAAACGGTCCTCTTCAATATGACCCTGACAGGTTACTATGCAGCCTGGATGAATTTTTGCAGGCAAGGTCTCCTTTTGCTTAACACCCATGAACTTCTTGACAAGAATAGTCTCTGTGAAGTCTGTAACATGGAGTATAAGCAGTGCCTTTCCCGTTTTCAGCTGTCTTATATCCTTGAAAAGAACCTGGCCAGTAATGGTAACCGGCTCTGAGGTTTTTCTCAGGTTAGCAATTTTCATGCTGCCAAAAGGGTCATCACTGCTCGAACTGACCTTTGCCCTTGCAGGTTCTATCAGATGCTCGAAATTGAAGATGAAGTCCACCCTTTCAACTACGTTCTCAAGCTGAGGCATATTAGCGATGAGCCTTTGCTTAATTACTCCAGCAGTGACATCGAGAACATAGGGCGGAACTCTGAAGTTTGAGGTCATATAAAGGTGCATAGTACCACTTTCCTCTTCAAGCTCTGCGCTGTCAAGGCTGAGGCTGAGCTTTTCAAAGTCAGGAATTCGGAGCTCCTCTTTATCTATATAATTAAAAATCAGTTTTACTACGTTTAATTCTTCCATATTATTCCAGTTTAATTAGTGCACATTTTTTTCAGGCCAGATTTATCTCGTCAATTAATCTATTTATGGCTTCCTTCACAGGAAAGGTTCCTATAATCTCACCTTTTTTGAAAAAAGCAGCATTAGTTTTTCCGAAGGCCAATCCCATATCAGCTTCCTTAGCCTCTCCCGGTCCGTTGACAGCACAGCCCATGACAGCTACAGTTAATGGTTTATTTATCAAAGCTGTCTTTTCCTCAATGCTGAGGACTATATCCTCCAAATCAACACCTGTTCTTCCGCAGGTCGGACAGGAAACAATGTTAATACCGAATTGTCTTTTTCCTGCTGCCTTCAATATCTCTTTTGCAAAAACAACTTCCCTTACTGGGTCACCAGTAAGACTTACTCTCATAGTATCGCCAATACCATCTAAAAGCAGAGCACCTATTCCAACGGCAGACTTGACCTTTCCGCTGTTTACAGTACCAGATTCGGTAATTCCGATATGAAGCGGATAATCCGTCTTTTCCGCCAGAAGTCTGTGCGCCTTGAGATTAAGCAGCGGGTCCGAGGCCTTAATGGAAATCACAAGGTTGTTATAGCCCATCTCCTCTATCCTTTTGACATTTGAAACAGCACTTTCAGCAAGTCCTTCCGGAGTAACTCCGCAATATTTTTCTACCAGATGCTTTTCCAAAGAGCCGGAGTTTACACCCACTCTTATTGGAATGCCCTGCTTTTTTGCTGCCTCAACAACAGGAAACAGTCTGTCATCGCTGCCGATATTTCCAGGATTGATTCTGACCTTATCAGCACCCGACTCTATTGCAGCAATTGCAAGCTTATAGTCAAAGTGTATATCTGCAACCAACGGAATGTTAATCTTTTCACGAATTTTCTCTATAGCCATTGCTGCTTCGAGAGTTGGAACCGCCGTTCTGACGATTTCGCAGCCAGCAGCCTCAAGTCTCATTATCTGGTCGACAGTAGCCTTCACATCTTCGGTTTTTGTATTAGTCATAGACTGAATGGAAATTGCACTTCCCCCTCCAATCGGGACATTTCCTGCTTTTACCAACCTTGTCATACATCCTCCATCGGTTAAATTATCTGAGACCTTGTTTCTTCATCAAGCGCAAGCACGTCTTCTATCGAAGAAATATCAACAGGCTTGAATTTATTCATTGTTTTTTCAAGACCATCGATAATATCTACAAAAGAAATCTTATTATTTAAAAACCTGTCAACAAGCACCTCGTTTGCCGCATTAAGTGCACAGCAGGCACCTCCTCCTGTTTTAAGTGCATCATAAGCTAAGGCTAACGGTCTGAAAACTTCAAGATCGGGCTTTTCAAAGGTCATATTTCCTAAGGCAGCAAGGTCGAGAGACTCATCGGGAAGTTCAATCCTATCGGGATATGAGAAGGAATAAGCAATAGGAACTCTCATACTCGGAAGCCCGAGCTGTGCCATAACAGCCCTGTCATCAAACTCCACCATTGAGTGAATTATGCTCTGCGGATGAACAACAACATCTATTTTTTCTGCCGGCGCATTAAAGAGGTGGTGCGCCTCGATAACCTCCAGCCCCTTGTTCATCAGTGTAGCAGAGTCTATGGTGATTTTTTTGCCCATAGACCAATTCGGATGCTTTAACGCATCTTCAAGCTTTACACCCTCCAATTGTTTTCTCGAAAAACCTCTGAATGGGCCACCAGATGCGGTAATAATTATCCTTTTAAAGCTTTCTCCGGTTCTCGGTGCAAGTTTCCTGATTTTTTCACCCTGCAGACATTGAAATATTGCACTGTGCTCACTGTCAACAGGAATAATCGGAACTCCGTTTTTTGCAGCTTCAGCCATTATAATATCTCCGCCCGCAACAAGTGTTTCCTTATTTGCAAGCGCAATCACCTTTCCAGCTCTGATTGCATGATAGGTCGGAACCATTCCCTGCATTCCCACAAGAGAATTCAATACTATATCTGCAGAGCTGTTAGAAGCGGCATTTATCAGCCCTTCTTTGCCAAAATCAAAGTCAATCTTAGGATATTTTTTTGATAATCTTATAGCATCCTCTTCGTTTTTGAGAACTACAGCCTCTGGATTAAACGCCTTAATCTGTTCCTCAAGCAATTCTGTTCTTGAAGCACAGGAAAGCACAACAGCTTT
>DCGW01000009.1:106957-109008 GCA_002315335.1 Firmicutes bacterium UBA1768 | reverse complement strand
ATTGGCTTCTGAGCATATCGGGCTTTCTGTTGTCTCCGCTTGCTTCTCCATACAAAGCAAAGGTTATTGCATCAAAAATTGTGGTCTTCCCTGCACCGGTATCTCCTGTTATCAGATATATTCCGCAGCCCTTGAGCTTGTTTAGCTCTAAAGCTTCCTCCCCCGAATAGGGACCGAATGCAGACATGGTTAGTTTTATTGGTCTCATTCCTCTTCCTCCCAGACTTTCTCTATCAAGCCCTTAATGAAGCCGCGTTTTTCATCGCTCATATCGCTGTTGTTCTGCCTTTTATAAAAGTCTTCAAACAGCTGCAGCGGGCTGAGCTGTCCGGAAGCCGGAGCTTCGCATTGTGCTTCTTGAGAAGTATATGATGTTCTCCCGTTTTTATATGTAAGCATCATAATATTTGGATACACTGTTCTTGCCTTATCCATAACATATGGAATATTCTCTTCGTCTGTCAGAACAAGCTTAATATAGTCATCATTGTTTTCATCCTTATGACTGTCTCTGCTCATTATCTCGTCGTATCTGCCTTCTATTATGCGCAAATCTCTCAGCGGCTCAATCGGAACCTCCCTTATCCTCAGTTCGGGCTTAGCCTTAGTCTTGCTTTCGTCATACTCAACAACAGTCACAGACTTTCTCTGATTTACCTCAGAAAAGGAATACTTCAGGGGACTGCCGGCATAACGTACCGTTTCCCTCCCTATTCGTTGAGGTCCGTGCAAATGACCCAGCGCAACATAGTCAAAAGCATCAAAAACATTTACATCAACATTATCCAGTCCTCCTACCGAGTATTCTTCGGATTCCGACGTTCTCCCTCCAGTTATGAACTGGTGTGCAACAAGAATATTGATGTCTTCGGGTTTAATATCCATGTTTTCTACTGCAACCCTGACAGCATCGTTATAGTCTCGTATTTCCTCCTCAGGGAAATACTGCCTGACCTCAGCAGGTCTGATAAACGGAAGGCAGTGAATTACAGTTCTTAAACCAGTCGATGCTTTTATGTCGGTTTCGTCTGTGGACACTCCATCCCCAAAATTCCCCCATTCTATTTCCCCGTCAGAATAAACAACCTTCCTTACAGCTCCGTCATACATACCCGAAAGGAATACTCCCTCCTTTTGCATAATACGACTTCCAAAGGAAAGTCTTTCACCGCTGTCATGATTCCCGCTGATTACGAAAACATCCAGTCCCTTTTCCCTTCTCAGAGAAGTGATAAACTCATCAAAAGCAATAATTGCTTCTGCGGAAGCCACCGACTTGTCGTAAACATCACCCGCTATCAGCACCGCATCAGGAGCTTCCTCCTTAATTATCTCCGAGATTTTATTCAAAATGTATTTTTGGTCCTCTATCATTGAAAACCCATTGACCCTCTTCCCAATATGAAGGTCCGAAATGTGTATGAATTTCATTAAAGCTTCCCCTGTATCTTATCCTAAAAAAAGAGCGGACGAACCGCTCTTTCATGTTTGAAATATTATTATGCAATCGCGTGATGCTTGTCTCTCTTATTTTCAATAATCTGAACAGCAACTACAAATGCCAGTGCGGCAAGTCCCACCATGTCGGTTAAGGCTCCCGGTATGAGCATGCACAGACCGCCAACAACGCAGAGAATTCTGAATGGAAGTCCGCAATATCTTACGAAATAACCCTGGAGACCTGCAGCCACACCTAAAATACCTAATACAGCAGTAACCGAGTTTACTACTACATCAAATGGCGTCGCTCCAATGAGGAGAAGAGTCGGATCCATCGCAAAGATGTATGGTACAATAAACGCTGCAATAGCAAGCCTTAAAGCATTGAATGCAGTCTTCATCGGTGGTGACTTTGCAATAGCCGAGCCTGCATATGCCGCAAGAGCAACCGGCGGTGTAATATCCGCAACAATACCGAAGTAGAATACGAAGAAGTGTGCGGAAAGAGCCGGAACACCCATCTGAATCAATATTGGTGCGCAGGTTGACGCCATAATACAGTAGTTCGCAGTTGTCGGTACGCCCATTCCAAGGACAATACAGCAGAGCAT
>DCGW01000009.1:103085-106846 GCA_002315335.1 Firmicutes bacterium UBA1768 | reverse complement strand
GCCACTGTGTATACACCGTTTGTCGCTACAATAAGAGCTATTGTGGCAACTGCAGCTGCAATACTGATAATAAGGGCAGTTTTTCTGTTCATTTTGCTTCCTATTGCAGCAAATACTACGAAGAATACTCCAACTGCAATGAGAAGTGCAAAGAATACTGTTATTACGGTAATATTATTTGTAAGCGAAATAATTCCTGTGATAAGCTTTGATGCCAGACCTGTCATAGTAATTGAGCCGGCAATTATACCTGCCATGCCGCAGGCAGCACCTACTGCAATACAGCCTCTTGCACCCGAAGCCATAGCATCGGCAAATTTCGCTGGTGAAAGGGTTGCTTCCTTGAGGAACATGCAGAAAATACTGCACACAACTCCGACAATGAGAATTGCTATTGAAAGAATTCCTGTAACCGGTGCGAGTACGAATATTAACAGTGCCAGACAACCAATTCCGCCTACTATTGGTGACTTGTGCAGGTTTGCTACCGCTATAGCAAAGAGAATTGCAACTGCTGCAGAGAATGCCATTGTTTTTGTATTCGAAGAAACGAGGTATACAAGAATAATGAGCGGGAGAAGCAGGTAGGTTCTCTTTACAAGGTGTTTGAATCTCGGAAGCATATCTCTGCTGAGACCCTTAAGGCCAGTTTTCTTGGCTTCAAGGTGAACACAGATGAATATGCCTGTGAAATAAAGCACCGCAGGAAGTATTGCACAGAGAATAATCTGCGAATACGGGACGCCTATGTAGTCAGCCATCAGGAAGGCCGCAGCACCCATAATAGGAGGCATAATCTGGCCGCCTGTTGATGAAGCTGCTTCTACAGCGCCAGCAAATTCAGGTCTGTAGCCATTGTCCTTCATCATTGGAATAGTAACAGAACCTGTTGTTACTGTATTTCCTACCGATGAGCCTGAAACCATACCGCAGAGAGCCGATGAAATAACTGCAACCTTAGCAGGACCACCATCAGCCCAGCCGGCAAAGCTGTTAGCTACATTGATGAAGAACTGTGAAATACCGGTACGTTCAAGGAAAGCACCGAAAACTATGAATACGACAATGAACTTCGAGCAGACATTGATAGGCGTTGAAAGAACACCGGTTGTGGTGTAGAACAGCCTGTAAACGAGCGTCTGTATCGCGTCAATGCCGAGTTGTTTCTGAAATATGAAATAGTATAGCGCATACAATATAAAGAAGCCTGCAACGCAGAGAATCGGTATGCCTACACTTCGTCGACAAAGCTCCATTAGAGCGAGAATGCCGACAATGCCTATGATAACCTCAAACCAGGTTATGGTCGGCAGCCTCATAATAATTGAACTTGCGCCAAAGCAGAAATATAGGAAGGAGCCCGCTCCGGCTATCATTATTACAAAGTCATACCAAGGCATCGAGTTTGTTTTTTGATTTCCTTTTTTCATTGGGTAATTAAGGTAACCCATCACGATAATGAGTGCAACGAATGATGTGAGTCTTATCTGGTCAAGCCATGTTGCGAATAATGTTACATAAATGCAGAAGGCTGCGAAAAAGATTTCAACCGCCATTACTACATACTTAGGTTTTCCTTCCCAGATGCGGACGTTTGATTCTTTATCATATTTTCGCATTATTTCGTCTGCATCTATGACGACATCGTGTTCATCATCCATGACCACTTCAAAGGCATCGACATTGTTGGCCGATGCAACTTTATCTTTTTCCTCTACAGTCATGAAAACCCCTCCGTTTAAGTCTTCAACACCCAGGTACCCTAAGGCACCCGGGTGATAAGCAGCATAATAAAATGCTGAAATTTCAATGTTTTTTAATTACCGTATTTACGGTTATTGCAATAACGTATTAATTTAGTATAAATATTAATTAAGCTGTAGCAACCTCAATGCCCTTTTCCTTGTAGTACTTTGCAGCACCTGCGTGGAATGGAACTGTGATACCTGATGTTGCAAATTCGAGGTCAAGCTCTGCACCCTTAGCGTGAAGGTCTGTTATAGCATCCTTAGCTTCAAAGATAATCTTTGTAAGAGCATAAACGAGGTCTTCATCGAGGTCTTCTGAACAGATTAATGTGCACTTAACTGTTACTGTTACTGTATCTTCATCGAAGCCTTCATATGTGCCTGCAGGGATTGAATATTCTGCATAGTATGGGCATGCTTCGAGTAGCTTAGCCATGTGATCCTTATCAATTGAGATGAGGTATACAGGAGTTGAAGCTGCTAATTCTGTTACAGCTGTTGTAGGAGCGCCTGCGCAGAGGAATGCTGCGTCAATCTTGCCGTCCTTTAAGCTTTCTGTTGAATCTCCGAATGACTGATATACTGGAGTAATATCGTTGATTGTCATGTCATAAGCTTTTAATACGTCGATTGTGTTGAAGTATGTTCCGGAACCTACGTCACCAACGCATACGCTCTTGCCCTTAAGGTCAGCTACGCTTGCGATGTTTTTGTCTACTGTTACCATCTGTACTGTTTCTGCATAGAGAGCACCAACTACTCTGAAGGACTTAATCGCACCATCTTCTTTGAAAGTATTTGTACCTTCATAAGCATATGTCATAACGTCAGACTGAACTGTTCCTAACTGGTAGATACCGCTGTCCATAGAAACGATATTATCCTTTGAACCGCCTGTTGATACTACAGTTACGCCAATCTGGCTAACCTGTCCGATGATTGTGCTGAGAACGCCGCCAAATGCATAATATGTGCCGGATTCTCCGCCTGTACCCATTGTTAATGAGCCAACTACGTCAGCCACGCCATCAATCTGGAGAGTTGAGTCGCCGCCTTCAGCTGTGTCTTCCGCTGTATTTGTGTCGCATGCAGCAAATGTGCAAACTACGAGACAAAGAGTAAGCAGTAAAGCTAAAAATTTCTTCATGAAATCTTCCTCCTTATAAAAATATTTAGTGTTAATTATTGTGAAGCTTTTGTCAAACTTTTTCACAAAAACTAACCGCGTACATTGTGTCTAAATTATATACCATGGTCGATTTGTTTGCAAGGAAAACGTTTACATTTTTTTAAAAACGTTTACATTTTTTATTAAAACGTTTACATTTTTAAAATTTTCCGCTGTGGCCGGAGAAACCTCCGCTACCTATTGTAGTACCTCCGCCATGCCCTCCACCATCTGTTTCCGGCTTAGGTATTATAACCTCGGTCACATGAGAAAATCTATCCCATTCATCTTCTATAACCAGAGAGCCTTCATCGACATATCTCGCTGCGGAGCCAGCACGAAAGACAGACTTCATTCTGCCTTTGAAAATCATTACTACTATAAAGGCGATTACGATAGGCAGAACAATAGTCAGAAGCAGCTTCACTATTAAAGGCAGCCCTCCGTAGTCCTTGTTGAAGTATTCTGAATACTGCTCGTCATAGCCTTCGGCGTTAACATCAACGGGAGTTCCCTCCTCATACAATACAAGGAAGTCAGCAGCGGCAGACAAATAGTCACTAAAGCCTCCGTACCAGTCATCCTCTCCTAAGTTATCTAAAAACTCATCTGCAAGAGCGTACTTGCCATAGTCGGTAAAAGCTCCGTGTGCCTTGTCGCCATGCGCTGCCAGCGCGTAGTCTCTGTCGGACATACTCAGAAGCAGCAGCAGGCCCGTTTCATCCTCACCGTAGCCGAGGTCGTAGTCATCGAAAATCTCCTCCGCACAGTCCAAAATCCCTTCGTCATATTCCGTATAGTTCACATAGTCATCAACAGTTACAATATAAATGCTGCACTCGTGT
>DCGW01000009.1:92479-103053 GCA_002315335.1 Firmicutes bacterium UBA1768 | reverse complement strand
CCGAGGAAATAGCGGCCGCGATTTCTTCAAGGCTTGCAGCCTCTGTCTGAGTAAGAAGTCCAGCTGCATCTGTGACATAATTGAGCTGCGCCTCAGAGTCATCTGCCGCAGCAAATACAGGCAGGGAAATTGCAGCCCCTATGATCAGAGCAAATATTATTGAAAAAGCTTTATTCTTCATAGCCGCACCCCCTAAAACAACAGGAACGAAATCAGTCCCATTATTGCCATAAGCGGCAGAGAAATACCGAAAAACATCGCCGCAACACGTTTTTTGTCAATCGGAAGATTCCCTACCATTTTGCCGGTCTGACCGTTCATAGCAAACAAATAATCCTTTCCGTCCCATTTAGTGTTCAGCATCCAAACAGGAAGAAGCGCATACTCCACTCTTCCGTGCCTGATTTTTACATCAGATGAGACCAACGAACAGGACTCATAGCCTGTAACAGTGTTTCTCATATAGTCAAGAACTGTGGTCTCGGCCCTCCTGTCTGCTCGATCTGTGCTTTCTTCAATGCTTACATCGTACTTATCCGCATAAAACCCCGGCAGATAAGCCGCAGAAAACTCCTTAAACTCATCGTAGTTGAAGGGCTCTATTGAGTCCATCATATCGTCCGGCATCTGCGAGGATGCGTCGGTAGGGATTTTTTCAAAGCTAAGAGTTCCCTGACGGTGAACATCGAAGTGCTCAGTAACAGCTACGTCAGCCTTATGACCGGGCACTATGTGTGAGCGAGTCGCAGTAAAATCAACCTTGGCCTCTGCCTTGCCGTCGAAAAGCCAGAACGGAACATATATACCTCTGATTTTTTCTATGTGATTCTTGTCTTTGAACCGCTTCGGAAGGAATATTTTTCCCTTGTATTGGTCCTTAAGAGCCTGAATTGCCTGCTCTTTTTCGAGCTTAAACGGAATTATTAAGTCCGGTTTAATGGTAGCTCCTCCGAGTTTTCCCGGAATAATAGTGTTGTTTCCGCAGTAAGGACAGAAGGTTGCTGCTGTAGTTTCCTCGCAGATAATCTCAGCTCCGCAGGACGGACAGTTATATACCGTCATCTTATCCGCGTCCGCTCCCCAGACGCTTCCATTTGCAGCAGTGTCAGACTCCATCCTTCGGAGCAGCTCATCCACTTCCCTTTGAGCCTCTTCCGACCCGAGTTTGCGTTCCTCCTCTGACAGGGCTTCATTTCCTCCTGTCTCAAAGGCCGCTGCAAAGGTCTCATCCTTTTCCTTTTGCCTTCTCAGAGCTTCCTCTGCAGCCTTAATAAGCTCCTCTGTTTCCGCCTTTTCTTTTGCGGCAGCTTCGGCCTCGGCAGCCTCCACCTCTTTTTTGTAAAAGGCCTCTATTTCCGCAACATCATAGGTGCTTTCGCAGTAGTCACAGACAAGCTTCTCCGTTGCCGCATCAAATCTCAGCGGCCCGGTGCAGGCAGGACATTTATAATTACTTATTTCTGACATTGTTATTTCCTCTACAAATATTAGTCCCGGGTCATTGGGCCTGACCGGTTCATCCGGTCTGAATACTATTGCGCCACAATTCCCGGGATTAGTATTTACTGTTTGATTATATCTTCTTCGCCGAATGGGTCTCCGCATTCAGGGCAGAACTTTGGTGGGTGCTTAGGGTCTTCAGGCTCCCAGCCGCACTTATCACACTTATACAAAGGCTCTCCTGCCGGTTTTTTTGCACCGCACTCCGAACAGAACCTGCCCTTGTTGACTGCGCCGCAGGAGCAGGTCCAGCCCTCAGCGACCGGCCGCTTCGCGCCGCACTCGGTGCAGAATTTGCCGCTCACCTCGGCGCCGCAAGCCGGGCACCGCCAAACGTCACCCGAACCAGAGCCGGTGCCCGAGGCGGTCCCACCGGGACCGCCGCCGGCCTTAGTTGGCTGGCCCTGGGGTTGCTGCGGGCCGCCCTGGTTCTGAGCCATTTCGTACAGGCCTTGTACCGCGCCGCCCGCAGCACCTCCGGCCATGTTCATGCCCATAAAGGCCATGGCCGCTCCTGCGCCCTCGTTCTTCGCAGCCGACTTCATAGCCTCCATCTGAGCCCCCGCCATATTTGCGGCTGCTCTTGACGGATCAACAAATGCAGCATTTTTCTGCATTTCCTTAATCATCGCCTCGTCTTCTTCCGTTGCCTTCACGGAAGAAACCCCGAATCTGACAATTTCAATTCCTCTAAGACCTCCCCAATCAGCCGAAAGTTCAGCATTCATTGCGTCCGCAAGCTCCTTTGCATGACCGGGTAGTGCCGAATATCTTATACCCATCTCCGAAATCCTCGAAAAAGCCGGCTGAAGCGCAGTCAACACTTCTGTCTTAAGCTGACTGTCCAGATTGTCTCTGAGGTACACGTCTTCAACATTTCCGCAGACATTTGTGTAAAACTTTATCGGGTCCGCTATGTGGTAGCTGTATTCACCGAAGCATTTAATTGCTATATCAATATCTATTCCAGCTCTTTGGTCCACCACTCTGAAAGGAACCGGGCTCGGTGTTCCGTACTTATTTCCAAGCATTTCCTTGGTGTTAATATAGTATACCCTCTGATCCTTCGGAGGTTCTCCTCCAAAAGTAAAACGCTTGCCTATATTTTTGAAGGTTTCTCCTATGCTTTCCTTAAGATCTCCCATGAAGATAGACGGCTCCGTGGAATTGTCAAAAACGAATTCCCCTGGTTCGGCACACATTTCCACAACCTTCCCCTGCTCGACGATTATCATACACTGTCCGTTTGCAACCGCAACCACAGACCCCTTGGTTATGATATTGTCACTGCCGTGCTTGTTTGCAGACCTTGACGATACCCTCTTCTGTCCCTTTACCATTATGGTGCCTGCGTCCATAGCCTCACAATAATAATACTCTTTCCACTGGTCCGCCAGATTTCCACCCAGCGCACCAAGTGCAGCTTTAATTAGACCCATATTAATCTCCTTTTTAGGTTGTAAGCCCCTGACGCTTTATGCTTCAGAGCTTTCTTCAGCTTTATCTCCTTCTTCGGCTTTAGAGCTGTCTTTTTCTTCGGAAGTTCCGTTCTTTTCAAAGATGTATTTCATTCCTGTTCCCATGAGGTCCAGTTCAATCGTATTCTCACTAATTGTACCCTTGCTTTCGGTACCTTCAATTGTAAGCGTTATTTCGCTGCCGTTTACTGTATATTCAGCATCCACAGGATCTCCTCCGAGTGTAAGCGTTGCCTTTGTATCGTCAACAATTTCAAGAGTTACATCTCCGTCAAACAGTTCTGCTGGTGAGGCTGAGATTTCTTCTCCCTCCAACTCCATAGAAACCTTGGTGCAGGTGTATTCTCCCGCATATTTTGAAGCTCCGCAAGCTGCAAGAGAAAATACCAGTACCATTGCCAAAAGCAAAATTAATATTCTTTTTTTCATGTTGTCCTCCTTTCTTCCCCGAGGAATATCCGATAGCATTACTTTATTTGTCAATCGACATAATTTCCATTTTTTCCCAATTGCTTAATTCTCGCCTGTTACAGCAAATCGCAGATTGCATTTGAAAACTCTACAGGGTCCTCTATAGGCAGGCCTTCAATGAGCAAGGCCTGATTGTAGAGAAGCTTTGCATACTTGTTGAGTTTTTCCTTATCCTCAGCAAAGGCCGCTGCAAGCTTTTCAACTATTGGATGTCCTGAATTGATTTCAAGAACCTTTGAGGCTTCAATGCCGCCCTCCATAGGCATCTGACTGAGAACCTTTTCCATTTCAATGGAGAGTCCACCCTTGGAGGTGAGGCAAACCGGATGAGTCTTGAGTCTTGAGCTGAGCTTGACTTCGGCAACCTTGCCCTCAAGCGCAGCCTTTACCGCTTCGATAACATCCTTATTATCTGCCGCCTTCTTTTCTGCCTCCTGCTTTTCCTCTTCTGACTGACCAAGGTCGATGTCGTCTGACTGTACCGACTTAAACTGCTTTCCGTCATAATCGTACAGCATCTGAAGCGCAAATTCATCAACATCGTCTGTCAGGTAGAGAATTTCAAAGCCTCTGTCTCTGAGTCCCTCTGTCTGAGGCAGCTTGTCAATCTTTTCTGCACTTTCGCCGCAGGCGTAGTAGATTACATCCTGGTCTTCCTTCATTCTTGAAACGTATTCCTTAAGTGTGACAAGCTGTTTTTCACTCGAAGAATAGAACATTATGAGATCCTTAAGAACCTCTTTATTTATGCCGTAGCCTTCGTACACTCCGAATTTGAGCTGGAGACCAAAGTTTTTATAAAACTCATTGTACCTGGCTCTGTCGTTTGACTGCATAGAAAGCAGCTCTGACTTGATTTTCTTCTCGAGTCTCTGTGCAATGGCCTTGAGCTGTCTGTCATGCTGGAGCATTTCTCTTGAAATATTGAGAGAAAGATCCTGAGAATCGACAAGACCCTTTACGAAGCTGAAGTGGTTTGGAAGAAGGTCGCCGCACTTTTCCATAATCAGCACTCCAGAGGAATAGAGCTGGAGTCCCTTTTCAAATTCCTTAGTATAGTAATTATATGGAGCCTGACTCGGTATAAAGAGCAGCGAGGTGTAGCTTACCACACCCTCAACATTGGTGTGAATTACCTTGAGAGGCTCTGTGTAGTCAAACTTGTCCTTATAGAAATTATTGTAGTCCTCTTCGGTAAGCTCTGACTTCTGCTTCTTCCAAAGCGGAACCATAGAGTTAAGAGTTACAAGCTCTTCGTATGTGTCAAACTCTGCCGGAACTGCCGGTTCTCCGTTTTCGCCTGCCGGAATTCCTGTGCCCTCTCTCATCTTTCTCTTTTCCACCATCATCTCAATCGGATATCTGATGTAGTCGGAGTAATTTTTGACAAGTCTTTGAAGAGTTCCATCCTGAAGATACTGAGAATAGTTTTCATCTGCTGTATCCGCCTTGATTTTCAGGGTGATTTCTGTTCCGGCTTCAGGCTTTTCTGTTTCCTCCACCTCATAGCCGTCAACTCCTTCGGACACCCATCTATAGGCCTTGTCTGAACCGTCTGCTTTTGTGACAACCTCAACCCTGTCGCTTACCATAAAGGCTGAGTAGAAGCCTACGCCGAACTGACCGATGATGTCAATTTTTTCCCTGTCATCGCCGAGGCCGCCTTCGGTTTCCACTCCCTCTTCAGATTTTTCCTTAGCCTCAGCAGCTCCCATTCCTGTCTTAAAGTCAAACGAACCGCTCTTTGCAATAGTTCCGAGGTTGTTTTCAACCTCTTCAAGAGTCATTCCTATACCGTTATCTATAATTTTAAGCGTTCCCGCGTTTTTATCGGTTTCAATAGTTATTTTGAAGTCATCTCTGTTAATTCCAGCCTTACCGCTCTGCAGCTCCTTATAGTACAGCTTGTCGATAGCATCGCTCGCATTTGAGATGAGCTCTCTCAGAAAAATTTCTTTGTTTGTATAAATCGAGTTAATCATGAGGTCCAACAATCTTTTGGACTCAGCTTTAAATTCCTTTTTTGCCATTTTTACCACCTTTTTAAAAATCGACATAGCCGAAGATTAATCCAGCTATGCCGACAAATTTTTGTTTTTCCAAAGTCGTCCTATTGGCGGCCATGGTGATTTCCAGTTTTTTCTAGATAGATTATTTGTTCTGAGCCTGAACAGCTGTCATTGCAACTACGCCTACGATATCATCAGCATAGCAGCCTCTTGAGAGGTCATTTACAGGCATTGAGAGACCCTGAAGAATTGGGCCGTATGCGTTAGCCTTAGCAAGTCTCTGAACGAGCTTGTAGCCGATGTTTCCTGCTTCTAAGCTTGGGAATACTAATGTGTTTGCGTGTCCTGCAACCTTGCTGCCTGGAGCCTTGAGTTCGCCAACCTCTGCAACTAATGCAGCATCGAGCTGGAGTTCGCCATCGAGTGCGATTTCAGGCCATTTTTCGTTAGCAATCTTTGTAGCTTCTGCCATCTTTGTAACGTCGTCGTGCTTTGCGCTTCCCTTTGTTGAGTATGAAAGCATTGCAACCTTTGGCTCGCCGCCAACGAAGTTCTTGAAGGATTCAGCTGAAAGATATGCGATTTCTGCGATCTTTTCTGCATCGAAGTCTGTATTTACAGCACAGTCAGCGAATACGAACTGACCATTTTCGCCCATGTCGCAGTTAGGAACTTCTACGAGGAAGAAGCCTGAAACTCCGCTGATACCAGGCTTTGTCTTGAGAAGCTGGAGAGCAGGACGAATTGTGTTTCCTGTTGAGTGGCAAGCACCTGATACAACGCCGTCAGCGTCGCCGCACTTGCACATGAGACATGCATAGAACATGTAGTCATCTTCCATCTGCTTCTGAGCTGCTTCAGGAGTCATGCCCTTCTTTGCTCTGAGTTCTACGAACTTGTCGATATATTTCTGCTTGTTAGGATCATTGTAAGGGTCAACGATAGTTGCGCCGGAAATATCATAGCCAGCACCATACTTTTCGATTTCTTCCTTTGTTCCGATGATGATAAGCTTTGCAAGACCTTCCTTTAAGATCTTTTCTGCAGCATCAAAGGTTCTCTTATCCATTGATTCTGGAAGAACGATAGTTTTAAGATCCTTTTTTGCCAGTTCCTTCATTTTTGTTAAAAAGTCCATTTTTATCCTCCTTAAATATTTGTTAAAAAATATTAATTCAAGATTAATCTAACCAACATTATACTCTATAATATAAATACGGTCAAGATAACAGCCGAGTCTTTGAAGCGCGGATTTGTGCCGCTATTCAAAAGCCCGGCCGTATTTTAATATCGCTATATTGCGTCAGCTCCCGCTCTGAAAGCCTGAATATTCAGCTCTTCAAAGCCCTTCTTTACGTTTTCTGAAATGAATTTATCCCAGTCCATATCCATAATTCCAAGAGCTTTAACAAGCGCGCCTAAAAGAACTATGTTCATTGCCTTTGGGTTTCCAAGTTTTTTGGCAATTTCTGCAGCCTTGAATACATAAACATCAGTTTTTCCTTTCAGGTCTTCGATTATGCCTTCAGGATATTTTGCTGAACCGGTTAAAATAGGCGCCGATGGAATTTCGTGGTCATTGATTACTATTTTTGCAGTAGGCTTTACATATTCTATCCATCTTATTGCTTCCATCTTTTCAAAGCAAACCATAACATCTGCTTCGCCCTTTCCAATAATTGGAGAATAAACCTTTTCACCGTATCTTATCTGAGTTGTTACACTGCCGCCTCTTTGAGCCATACCATGAACTTCACTCATTTTTACATCGTAGCCTGCACTAACCAGTGCAGCTGAGAGGATGTTGCTGGCGAGGATTGTTCCCTGTCCGCCAACTCCTACTAATAATATGTTTTTAATCTCAGCCATTCTATTCACCCACCTTTTCTATTGCATCGAACGGGCAAACCTGCCTGCAGACTCCGCAGCTGTTACACTCGCGCGGGTCGATTTCAGCTTTTCCATCCCTGATTGCGATTGCAGGACAACCTGTCTTCAGGCACGCCTTGCAGTTCTTGCACTTGTCTGCGATAACCCTGCTTTGTTTCTTAAAAGGTGCAATCTCAGCCTTGTCCTTTGGAGACAATTTTTTGAGTTCGCAAGGCCATCTTGTGATGATTACATTTGTCTCATCGGAAGCAAATGCAGCATCGAGAGCCGCCTCGTTTTCGGCAAGATTGTTAGGGTTAACTATGTGAATATTTTCTTTCTTGATTCCGAGCGCAACGCAAAGTGCAGGAATATCAACTGAAGGAGCAGCATCTCCCATGAGAGTAAGGCCTGTGCCCGGATTCTGCTGATGACCGGTCATACCTGTGATTCTGTTATCGAGGATAACCGCAACGCTCCTTCCGTTGTTGTATACAACATCCATAAGGCTTGTTATGCCCGAATGGAAGAATGTTGAGTCTCCCAATACGGATACAACCTTCTTGTCAGGTTCAGTCTTTTCGAAAACCTTCTGTGCACCATGGCCAGTACTGATTGATGCTCCCATGCAGATTGTTGTGTCAATAGCGAAGAGCGGTTCAGCACAGGCAAGCGTGTAGCAGCCTATATCGCCGGTTACCATAACATTCTTTCTCTTTGCGAGCGAATAGAAGAAGCCTCTGTGTGGGCAGCCCGCACAAAGTGTAGGAGGTCTTCCCGGTGCTTTAATTTCTGATGTGAGGGAGGCGTTTTCTTTTCCAAACACTCCCTTTCTTACTCTGTCTGTGTCAAGCTCTCCAATGTTCGGAATTGCTTCTTTTCCTATACATTCTATTCCGGCAGCCTTAATCTGGTCTTCCATGAATGGTTCGAGCTCTTCTACAACATAAAGCTTTTTAACCTTTGAAGCAAATTCCCTGATTACATTCATAGGCATTGGATTAGTAAATCCGAGCTTGAGGTAGGAAGCATCTTCTCCGAATACCTCTCTTGCATACTGGTATGCAACTCCGGATGTAATTACTCCAACCTCATTCTTGTTGTATTCCGGCTTGTTGAGCGGACAGTTGTTGGAATATTCTTCCATTTTTGCAAGCCTGTCCTCAATCTTTTCTCTCATGCCTTTAGCATGAGCAGGTGTTGTAACATATCTCGGAATATCCTTTTCGTATTTGATATGAGCAGCTTCTTTTCTTTCGCCGAGCTCTACTATGGACTTTGAATGGCAGACTCTTGTTGTCATTCTGAAGAAAACAGGGGTCTTCCATTCTTCACTGAGCTCGTAAGCGAGCTTCATGAAGTCTTTTGCTTCACCGCTGTCCGAAGGTTCAAACATTGGAATTTTTGCGAACTTAGCATAGAATCTGTTATCCTGCTCATTTTGTGAGCTGTGCATTCCCGGGTCATCAGCGGAAACGATAACAAAACCGCCCGTTGTTCCTGTATAGCCAAATGTCATTAGTGGGTCTGCTGCCACATTTACTCCTACATGCTTCATGCATGCAAGCGCTCTGCCTCCTGCAATTGCTGCGCCGATAGAAGCCTCTACCGCAACCTTTTCATTCGGAGCCCACTCTGCATAGACCTTGTCCTTATAGCGCGTTCCAAGGTTTTCAAGAATTTCTGTGCTCGGGGTTCCCGGATAAGCTGAAGCAAATACTACTCCAGCTTCATACGCGCCCCGCGCTGCGGCTTCATTGCCTGTCATAAGGTACTTCATATTTTCTCTCCTTTTCGTGACCTTGGTTTCAGGAAAAACCGGTCACCTTTACTTTTTATCTGGCAAGCTCTTTTCCAAGAGCATTTTCCTGCAATATTTTTTCGCCTGTCTTCTGATCCACAATCCAGGACTCTCTTCCGAAATGTTCACACTGCTCACAGAGAGCTTTGGCGTTTATTCCGGGGCAATGTTCCCTTGGAGTCTGTGGTATGTTCATACATTCTATAAAAAATTCTTCGTCCACCGCCTCATTGGTGCACGAAAATGTCGTATGAAAAAAAGCGTAGTCTTTTACTGCATAGTTGATTTTCTTCTCGCTCATAAACTCTCTCCCGGTAATTATTTCTGCTTTTTTGCAGATAGAATATTATACTACAAAACATCAATTAATAAAAGTCTTTTACTCTATTCTCAACTATTTTTCTGAATTCTTTTATGCCTTCAACTATCTCAACCTCATCTAACAGGTGACGTCTCAGCGACTTGTATACCCACTCTTCATAGTCGTCAACCACATCAGCCAAGCTCATTCCTTTGTCGATCAGCGGCTTAACGTCCCATTCCGTGTATTCCGCCGTGAGTGCTCCCCTCTTTTTTTCTTCTCCAGAGGTGACATCAATGATTGATATTTCAACGCTGTTTCTGAGCGGGATTCCTAATCCGAGTTTGATTTTTTTCATAGCTTTTTCCTCCGTGTTCCAATAAATATTATCACAGTTTTTCCGGAGAAACAACGATTTGTGACATACACTCGCTTCTCCTTCCATTTTTCGTTTAATGTTATAAAATCAATTGACCTTTTAACAAATTTATGCTATTCTTTGGGTAACTATCACAATAAAGGAGAGTTTTTTATGAAGATTTCAAGCTGCATCCCAGAATACGTGACACCGAATGCAAAAATATCAATTGGTATTTATGAGTCTCTTGGTTATGAAGTTAAGCATCACCCAAACAGATGGGAATATATCCTCGAAGCATCAGATGGAAACCGTATGGTTCTTATCGAAAACAAAGAGCTGTACAAGAAGGCTGGCAACACCTTCTACGGTCTCAGAGTTAACGTTGACAACATCGAAGAAGGCGTAAAATATTATGAGGATCAGGGCTTCAAAAAGGAAAGCTTCACCTTCAACACAGAATCAGCTAAGCTTACAAGACTCGTAAAAGACGACATCATCATCAACTTAGTTGAGCACATCAAGAGAGACAAATAATAATCAGCTTAAAAATCATCCCTCGGCAAGCCGAGGGATTTTTCTTTATAGTTTTACTGTCACCTTATTCGTATAATCCTGTTCATTAACAGCCTCATAAGAGTAAGCTTTCCCCTTGCTTTTGATTATTTTTATCGCAATTTCGTTTCCGCTGTCCATAGGATTAAAAGGCTCACCGCCATATTTTACTGTGATTTCAATATCGTCGGTGTCCTTGTCCTCAGGGTCATGGTCTATCAAAAGCTTAAGG